>NZ_CP095413.1:1221818-1527272 GCF_023016285.1 Muricauda sp. SCSIO 64092
TAGTTCTATATTTGGTTAAATGAATTAAATTTTTCTTTCAAAATATTTTTAAAGGCCGTGTTCAAAAATTCCAGACCAACGGTACGACCAACACCGTGGTTATAAAAAAGAGCAACAGTAAAGGCCCGCCGACCCTTACGTAGTCCATAAAAGAATACCCGCCAGCGGATAATACCATGGCGTTGGTTGTGGTTCCAACAGGGGTCAAAAAAGCTGTTGATGCACTTACCGCCACTGTTATTAAATAGGGTTTGGGAGACACTCCCAAGGAATTCGCCGCAATTAGGGCTATAGGGGCCATAAGGACCGCTGTAGCTGAATTGTTTATCGTTTGGCTAAAAGCTGTGGTCAATAGAAAAATACCGGCCAACAATGCCGTGGGATGAACGCTTCCCAGCACCTCCACCAATCCTTCCGCGGCCATTTGGGCAACTCCCGTCTTTTGGAGGGCCAAGCCCATGGGAATCATGGCAGCAATCATCACCACACTGGTCCAACTGATTCCTTTGTACGCCTTGGTTATCGGCACACAACGGGTCAACATCATGATACCTGCACATATCAAGGCTGCCATTGCACCGGGGAGCACCTTAAAGACCAAAAGTGCGATCAATAAGATCAAGGTGCCCATAGCGATATAACTTCTAGTGGTCAACTGTGCCACATTCTTTGCCATGGACTCAGGTCTTCCCGAGATAACCACGTTTTCATACAGGGATTTCAAGGTTTCAATATTTTCCCATGTCCCCCTGATAACGAAAGCATCACCGGCTTCCATTTTAATTTTCCCCGTTAAAGGACGATTGTCCCTTGAGGCGGCCAATAGTTGTACCCCCGTTTGTTTTAGGTAATGCCCAAGATTGATTACACGACCTACAAAAATTGAGTTTGGCGAGATGAACATCTCTGCCATCCCAACCTCCTGATTGATCAGCTCATTTTTTAAGGTATCCATTTCTACGGGCGTAGGAATTACACCAAGGGAGAATTTAAGCACCAATTTGTCCACATCCTCTGCCTGGCCCTTAACGGTAATGATATCATGATACCGCATTTCGGTATCCGGATCGGGCAATTCCACAAATTGGGGAACCTTTTGCTTCAAGGGACTCGGGTGCCTCCTTTTTAGCCTCATAACGGAAACATTGTGTTTTCCTTCAAAATCCCAGTCCTCAATTTTGGTATTGATAAGGGGGGACATCGAACGAATCCGCAATCGATACAGGTTATCGCCAACACTATAATTTTCAATCCACTTATGCATTTCCACATCAATATCCACCGGTTTTTCCTTTGTGGTATTCGAAGGCATCAGGCGATAGCCAACATATCTGAAATAAAGAATGGTGATAAGTAACAAAGGGAGGCCAATCAAGGAGAACTCAAAAAAACTAAATCCTTCCAGGTTGTTTTCAATAAGGGTGTTGCTGGCAATGATATTTGGTGGGGTCCCGGTCAAGGTCAATAAACCACCGGTATTGGAACCAAACGCTACGGGCATCAATAACTTTGAGGGCAAGGTCCCAGCATTCCATGCTGCGGAAACGGTAACAGGAAGCAAAGCTGCCACCGTGCCTGTGTTACTCACAAAACCTGAGAGCACGCTTGCCCCTAAAGTCACAATAACCAATAATTTAGGCACACTCTTTTTTGCCCAACTCACAAAGCGCTGTCCGGCAATCGCCGTCCAACCTGTTCTGGAAAGCCCTTCTCCAATAATAAACAGGGCCGCAATCATAATTACGGTAGCATTGCTAAATCCACTCAACGCCTCCTCGGCGGTCAAAATACCCGTGAGAAAGAGCGTAATCATTGAAATTAACGCTACAACATCTGGTGGGAACTTTCCCCAAATAAAGAGGAGAATCGTTATGGTAAGAATGATTAAAAGTGTAATCATTTGGAGTCTTTCATCATATTAATCCAATGTCAATACGGGGACACTGGAATGTAGGGTCAGTAATTTTGTCAAACGACCTTCTGAAGGTTTTGTCTTTTTCGCATGGTTTCTGGGCAAAATGGCCAAAAGGTCAATGTTTTTCTCTTCGATGTAATCCAATATCCCTTTTTCTATATCTTCATTTTTTTCAAAAGTGTGTTCGGCGTAAAAATGTTCCAAATAGTACTCCAAGGTTCTTTCATTGGTCTCAACGATCACCTTTTCTTCATAGATGGACTCCTTATAGATGGTTAATACGTGTACTTTGGCATTAAAGGAACGGGCAACATCCAATAGTAATCCCAAAACCTTGGGTTCCTCTATTTCTTCCTTGCCCAATACCAGGGCAATTGCCTGGGGCTTTTGGATTTGGGTACCAAATGGAACGGATATAACCGGGCAATCGGCGTCCAGCACCAATTGTGACGTATTCGTCAGCGGTTCCCCCACACTGGAATCGCCCAAAGTGCCCATAATGATCAAATCTGCCTTTTGGGCCCTCCTTGACCTTAAAATGGTCTCTTCCAAATCCCCTTGGGAAATCAACAATTCCGGATGCCAATGTGTTCTCTTATTTAAGTTGGATACTTCCCTGGCAAAGTTTTCCATGACTTCTTTGCGCTCCCTATCGCTAACTTCAGTAGTGCTAACGTATAGTGCCGTAATCTGTATGGGATTATCATACCCCACAAAGCTCAGGGTGTAGTCCAATGCTGCTATAGCCGGTTCCGTAAAATCGAAGGGAACCATAATTTTTTTAATACTGCTCATACCTATGAAATTTCTATTACTGGATCAATTCCAAAGCCAAAAGTATAATCCATCCCAATCCTAAAACATGATGGATATCAGGTTTCCTGTTTTTCATTTCATTTTAAAGTTTTCATAACACCATATGATAGATGTCATTATTTGCAAAAAATATGCGGGGGAACTTGCGCCCGTTTTTTAACAACATAGCATGGGAAATTCATCAGTGAAACCCCCAAACAGGCTGCGAAGTCTCTTACTCCAAACCTTTTTCCTTTTAGCGATCGTGGGTATCCGCGGTCAAGAAAACACCAAGACCGATATTGGTAGCTGGATGGTGTTCTCCATGGACAACCAACTATCCGAAAAATGGAGTGTACCGGTGGTGGCCATTTTATGCTATGAGAATTTGGCCGAACAAACGGAATTTGGGTTTGTCAGGACGGGAGTGACGTATAAAACAAGCCCTACCTTAAAATTAACCCTGGGTACTGCCTACGTCGACTCACAGCCTTTGTACCATCATGAATTCGAAACCTTGACCACCCAGGTCTGGGTCTATGAGCAAGCCACGATAAAAACGGGAACACTACAACATAGGTTGCGGATGGAACATCGGTGGATCGACAAACCCACCGAAAACATCTTTAACACCAGATTACGCTATAGACTTGGTTTTAAACAAAGACTTGGCACTACCTATTATATTAAATGTACGGACGAACCCTTTTTCAATTTTGATGAACTCTATATTGACCAAAACCGATTTTTTGTGGGTATTGGGAGAAAACTAGGTAAGGATGTTTCCATGGAGTTCGGGTATTTTAAAACCCATGTGGGCAAAAAAAATTTCGACAGACTAAGGGTAGCCGTGCACTTAAAAACCCTATTCTTCAAAAGAAATCCGGAGGATCTCACCCAGTCAGATTTTGCTGATTCCTCAAAATAGGGGCCATAAAATTGGAAACTTGATAAATATCATGTTTTTTCCGGCATATGAATTCTACTTTTATCAACAAATAAATGTTAAATGTCATGGAAGTCAAGAAAAACCCAAAAGCCGATCTAAATCGAAATAGTGGCCTATATTTTGTAATTGGGCTGACTATAGTATTGTTTGCCACTTGGCGGATGTTGGAGCACAAAACCTATGTCTCCGATGAAGAATTCGTCAATGTATTGAATGTAATGGATGAAATGGATGAAGAAGTGCCCATCACTGAACTCATAAAGACACCTCCACCTCCACCGCCACCAACAACTCCTGATGTGATAGAAGTTGTAGAGGATATTGAGGAAGTGGAAGAGACCATCATTGAAAGTACCGAGAGTAGCCAGGATACGTTTGTAGAGGAGGTTGTTAGTGTTGATGATGTTGATGTTGGGGAGGAAGAGGAAGAGATTTTGGTTCCATTTGCGGTTATTGAAAACGTTCCCGTATTTCCAGGCTGTGAAAACCTGGGCAGTGAAGCGGAACGTAAAGCTTGCTTTAACCGAAAAATCCAGGAACATATTCAAAAGAATTTTAATTATCCGAAAACTGCCTTGGAAATGGGCATAAGTGGAAGGGTCTTCGTACAGTTCGAAATTGATGGAACCGGTAAAGTTTCCGGCATTAGAAAACGTGGACCAGACCGCCTTTTGGAAGAGGAAGCTGTTCGGATCATAGCTTCACTTCCACAGATGAAGCCGGGAATGCAGCGTGGCCGTCCAGCAAAAGTTGGCTATAGTATCCCTATTAATTTTATGATGCAATAGCTGGGTTTCCATAACATTCATTTTGGCCCCGGAGTCTTTAAAAGCTTCGGGGCTTTTTTATTGCCATGGCGCTTTTTGATAGTCCGTGGCCTTGGAATTGCGTTCCCTGTTTTTTAAGACCAGATGGGTTTTATCCATCTCCCGGGTCCTGTATCCCAGTAAGTGGAAAAAGGACTTTGCAAAAAATCGGGCAATCCGTTTGTCCACATAAAGCGCATCCTTTTTGGCAGACGCCCATTTCACCCCTGGCAATAAGGCCAAAAAATCATCAAACCTTAACTTTCTAAGATATTTTGACAACCACAGGAAAAAGTAAGGGATGCTCCTAATAAAGTAAAAGCCTTCGTAACCCTTATCTTGGTAAAGCGGCATGAACAATTGCCTACTTTTGTCCGTGGTTATTGAAGCGCCTTGGGCCATGGAAATTGTAGTGCCCTTGGGTACGGTTTGAAAATTGATAAAACCTGGGAGCATTTCAAATTCCTCGCCCTCTTTAATTAGATACTGATAGTAGATTTCAAAGAAACGTTTTGGGGTCCTGGACTTATTCAGCTTCATCCGCAAGGTCTTGAGCTCTTGCTTGGGCATGGGGCAATACCCGGTGAGCCCCAGGGTATACCAAATAAAGTTTTCCGCGTTTACGATGGCTTTGATATCGCCATGTTGTCCACTTTCAAAACCAAAGGCCACATAACCCAAATCGTTGATATAACTCAGTAAGGCCCCTGTTAAGTACTCTTCAATACCAAGAATACTCGGCAGGGGAAAGTTTCTGGTGAATCTCCGGTTCAACAGGCTATCATTCATGACAATAAAAGGTTCCGTTTCACCGGAAGTTGTGTGTAAATCAATGAAGTAAAATGGTGGGGAAGCGGTTTCCAAAATCTGATTGATCAAGGTATGCAAAGACAGCATCTCTTTCTCCTCAATACTTCTGGAAGGCTTTGGCGAGGACAGACTTTCCATTCTATGGGGAAACCATATCCTGTTCAAGTCTTCATCAATAAAACGGGCATCTATGGGCAGTGCCGATAAATTACCGGCAATACCAAAAAATTCACCGGAAAAATGGGCCGATCCGTCTTCCATCTCGGAGAAAACATGCTGCAAGGCTTTGACCCCGGCAGGCTCGTTTCCATGAATGCCCCCAAAAAATACTACCGTTGGGCCTGGAACTTCTCCTTTAATATGGCCAATAATCCTATGCACCTCTTTAGAGGTCCCATTTATTGTTGTAACAGGTTGGGGCATTAAGAAAAATCTGTTTTACTGAGAATTCCTACCAAAGTATTGTCCAAAACTACCGGAAGACAACCAATTTTATTTGTTTCCATGGATGCTAAAGCTAGGGAAACTTCTGATTCTGGCGAAATGGTAATGACATCTTTTATCATAACATCCGACACTACGGTACTCTCAAAATTGACTTCTTTTTCCAAAGATTCCAAATACCCCCAGGTAAGAAGCCCTGCCAATTCCCCGTGATCATTTTCCACCGGGATATGATGGATTCCATTCCATTCCATAATGGCCTTTGCCATACTCACATAGTCATCCTCATTCAGTTTCAACAGATGGGTGGTCATTAATTCCTTGACCAATCTAGGGGTGCGTTTAACCTTTTCCAGATGAATATCTTCCCACTTATGGATGGGAAGGTTATTGGTCTGATTCTCCACCATTTTCTTGGTCAATAGCACGAGTGACTTATCCGTTTTGAACTTTTTCTTCAGTTTTCTTAGGTTGGCCACCTGCCACTGCTCCCCCGTCCTGCCTTTGGTCCTGGCCTCAATTATGCCCAAAAGACGTTCTACGTCCTCATCATCCACACCACATCTATGTAGCCCCTTATAAGCGATGGGCAAAAGTTTGTTCAAAACCAATTTCTTGGCGGTATACGATTCACCGCACCAGGAAAACAAGGTCTCTTTTCCAGATCTCGCAGCCTTGATAAAATTGGTTTTCGCAGCCTTAAAATCCATTTGGGATGGCATATCATCAAAGGCTTTTGGACGACCCTTCATCAATCCAACCCAAAAAGCAAAGTTTGCTATCTCGTCCAATACGGAAGGCCCGGAAGGGATATATCTATTTTCGATTCTAAGATGGGGCTTCCCATTGCCAACACCATAGCAGGCCCTGTTCCACCGATAGACCGTTCCATTGTGCAAACAAAGTGCAGGCAGTTTGGGTATCTCCCCATTGTTCAACTTTTCAAGGGAATTCTGCTCAATGGGTTTGGTCAATAATATACGGTGTTTGGAAATATCCTGCTTAAATATTTCCGCCACATCGCCTTTTTCCCAATGGTCCCCAAAGCCGACCCTTGGCGTTTGATTACGAAGGGCCGAGGCCGTTTTTCGGGTATCCAGACTTTGTTGGAACAAGGCTATCCTGGTTTCTTTCCATAACTCCCTGCCCATGAGCAGTGGAGAGTTGCAGCAGACCGAAAGTACGGGGCCAGCTATGGCCTGGGCCCAGTTATAGCTTTGCACAAAATCGTGCGAAGGTATCTGAAGGTGCAATTGGAAGCTTGTATTACAGGCCTCAAACATCACGGAATCATGTCTTAGGAACAGTTCATCCACCCCACGGATTTTGAGATTAAAATCGCCTCCCTTATAGGTTTTTAGCATTTCATTCAATGCAAAATACCGTGGTATGGGGGTCAAATGATCCAGTCCAACCTCCTTTTTACCAATGGTGGGCAAAATTCCGGCCAGCAATAGTTTTGCATTCAATCCCTTCGCCTTTTTAGCTGCCTTTTCAAGTAATCTACGCAATTGGTCCTCAACCAATGAAAAACAATTCCCTTTTAGTTCAAAGGGATCCAGGTTGATCTCAATATTATAACTTGCTAATTCAGTAGTAAAATGCGCATCATTGATAGCATCCAACAATTCCAGGTTCACCCCAAACGGCCTATAGTCCTCATCTATAAGACAGAGCTCCTGTTCTGCTCCAATACGAACGATATCATCTTCAAAAAGCCCTCTTTCCAGTAAAAGCTCAAGTGCCTTAATATCGTCTATTAAATGTTGTACAAAGGCCATTCGTTCCACAATGTCCTTCGTATTGTTTTTAATCATTTCTCCCATAAGGAGCTTCTTTTTAACAAATCTAACGATCCGTAGGCGTTGAAAACATGACAATTATCAGCCTAGAGGCTTTGAAAATATGCCGAAATGACATTTATCATATTTTCTTTGGTTGAACGCCGATACTTTTGGAAGTATATTGAACAGGTATGTGCAATTTAACGAGCAAATATAATGTTCCCGGCCCGCGTTATACCAGTTATCCAACTGTCCCGTACTGGGATGGGGATTATTTCTCCGGTAAAAAATGGAAGGAAAGTGTAAGGCAACGCTTTGACGAGTCTGGGAAAGAAGGCATAAGTGTTTATATCCATCTCCCCTTTTGTGAAAGTATGTGCACTTTTTGTGGTTGCCATAAAAGGATTACCAAAAAACATGAGGTGGAAGCACCTTATATCAATACACTACTTAAGGAATGGGTACTTTACCGGGATATTCTTGGGAAAAAACCTTTGATCAAGGAACTGCATCTTGGTGGAGGAACACCCACTTTTTTTTCACCGGAAAACCTGACCCGCCTCATCAATGGTATATTTAGGTTTGCCGATAGGGCCCCCGACGCCGAACTAAGCTTTGAAGGCCACCCGAACAATACGACCAAAGCACACTTACGGGCCCTCTACGATCTGGGATTTAGAAGGGTTTGCTTTGGTGTACAGGATTATAACGAAAACGTACAGTTGGCCATAAATCGGATACAACCTTTCGAAAAGGTGAAGTCCGTAACGGAAATGGCAAGGGAGGTTGGTTATACCTCCGTTGGGCACGATTTGGTCTATGGATTGCCATTCCAATCCGTGGATGATGTGAAGAACACCATTGAGCATACCAACATAGTAAGGCCCGATCGTATCGCCTTTTATAGCTATGCCCATGTTCCCTGGCGAAAGGGAAACGGACAACGCGGATACCTGGATAGTGACCTTCCCAATACGGAGGATAAAAAACTGCAGTATGAAATTGGGAAACAGTGGTTGTTGGCCAAAGGCTACAAGGAAATTGGAATGGATCATTTTGCGGTGGAATCGGATGACCTTTACCTAGCCATTAAGAAAGGGACCCTACACCGGAACTTTATGGGATACACCCCTTCCAAAACCCAGTTAATGATTGGACTTGGGGCAAGCAGCATAAGCGACAGTTGGCATGCTTTTGCCCAAAATGTGAAGAGTATTGAAGAATACCAACATTTAATTGCTCACGATATTGTTCCTGTGTATCGCGGACATATTTTGAATGATGAGGACAAATTGATCCGCAAACACATTTTAAATTTAATGTGCCACTTTAACACCTCTTGGGAAGTTGAACAGACCCAACATTTGGACTTTGGCCACATTATGGACAACTTGCGCGAATTGGAGACGGATGGATTGGTCCGTATGGGTTCCAATAGCATTGAAGTTACTGAAAAAGGAAGACCATTCATTAGAAATATAAGTATGGCATTTGATCTAAAATTACACCGAAAGCAGCCGGAAACCCGCCTGTTTTCCATGACTGTCTAATCCACCTGTCCATTGATAGGTCCTAAATCTTATAAAAATGAAAAGTATAATTGTACCCATAGATTTTTCGGAACAATCCGAAGTTGCCCTAAAAGTAGCGGCCAACTTGGCCAAAAAAATTGATTCGGAACTGTTTGTGCTCCATATGCTGGAACTTTCCCCTGCCATTATGAGCAGTGGCGAGTATTTGCCCCAAGAGCATATTGTCCACCTAATGAAGCTTACGGAAAAACGTTTTTCGGAATTTCTGGCCAAAGACTATTTAAAGGGCGTAAACGTTACTCCTATCATTAAGCATTATAAGGTACTTAGCGAAATCAATAGTGTGGCCGAAAAGCACGAAATTGATTTGATCGTGATGGGATCGCACGGCACGGATGGCCTTCAGGAACTATTTATTGGCTCCAATACGGAACGCGTGGTGCGCAGCTCCGAAATCCCGGTTTTGGTAGTTAAGGGAGAAGTGGAAAACTTCAAGGCCGAACGTTTTATTTTCGCAAGTGATTTTAAGGAAGAAAGCGTACCAGCAGTGAAAAAGGCCGTTGAATTTGCCAAATTACTGGGTGCAGAACTTAAACTGGTATACATCAATACACCCGCAGATGCCTTTCTAAGTACGGAAGATGCCTACAGTCGTATTTCCAAATTTTTGAATATCGCCATGTTGGGATTGGAAGTCGATATCTATAACGATTATAGCGTTGAAAAAGGTGTCCTGAATTATGCAGAATCCAATGCTGCCGATTTAATTGGAATACCAACGCATGGAAGGCAGGGACTTTCCCACTTTTTTATGGGAAGTATTGGAGAGGATATTGCCAACCACAGTAAAATACCTGTGGTTACCTTTAAACTATAACTAACTAAACTGAGTATTTTTAGGACCCTTGCTGTCATGA
This sequence comes from Muricauda sp. SCSIO 64092, assembly GCF_023016285.1. Lineage (GTDB taxonomy): Bacteria > Bacteroidota > Bacteroidia > Flavobacteriales > Flavobacteriaceae > Croceivirga. Next base: position 1,231,771 of record NZ_CP095413.1, read on the forward strand.
CAGCAAGGGTTTTTAAAAAAGGATATTTTTATCTTTTATATGATAAAAGTCAGTTTTTCCCTTCCGTATACCCCCTACTTTTGAAGCGTGAAACAGCTTATGGCCATACCGCTCATTTTTATCATGATGGTAAAACCGTTATGGCCCATAGCAGAATACATTATCAATTACGATTATATCGTCACCAACCTCTGTGAAAACAAAAACAGGCCCCAACTGGAATGTGATGGCAAATGCTATTTATCCAAAATGTTGGCCGAAGAATCCAGAAACAATCACAAGAATCCATTTGGTGAACTGCAAATGCTGGAAATCCCATTGCTATTGCCAATTGGTATCACTTCTAATTTTATTGATTTTGAAATAAGGGCCCATCATAAGAACAATCCGATTGGATTTTCGCAAAACTTGCGTGCCCTTCTTCTTGTGTTCAAGATAATTCACCCCCCTGAGCTGTCCTAAAAACCGAAACCCGGTACCAGTCCCTTAGGCGACATAAAGCCTAAACTACTCGGAACAGTCGAATTATCAAATAACAATAATGAATTTTATACAATCAGTTTGCAAAGGGCTGTTGGTTGCCCTTATTTACCACATGGGGTTTTTATCCATGGCCCAAGAAACCAAGACCATAAAATTGTTGGACAAGGACAATGCCATGCCCATTGTAGGCGCAACCTTTGAATACGGCCAACAAAACGGAACAACGGATGAAAACGGAAATTTTCAGTTCGCATATAATGAAGGAGGAACTTTGTACTTATCACACATCAACTATGGAAAATGGGCATTGAATAATGATGCCGTTTTGAAAATGATTCGTGAAAAGGTGCTTTACCAACAAAGTATTACGGTAAATCTATATCCGGTAACGGTAATTGCCCTAAGGCCCAATGAAAAACCTGCGGACAAGGTAAAATTGGACTACCAGGAACAATTGGCCCACGACGGTGCGTCCGTATTGAATCAAAACCCTGCATTAAATAGCATTCGCAAGGGGGGCAACTATGGCTTTGATCCCGTTTTTAGGGGTTTTAAGTATGATCAATTAAATATAGTACTCAATGGGGCCCAGGGCGCAACGGCGGCCTGTCCAAACCGCATGGATCCCCCTACCAGTCAAATGGCACCAAACATGTTAGATCGCATAGAAGTACTCAAAGGTCCCCACGCCCTTAGGTTTGGGACAGGATTTGGGGCTACCATAAATTTTATTCCCACCAAGCTACGTTTCACGGAAGAAGATGCGCTCTATGGCCGCGTATCCAGCGGATATGAGGGCAATGGTACAGTTCTTAGAAATGAGGGGAAATTGGGTTTTAGTGGGGAAAATCACGATATCGCTTTATTTGGTTCATGGTCCCAGGGCAACGATTATACTTCCGGTAACGGTCAGGTCGTAGCAGCGGATTTTAACCGTGGTAGTTTTGGCACCAATTTAGGATTCAACATTTCCGATGACCATCAATTACGGTTATCGGCAATCTATAATATAGCCAGGGACGCCGATTTTCCAGCTCTGCCCATGGACCTGAGGACTGACGACACCTGGCTGTTCAATGCCAAGCATGATGTTACTTTTGAAAACAGGAGCTTGAGTTCCTGGAACACCACGGTTTTTGCCTCATTTGTCGATCATTTAATGGACAATCTCCTTAAACCTCTTGATCCCAGAATGCTGAATGCCGAAACCAACGCCACAACTTATAATTATGGAGGCAGGACCGAAGGTATCTGGGATTTTGAAAAATCGAACCTTTTTGCAGGGGCCGATTTCAGGCGTGAAGGTGCCGAAGGTACAAGGGTTCGCGAATTCTTGATGGGTCCTAATGCCGGACGTACCTTTGAAGATAATGCTTGGCAAGATGGCTTTATTACAAAAAGTAGTGTTTTTGCCGAATACCATTTTAAACCAAAAAACATCCAATTCGTTTTCTCCACAAGATTGGAAGTGAATAGCGCAAACACCAATGATCCTGCCGATGAATTTGCCCAGGTCAATGGAGATGCGCAGATAACCCAATTTAATCCAAGTTTTAGCCTGGGGGCCACAACAACTATTGGGAAGGATTTGGTTATGGGACTTTGGTTGGGACGTGCGCAACGCAGTGCAGGCCTCACGGAACGCTTCATTAATTATTTTCCGGTAGGCCAAGATCCCTTCGAACTATTGGGCAATCCCCAACTTGATCCGGAAGTCAATAATCAGTTGGATCTTTCCTTTCAATGGACGGGTACCCATAGCAATCTGGGAGTAGACCTATTTGCCGGGTATTTACAGGACTTCATATCTTCTTTTATCGATTCCGAGCTGTCACCAAGATTACCCAATAGCCCCGGTGTCAGGAAATTTGTGAATATTGAGGATGCATTTAAGACCGGGATAGAAATTAATTGGAAACAACAATTGTTGGTCGGCCTTCAACACCAGGTGGGTATGGCCTATACCTATGCCCAGGATTTGGAACGTGATGAGCCATTGCCGGAAATTGCCCCTTTGGATTTTAGATATGTCTTGATCGGAGACTATTTTGATGGTAAACTAAAACCTGAACTTACTTTTAGACATGTCCTGCGACAGTCGCGGATATCCACAGAGTTTGGAGAAACGGAAACCCCTTCCTTTTCTTTACTGAATGTGCAATTGGCGTATCAATTGACAAAGGCGACTCGACTCACCGCGGGTGTGAACAATATTTTTGACGATAACTATTATGAACATTTAAATCGCTCGGTAAGGGGAAACAATATTCCCATTTTTGCTCCCGGACGTAACGCCTTTGCGTCCTTAAATTTTGTTTTTTAGCAAAGGCACCTGCCTTACACACTAAACCAGATCTTTTGAAAAAGTACTTCTTATTTCAAAAGATCTGGTTTTTGTGCGATCACCAATGGCCACTAACAATGTTTTGGGCAATTGACGCAAGCGCATTTAGTGACACCCTTCATAACTAAACCCATCCTAAGGGTACTGGGAGCAGGTCAGAGTAGCTTGACCATCAACTTCTTCGATAGTTGGCCCATCGTCTTCTTTTTTGGAATCCAAACAAGCGAACATCGGAAAAATGGAACAAACTACAACTAGAAAATGTAGGAGGTTAGGTTTCCGAAGAAACCCCTTTGGATTTGAAGTCCAGAGTTCCCAACAAAACAATGAAATTCCCTGTAAACCGATAAGTCGTCATTCCTGCATCACCCTGAACGTTTCGCGCGGGAGGTGAGTCGAAGGGAAGGCAGAAATCCATTTGCTCAGGAAATACCGTGGATTCCGCATCAAGTTCGGAATGACAGCATCGTTTGAAAAAAGTGTGTGGAAACTGAAGTAAACCATATTCCCGAAGCCCATAATATAGGTGATGTTTTAAAGTTGGGAATAGTAAGGTTGTCTTAATACTATAATGGTAATACGCATTTTCCTTTGCCTATCTCGGTGACCATTTGGGAAATTGTGGTTTCCTCCAAATTCTTGATGAAGATGTTCTTAATATCCCCAATCAAATGATGAAGGGGACATGGATTCTCTTCATCGCATTCGGCTATACTCAACATACAGGACCGTAGGCGTTGTTCCCCATCAATTACGTCAACAATTTTGATCAATTGGGTTTCCATATTTTCTTCGGTCAAATAAAAACCACCATATGGCCCTTTGACCGAAGAAACAATCCCATGTCTTCCCAATTCCTGAAGCAACTTGGCCGTGTACGCCGTAGGGGCATTAATTGGTTTTGCAACATCCTTTGCAAGAATTTTTTTGGATTCGCTGGCATTGACCGCTAGGTATAAAACCCCTTTTAGGGCATATTTGGAAGAATTCGAGAGCATAATACTTTTTCCAAATGTAAAGATTAAAAGACATTTTTATCCTTTATATGACATAAATCATATTTTTCATAAATAACCACCATTATTTTTGGGCAATTCTTAAAAATCCCGCCCATGAAAATCAATATTTCAATTTTAGCTTGCTTGTTTGCTTTAATCCTTGTTGGATGTGGAGGTAAAACGGAAAAAAAAGAAGAAGGTTTTAGTGTAAATAGGAAAAAATCTCCCGAAAAAGTAGAACAAAGTACTCCTGAAACCAACGATGTTCCTGCCTCCCAACGCATAACCCTGGACAACAAAGGGGTTGGGCAGATCAAGGACATTACCTTGGACCCGGAAATAGACCAGGCCATGGCAAATGCGGGCGGTGAACTCTTCAAGACCAATTGTACGGCCTGCCATAGAACGGACAAGCGTTTTATTGGTCCAAAAATGCAGGGCATTTTGGAACGCAGGAGTCCTGAATGGGTAATGAACATGATCCTGGATCCCCAGCTCATGGTTGAGGAGGACCGTTGTGCCAAGGATTTGTTGGTGGAATTCAACGGCGCCGCCATGTCCAACCAAAACCTTACCGTGGAACAAACCCGTTCCCTCCTGGAATTTTTTAGAACACTCTAAATTTTTTATCATATGAAAGCAACGACCCGACTTAAATTTTTGGTTTATCCGCTGCTACTGCTTTTTTTGGCAGTGGGTTGTAATTCCGCAAACAAGACCGATAAATCCTCCAATTCAACGGAGGGTGTGGGTATAGAAACCAAAAAGGAACAGGGGCAGGCATTTATAGAGAACGATGAATCGACTCCCAATGTCCTGCAAATTGCCATTGGTTCACAGGACCACACTACTTTGGTGGCTGCCGTGCAAGCTGCCGATCTGGAGAATGCCCTTGTTAATGCCGGACCCTTAATGGTGTTTGCACCAACCAATGATGCCTTTGCCGCCCTGCCCGAAGGGACGGTGGAAAACCTCCTAAAACCCGAAAACAAGGATGCACTGGCCAACATTTTAAAGCATCATGTAACCCCGGGCAACTATTCAAAGGAATTTTTGAAAAAATTCAAAAAGCTTGGGCAAGCCAATGGCCAGGATGCACTAATTGAGGTTAAAGGTGAAGACGTTTATGTGGGTGGGGCCAAAATTCTTGGCAGTGTTAGTGGCGGAAATGGAATTGTACACGTAGTGGATAAGGTTATCCTACCACCTTCCGAAGAGTAAATAGCTAAATACCAATAAATACAATAAGACAATGAAAAAAATCTATTATGTTATTGGCGGTCTTTTGGGTGCAACCCTACTTTATATGGGCTGTAATCAGGCCGCTGGTCCAAATACCAGTGGTGCCCTGGCATCATCCGCCGCCGAAAAGGTGTATGTTGCACCGGGTGAACAAGATGAGTTCTATGCCTTCCTTTCAGGGGGATATAGCGGAAACTTGACGGTTTATGGACTTCCCTCTGGACGTATGTTCAAGGAAATTCCAGTGTTCTCCCAGTTCCCAACTTCGGGATATGGATATTCTGAAGAGACCAAACCCATGTTGAATACCTCTTTTGGGTTTGTACCTTGGGACGATTTGCACCACCCCGATATTTCCCAAACCAACGGGGAGTTGGATGGTCGATGGGTTTTTGTAAACGGTAACAATACCCCACGTATCGCCCGTATAAGTTTGGAAACTTTTGAAACCGAGGAAATTATTGAAATACCCAATAGTGGTGGTAACCATAGTTCGGCATTTATTACCGAAAATACAGAGTATGTTATCGCAGGAACGCGCTTCGCCGTACCTGTTCCACAACGGGATATGCCCATTAATGAGTACAAGGGAAACTTTAAAGGTGCGCTTAGTTTTATAAGTGTAGATCCGGAAACCGGCCGCCTGGATTTGAAATTTCAGGTATTAATGCCAGGTTTCAATTACGACCTTTCCCACCCCGGCCGTGGAAAATCACATGGATGGCACTTCTTTAGCACCTACAATACCGAGGAGGCAAATACCTTAATGGAAGTTAACTCCTCCCAAAATGACAAGGATTTTATAGCTGCCATTAACTGGAAAAAGATTGAAGAATATGTGAATAACGGTGGCGGGGAGAAAATGGCTACCAACTATGCACATAATATCTATAGCCATGAAACCCATACGGGAACTTCAACAATGAAAAAAGAGGTCGTTACCGTTGACCCCACCAAAGTTCCGGATGCAGTGTTTTTCTTACCCACTCCAAAATCCCCCCACGGGTGCGATGTTGATCCTTCCGGTGAATACATTATTGGTTCCGGTAAGCTTTCGGCCGATTTAACCGTTCATTCCTTTACCAAAATGCTTGCTGCCATTGAAGGCAAAAAATTTGATGGTGAAGCGTATGGCATTCCCATTTTGAGTTTTGATGATGTCATGGCCGGTATTGTAAAAAGTGGAGGTTTAGGCCCATTACACACCGAATTTGATGCGCGGGGAAATGCCTACACCACGTTCTTCATTTCTTCCGAAGTGGTGAAATGGAGATTGGAAACTTGGGATGTAGTGGATAGAAAACCAACATTTTATTCAGTGGGCCATTTAATGATTCCCGGTGGAAACTCACGTAAACCATTTGGTAAATATGTGGTGGCCATGAACAAAATCACCAAAGATCGTTATCTGCCCACAGGTCCGGAAATGGAGCACTCCGCACAGATTTATGACATATCGGGCGAAAAAATGGAGTTGATCTATGATTTCCCAACACATGGGGAGCCACACTATGCAGCAGGATGTCCGGCAGAATTATTGGCATCCAAATCCAAGAAAATCTATCGCCTGGACGAAAACAAACACCCTTATGCGGTCACCAATCCTTCAGAGGCCAGGGTAGAGCGTAATGGTAACGAGGTACACGTGTATATGAGTACCATCCGCAGCCACTTTACCCCGGATAATATAGAAGGCATTAAAGTTGGCGATAAGGTGTATTTCCATATTACGAACCATGAGCAGGACTTTGATGTTCCCCATGGATTCTCAATTATTGGACAGAATACTTCCGAGCTATTGATTATGCCCGGACAGACCAAAACTTCGGTTTGGGAACCCAAACAAGTTGGTGTGTGGCCATTTTATTGCACGGATTTTTGTTCGGCCCTTCACCAGGAAATGCAAGGTTACGTAAGGGTTTCCCCGGCCAATTCCAATATTGATCTTTCATGGTCACTGGGTGGTGAATAACACAACAACTAACCAATAAAGAAGAAGCGGGTCTGGTGCCATTGGCCCGGCCCGCTTTTAAATTCAAAAGAATGAAAAAAGCAAGTGTGTTGATGATGATAGGTTCAGCTTTGTTGCTGGGTCTCTTTGTTTTTCCCTTGTGGAACATTGAGCTTGGAGCACCACAATACCCTGAACCTTTAGGTCTAAATATCCATATTGATGGATTACAGGGTCAAAGTGAGTTTGATATCCAAAACATAGATGGGCTTAACCACTATATCGGCATGAAAACGCTTCCAAAGCCGGAAGATATGTGGGAATTCACCGTGTTTCCCATTGTCATTGGCGGAATGGCAGCAATAGGTATTCTAATTGGTCTTCTGGGATTCGTGGATAAACTTGGTCCTTCCTGGTTTTTTGGCTGGTTTGTGGTCATGACCATTTTAGGTATCTTGGGTATGTATGATTTTAATGCTTGGATGGTGGATTATGGGACAAACCTAGACCCCAATGCAATCATGAAACTTCAAAATCCGGATGGTACCCCAATGAGTTACAAACCTCCCCTGTTGGGTCATAAAAAAATGCTGAATTTTGATGCCTATTCCTATCCCAGGTTAGGAGCGTATTTAATGTTTATAGGTATGTGCCTGACCCTCTTTGCGGGATATATTGGGGGTAAAACCAGTACTAAAACAACAAAATCACTGACCAAAAAAATGGCCACTACATGAAAAAAGGGATCGTCTATTTTCTGTTGCTCTTTGTCCTGGGGTGCTCCATTGGCCCAAAGCCCATTATTTACGGGGAAACGTCCTGTCATTTTTGTAGCATGACCATTGTGGATAAGCAACATGCCTCCCAACTGGTCACCAAAAAGGGAAAGGTGTTCAACTTTGATGCCATCGAGTGTATGTTAAACCACCTTAACGAGGTTGAAGCACAGAAAATGGGCCTTCTTTTGACCAATACCTATCATGACCCAGAGGATTTAATGGATGCCACCAAGGCAACGTTTTTGATCAGTGAAGGCATTCCGAGTCCCATGGGGGAATATTTAACGGCTTTCAAGACCTTGGAGGAAGCCCAAAAGGCACAGAAGGAACATGAGGGGGAAATCTTTACTTGGGAAGAACTCAGGGCCAGGTTTAGAAAGTAACCTTTTAAAAATACATCCATGTATACCATCAATGTAAATAATACCATTGCCAATCAGTCCTTTGAAGGTGTACAGGTCAAGCAACTGGTAAAAAGTAGTCGTTTTGAAGTGTTGAGCATCAGTATTGCCAAAAATGCCGTTTTCCCCACACATAAATCCCATGAAGATGCCCATTTGATTGTTATGGAAGGTAAAATCACCTTTTATATCGAGGGAAATCCCATAAACCTGATGGAACAACAAGAATTTAGTTTTCCCAAGAACATACCGCATTGGGTAGAAGCTTTGGAAGACTCCAAATTCCTTATTATTCGTTAATGAGAAAATCCCTTTACTTGGCGTTTGGGTTTTTCCTATTATTTACTTGGGGCGTTGCGGCCAAGACCGTAGAAGTATGTGAATCCTGCCCGGTAAAATCCATTAAAGGGGCCATAGCCCTGGCCAAGGATTATGATACCGTTCTAGTTAAAAAAGGAACCTATTACGAGTTTGATATCCTTATTGACAAACCTTTGACCTTAAAAGGGGAGGGCTATCCCATAGTGGATGGCCAAAAAAAGGGGGAGATCATAAAGATTATTTCGGACAATGTAACCGTGGACGGCCTATTTATCATTAATGTTGGGGTGAGCTACACGACTGATTTTGCCGCCATACGGGTAACCAAAAGTGAACATTTCACCATTCAGAATGTGGTATTGGAAAAGTTGTTCTTCGGAATCTATTTGGAAAAATCCTCAAATGGCAAAGTGTACCACAATAAGATTATTGGAGATGCCAAAGATGAATACAACTCGGGCAATGGCATTCAACTGTGGTATTCGCATTATGTGGATGTAAGCCATAACCATGTACAAGGTACCCGTGATGGTATCTATCTGGAGTTTTCAGATAATATTACCATTACAAAGAACACCAGTACCAAAAACCTTCGTTACGGCCTACATTTCATGTTTTCGGACAATGACGTGTATTCCCAGAACACCTTTGAGGAAAACGGTGCGGGCGTAGCCGTCATGTTTTCAAGGAACATAAGTATGCAAAACAACACTTTTAGAAAAAATTGGGGGCCTGCCGCATATGGAATGCTGTTAAAGGAGATCAATGATGCAGACATTCAAAACAATACATTTGAGGAAAACACCGTAGCCATCAGTATTGAGGGATCGAACAGAATTACCTATAAAGACAATGATTTCATAAAAAACGGTTGGGCCATTCGAGTTATTGGGGCGTGCTATACCAATATATTTACGGGCAATAACTTTATGAACAATTCTTTTGACGTTTCCTATAACAGCAAATTGAACGACAATGAATTTCGATCCAATTATTGGAGTGATTATACGGGATACGATTTGGATAGGGATGGCACAGGGGATGTTCCCTATCGTCCGGTAAAACTGTTTTCTTATATTGCCAATAAAACCCCAGAGACCATTGTCCTGCTAAGGAGTCTATTTATGGACATTATTGATTTTTCGGAAAAAGTGTCCCCGGTATTCACTCCGGATAATTTAGAGGACGCCCAACCTTTGATGAAAAAACGCCAATGATACAGATTACCGATTTGCACAAAAAGTTTGGTAAAAATGAGGTGTTAAAAGGGCTTGACCTTACCATTGAACCTGGAAGGATATATGCTATTTTAGGACCCAACGGCTCGGGAAAAACCACTTTGATCAAAAGTATTTTGGGTATGGTACTTCCAGACAAGGGCAAAATAGAAGTTCTTGGCAAACCCATAGAAAAAGGATGGAAATACCGAAAACAAATAGACTACCTCCCACAAATTGCAAATTTCCCAGGAAACTTGAAGGTGAGGGAACTCATAAAAATGATCAAGGACCTTAGGAACGATGAAGGAAATGAGGAACTGTTGATTACAACGTTTTCCCTGCAACCCCATTTGGACAAAAAGCTGTCCAACTTATCCGGTGGTACCAAACAGAAGGTAAATCTGGTCCTTGCCTTTATGTTCAATAGCCAATTACTTATTTTGGACGAACCCAATACCGGATTGGATCCCAATGCCCTCATTAAACTAAAGGAACTTATTTCCAAGGAAAAGGCCAACGGAAAAACGTTACTTATTACTTCCCATGTCATGCAGTTTGTAGAAGAAGTAGCGGACGAGATAGTCTATCTTTTGGAAGGTACAATATATTTTAAGGGAACCATTGCCGCCTTAAAAAAAGTAACCAACCAGCAAAATGTGGAGCATGCCATTGCGGAATTGACCAAAACGGAACAAGATGGGTAAAGTATTGAAATACAGTTTTTACGATTTGGTGCGGAGCCGTTGGAGCTACATTTACTTTCTCTTCTATTTGGCCCTCGGTTTTGTACTGTTGTTCCTCAATAGCGACTTGTCAAAGGCAGTAATCACCCTAATGAACATTATCATTGTCCTGGTACCGCTAATTGGGACCATATTTGGAACCATGTACTATTATAATTCCAAAGAATTTACGGAACTGTTATTGGCGCAGCCCATTAAACGTTCGCACATTTTCCTTGGTCAGTACTTTGGTGTGGCGGGTTCCCTATCCCTAAGTTTGGCCGTTGGCCTTGGCGTTCCATTTATGGCCTATGGATTACTGCGAAGCAATGCCATTTTTGATTTTTCACTCCTTTTGGGGGTTGGTGTATTCCTTACTTTGATCTTTACCGGATTGGCCTTTAATATCGCCATTTCCAATGAGAATAAAATCAAGGGTTTTGGATATGCAGTTTTACTCTGGCTGTTTATGGCCGTTATTTATGACGGTATCTTTTTGTTGTCCCTCATTGTTTTTGAAGAATATCCCTTGGACACCTTTTCCATGGTCGCCACCACACTAAATCCCATAGACCTTTCCAGGACCTTGATTTTATTGAAATTGGACATTTCTGCATTATTGGGGTACACAGGTGCCATTTTCAAAAGATTTTTTGGAACACAACTAGGTTTCTGGGTCTCCATGCTTGTTCTTGTACTTTGGACGCTTATCCCTATCCTTCGTCTAAAATACAAGGCGAGTCGAAAGGACTTTTGATGTAATTCATCATAAATATTATCCAAAAGACTGACTTTTATCATGTTAATCCAAAGGAAGTACACGTAACTTCATATAAGAATTAAAAAGCTAACTGTCATGAAAAAACATGTTCCAATATCCCAAATAATGACCACCAATGTGGTCACCTTGAGTACCAAAGATGATTTAGTAACCGCTGAAGAGCTATTTAAAAAGCATCGTATACGGCATATTCCCGTAGTAAGGGATGGTACGATCTTGGGTATATTGAGCTACACGGATTTAATGCGGATCAGTTTTGCCGATGCCATTGATGATGACGAGTATGAAGTGGACACTATGGTATACAATATGTTCAGCATTGAACAGGTAATGGTCAAGGATGTGGTTAGCGTCACCCCTAATGCTACCGTTAAGGAAGTCGCTCAGTTTTTGGCACAAAAGGAGTTTCATGCACTACCGGTAGTGGATGACGGCAAGCTGGTTGGGATTGTTACTACGACAGATTTAATTCGATACCTATTGGAAATGTATTAGATATTCATCGCCACTTTTGATGATGGTGGTTGGTTTGAACTTTGATTTGGTGAAAGAGAGGAGGTTTTGGAAAAAGCCTCCTCTTTTTATATGCTGTACCCGATTTCAATTCCAAAATCCTTTAAATCCTTGAACAACTGCCGTTCGTCCACAACATTTCCCATTAAATGGACCCCAGGTAAACCAGGTGTATTGAAAACCTGTTTTAAGCACGCTACAACACACAAAGCAGTAAGGTCAAAACTGTTTTTGGCAAAAACGGACACTTCATAATTTTCTGGCCTTCCCTTCACTTTTCCCTTGGCATGGAGTTTAATTTCTGCCTTGGCTTCCTCCCCAACCTCGTTATTTGCGCCTTTGAACAGAAGCCATCCACATAGTTGCCGACTTATTTTTTTGCTCAGTTTTCCCAGGACAACGGCCAAAGGAAATACAAAATTGTCTATAAAACTGCTAAAACCGGACGCATAAACCCCCATACGACCCAATCCCAATTCCTTTTCCAGGCCATATACCTCCTGCATCCTCATGGGAAAACACATTTTTCTCCCAAAAGAATCAAATTGAAAGCTTTTTGAATCCCGATGAGTTGCCTTCTGCCAAACCCCATTTTCTAAAGTTTTCGGGTTTCCATCCATTACTTCATCTATGATTTCATATGTGGATTGGGGTTTCCCAAAAACGGCATCCATGGCAAGGCCCACATTTGCCTCTTCGTAGGAATCAAAATGGGTTTTGGGCAATCGGATCAAGGGCGCTATGATTCCTGGATGAAATCCGGCCTGTGTAATACAAAACCGCTGATTTTCGAGAAATTTCCCATTGTATTTCCCCAATATCCCGGCCACATCCCCCCGCACCAAAATATCAATTAGGTGCGTCTTACAATTTACCGCAGCATCGGCTATATTTTCCATAAGGTCCGGAACAGTAGCGGCAACGATGACCAAATCTGCCCATTTAAAGGGTTCTGTGAGGCTATTGCGTTTTTTGGCGTCCAAGGGATGTAATCTACCCTGGTGCCGGGAAATTCGTTCTGAAGCCGAATTATGAGTTCCTTGGCCCGTGTGGCGTTCCTTCCACCTATGCCCAGTTGGCAATCCGTATACCGCAAAAGATTATGGCAAAGTGATTTCCCTACGCCTCCATATCCCCCCAGAACCAAAACCTTTTCATCCTGCATCCTAAGATTTAGAGTTCGTTTAATCCACTCTTGATCAATTTATAACCCCAATCGTAATGACTACAAGTGGCTGAAATCACATATGCCGCCAAAGAAGTAGATCCCGTCCAGTGATATTTCTTTTTTGTAAAAAGATCCTCATCCGTATGGGCTTCAATGATTTTGTATACGGTCTTATAGGATATCCGCAATAGCCCTTTGATGTCGTCCATACTAACTTTGGAGTATCGTTGTTGTATCTGCCCGTTCAATTCGGGCAACATCCTCCAGGTGTAACCTTTCGCGGGCATATCCGGTTCTTCCCCGGACATGCCAATGGTATACCAATCCAAGAGCAATAAGTGCCAGCTGTGCAAGCGGGCCAGTACATCCTTAACATTCATATTCAAGGTTCCATCCGGAAAATCCCGTTCCAGCTCTTCCTTGGAAAAGCCGTCAACAAAATCCATCAACTTCTCATAGTTTTCCTTAGCTTGAACTAATAAATCTGACTTACTTCCTGGTCTCGCCATTCCATATACTTTTTTGCAACATTCAATGCTCTTAATGATTCTTTCTTTTTGGACATATGTCCATCCATTTTATCCAAAATGGCCCGTAAGGTAGCAATTGCCTGGTTAATATGCGGTCCTTTGTTGAGCATAACACATTCCGCCCTCGCTCCTTCCGCCGCATCACTGATTTCTGCCCTTGTGGGAATTCCATTTTTGGCCAATGTTTCCAAAACCTGGGTAGCCCAAATAACAGGAATATGGGCCGCTTCACATATCCAAAGTAACTCTTTCTGCACCTCGGAAATACGTTCAAAACCCATTTCCACGGCTAAGTCGCCACGGGCAATCATCACGCCAATTTTATTGCGTTCCATTCCCTTGATCAAAATACTGGGAAAGTTTTCAAATGCCTCCTGGTTTTCTATTTTGAATACTACCCCAATATCTTTTGCATTGAGGGCATCCAATTCATCATAGAGGATTTGAACATCACTGTCGCTTCGTACAAAGGAGTACCCTAAAATGTCCGCATGCCCACAGGCAAATGGCAATACGGACATATCATTTTCAGTAAGGGCCGGAAGGTTCAATTTTGTATGAGGAAGGTTAATCCCTTTTTGTAAGCCTAACTTAGGCTTAAAACACTTCACTATCTCTATGGTTATGCTATCCTCATCCTTATCGACAACCAGCCCTTTGATCATGCCATCATCAAACAAAATTGGATCCCCAAGCCTTACATCATCTATGATTTGCGGTAGGGAAACATTGAGTTCGGCCACCCTGACCTGTTTTCCTTTTTTGTTGAATTTGGAAGTGGGGACGGAAATGGGCAGTTTGGTCAAAATAAGACGTTCCCCCTGCCGAAGGACCATTTTCTTGCTTCCCTTTCCCTTCCCTTTTTTATTGGAAAGGGAAATACCTCCCGTGCGAATTTTGGGCCCTGCCAAGTCCATGTAGATCTTAATGGATTTCCCCAAACTTTTTGATACGGTCCGAACATTATGGACCATGGCCTCCCAGATGGTTTCATTATCATGTCCCAAATTGATTCGGGCCACATCCATTCCATTTTCCGCCATCTGCCGAACAATGGTTACATCAAAGGCTGCCGCCGTGGGAAGTGTGACCATAACCTTGGTCTTCGCATTTTCTTCAGTGGAGCCAAATAGACTTTCTATGTGCCTGTTGAGTAGATTTCTACTTTCCTGATATCCAAAGGACTCTTCACTGAAATCAACCTCAATATGGCTACCGGATATTCGTTGAAGATTGTGAATGACATTGTTCAAATTCTGCAGAACATACCCCTCGGCAGTACGTATGGACGAAAGCCCAAGTTCCGACAATGCATCTTGATAGGGTCGTAGGTCAAAACTACGCAGGACCAAATAGTGAAAAAGATTGGCAGCACTTTGGACATAGTCCCCGTGAAGACCTCCTTTTGGCAAATCAATCTTTGATTGCCCGTATAAGATGGCCCTTTGGACACAGCCCAATTCCTCCACTAATTGCTCAATCTTCATCTTCAAATCATTTCTTACACCTTAAAAAGATCCATTAAACCTTTCATAGGCCGCCTTTTCCAGCATTTCTTGATGGTCTGGGTGGGCAATGGAAATCATTGCCTTGGCCCGTTGCTGTAAGTTCTTTCCAAACAAGTTCACCACGCCGTGTTCCGTGGCCACATAATGGACATGGGCCCGTGTAGTGGTCACTCCGGCTCCGGATTTAAGGATTGGTACAATTTTGGACATCCCCTTTTTTGTAGCCGATGAAAGGGCAAAAATCGGTTTACCTCCTGGTGATAGTGCGGCGCCCCTTATAAAATCCATTTGGCCTCCAACCCCGGAAAACTGGTAGCTACCAATAGTATCTGCACATACTTGCCCGGTAATGTCAATTTCTATGGCACTGTTAATAGCAGTTACTTTCGGGTTTCTCCGGATTCGTGCGGTATCATTGGTATAGGCTGCATCCCTAAAATCACAAATTGGATTGTCATCAATAAAATCATATAATTTTCTTGAACCTGCCGCAAAACAGCTTACAATCTTACCCTTTTTTACCCTTTTTTCATTACCGGTAATCACTCCGCTTTCCAAAAGGGGCAATACCCCATCTGAAAACAGTTCCGTATGGATGCCCAAATCCTTATGGTTACCTAAATTGGACAATACCGCGTCCGGGATATTTCCAATACCCATTTGAAGCGTGGCGCCATCCTCTATGAGATTGGCAACGTTTTTTCCAATCTGTTTTTCGATATCGAATATTGGTGTTGGTGGATGCTCATGGATAGGTCTATCCACTTCACACGCCAGTGTTATTTCATCTACATGGACAATACCGGTACCATGGGTTCGGGGAACAGAGGGGTTGATCTGGGCCACAATGGTCTTTCCGGAACGCACTGCAGGTAATGCCACGTCCACGGAAACACCAAGGGAACAATAGCCATGCTTATCCGGCGGGGAAACTTGTACAAAAGCCACATCTATTGGTAAATATCCATCATAAAACAATCGGTGTATTTCACTCAAAAAAACGGGAACATAACCGGCTTTTGGGGTATTTACGCTTTTTCGAACATTGCCTCCCACAAAACAGGAGTTCAAATGAAATGTCTGGTTATAGGGCTCTTGGGTATATTTGGCCCCTCCTTCCGTATGGATGGAAACCATTTCAACATCTTCCAACTCTTGATACCTATCGCATAAAGCATCGATCAATTCATTTGGGGTCATCGCTGCTCCTTGCAAGAACACCCTATCACCCGATTTTACCAGTTTTACAACTTCTTCAGCTGTTGTGATTCGCATTTTGTTTTTATTTTTTTGTTTCCCTAAGCACAATCAAAAACCTTATGGAAATCCACAAAAATTTTCATTCATGCTTAAGAAAATTGTTATTATCCAAAAGAACTTCTATGGTTGGTGACATTCCAAATCTGTGGACACCATCTCTTGTGTTACCGGTTTGGGGGATAGGTATGGTATTCCAAGACCCAAACCCCTAACGATGAACATGAACCCAATGACCACCACAAAAACTGGAACCAACTTCTTTATTTTTGACTTCGCCTTTGTACCAAAAAGGCCACTGGCAAATACGGCCGATGTCATCAGCGGAATCGTGCCTATTCCAAACAATACCATATAGAGGCTTCCCTGTATGGGGCTGCCCAGGGCAATTGCCCCAAAAAGTGCAACATAGACCAATCCACAGGGCAGGAATCCGTTAAGGAAACCAATGGTCAAAAATGTATCTGGAGAACGCCTTTTTAATGCTTCCCCCAATTTTGATTTTACGCTGTTCAAAAGGCCATAAATGGGTCTTGTTGGATGGAATCCTTTAAGGAGCCGAGAAGGAACAAGGACCAATAAAATCATAATTGCCCCGATGGCAATGGAGAGCTTTTGTTGCACTCCGAACAACTGAAGCCCTTTACCCACAAAACCAAATGCCAAACCCAATAGTCCATAGGAAACCAATCTGCCAAAATGATAAACAAATAACTGAAATAGCTTTCGTTGTTTATTTTTCCGATCCAAGGGGAGCATAAACGCTATTGGACCACACATTCCCAAACAGTGCAAACTACCTAAAAACCCAAGTGCCAAGGCGGAAAGGAGCATATTAATACGTTAGCTTTTGTTTGTGCAAAAAGGTTTTACCTTTATAATGCCATTCAATGGCAATGTCCCATCGACCGTCTACGAGGCGATTGTCAGGTATGAGCAAATGTGTGTTGGATAAACTTATTGGAAAGTTAAAATCCAAATGCCTGTTCGACGGTCGGTATAGGGACACTTTACCAGTGACATTTTTAGGGTTAAAGTTTTTGGGGAACGTAATAAGCAAACCATCCTCAGATTTACGTACGCTGAGTTCCTCATCAAGTTCTGCTGCATTTTTTTCCGCATCAATTTCTTTCTGATAAGCGAGTTCCTGCTTGTAGTAATCCTTGGTGACCAATTCATGATCCGTCCTATTATCCGTATTCATTCGTATTACGAAATACATAATAAAGGAGATAAAAGCAACGAATGCCAAAACGATTCCTGTCCCCCAGTTAAATTTCATATACTTAGTTATTAGTTAATAGTTAATGGTTAAAAACCACATTTATAATTAGAATCAATACTACTCCCTTTTAACCATTAGCTTAAAATTTCAATTATAGCTTCTAGGTGCCAAAAATTGGGTAACGGTGGTTTCAATCAATTCACCCCCACTGTACACGCCAATTTCCAACTTATCCTTGTCCCCTGTTAGGGCAGCATTGTTTATTTCAATAAATAAAGTCCCTTCTGCCAAATCCTGGGCCGGTACTTTAAAAGTATCGGTGGATACCATATTGATGTTCCCATTATGTGAAAGGAGCTTAAAACTTACATTTTCAATAGTCTCAGTAGTCTTGTTCACCAACTTATAGGTATAGACATTGCTGATCATATTGTTTGCCTTTCTTTCATAAAGCTGTCCGGGCAATCTAAAAATATTTGCTTCCAAATCATTACGGAGGAACAGCATCCCAACGAGCACCCCGACCAAAATGGTCAATACCGCCGCATAGCCTTTCATCCTTGCCGTAAACCTAAACTTCTCGTTGTGGGTGATTTCACGTTCACTGGCATAGCGAATCAATCCTTTGGGCCTATTGATACTTTCCATAATATGGTCACACTCATCAATACAAGCCGTACAGTTTACGCACTCCAACTGGGTTCCATTCCTAATATCAATTCCCGTAGGACATACGTGCACACATTGGAAACAATCTATGCAATCCCCATGTCCAAGGGCCTCCCGGTCTTCATTCTTTCTAAACTTTTTCCTTCCGCTTGGTCCTTCTCCCCTTTTATGGTCATAGGCCACAACAATGGACCTATCATCCAAAAGCACCCCTTGCAATCTTCCATATGGACAGGCGATTATACACACCTGTTCACGGAACCAAGCAAAAACAAAATAGAAGACCGCTGTGAAGATGAGCAATGGAATTATGGTTCCCAAATGCGCCAAAGGCCCATCAACGATATATTGCAACAAACGGTCACTGCCTATTAAATAGGCCAAAAAGATATTCGCAATTAAAAAGGATATGATGAAGAAAATGGTCCATTTCAACACCCGTTTTCTAATCTTCTTGGTGGTCCAGGGCGCCTTTTGCAAACGCATCTGGGCACCACGGTCACCATCTATCCAATACTCTATCCTACGGAACACCATTTCCATAAAAATGGTTTGCGGACAGATCCAACCACAAAAAATCCTGCCAAAGGCCACTGTAAAAAGGGCAATAAAAATTACCCCTAAAATCATGGAGATCACAAACAGATGAAAATCCTGGGGCCAAAATGGGAAACCAAAGATGTTAAATCGACGTTCCAAAACATTGAACATCAAAAACTGATTTCCATTGATTTTTACAAAAGGGGCTGCAAAAAGAAACAAGAGCAAGCCATAGCTGACGTATTTGCGATACTCCAAAAATCTGCCGCTAGGCTTTTTAGGATACACCCAAGCCCTTTTCCCATCTGCGGTAATAGTTCCTATTGAATCCCTAAAATTTTCTTCCATAGCCCTTATATCAGACCACTATTTGTTGCACTCCCATTTTTAGGGAGGGAACCCTTGTTTTTAATTCATTGCCACTATAGTGGAATCCTGTGCCTGTTCCGCTGGCGCTTCTTCCGGTTCGGAAGGTGCATCCGGGTCCACCCAAATTTCCCCTTCCGGTGCTTTTGGATTTGCCGGTGTGGTCCCTTGGAATTGTAATAGATAGCTTGCCACCTGGGCCATTTCCACGGGCTTTAAGCTATTTTTCCATGCGACCATCCCCTTACCGTCACGTCCTCCTTCCGAAATGGTACGGAACACATTTTTTATGCCCCCACCCAAAATCCAATACTCATCAGTAAGGTTTGGACCAATACCTCCTCCACCATCTGCCATATGGCAAACCACACAATTCGCCGTGAAGATCTTCTCACCTGCCGATAAATCCGAGGCATCCGTAAGCACTTCCACGGTATTCACATCCACCAAATTCTTTGCTGTCTTCTTGTATTCCTCAATTGCGATTTTGGCCTCGGCCACCTCATTTTCATACTCTATCGCCTGGGTATAGTCCCCAACAATATGGAAACGTACCAGGTAGACCAATCCAAAGATGATGGTTACATAGAACATATAGACCCACCATGGGGGCAATACATTGTCCAATTCCCGAATACCATCGTAATTGTGATCCAAAATGATCTCTCCTTCCTTTTCAATGGAGCGACTCCTCGTTAATCTCTTGTAGATGTTGTCCAGCCATTTGAACTCCACTTTCCTATTCTTTGCCTCCAGATATCGCTCTTGCGCATCGGCGGACAGGGTTTGGAACATGACGTTTTCTATGGATTTTAAAATGACTTCGATGGCTATCAAAATCAATAGGACCATCAGCATAAAAAACTGGGTGATCGGATATTCAATGATGGCCGGTTTGTCACCGGAATCAATGAAGTACTCCATCAATCCGAAGACGATGAAAAACAATACTGGGATTCGTATCCACCAAGGTGTTCTAGACATCATAACTTTCTTTATTTATTGGTTGGTTGGTCATTATCCAAGGGCAGTTCGCCCATTTCCTTAATATGGGATTTGCTTGCGGTAAACACCCACCAAAAAAGCAGGGTGAAGAACACAAAGAATATCAATAGTGATATCATGGGATAGGTTGCAATCCCATCGATACTTTCCATATGGCTTTTTACAAACTTCAACATCGCTTTATTTGTTTTCTGACAGTAAACCGTCGTTGTCCTTTACTTTAATATCCGTACCCAATCTTTGCAGATAGGCAATCAAGGAAACAATCTCGCGATCGCGCATTTCCACAAACTCCTCCCCATTTTCCTGGGCATACTTTTTATCCGCCTCGTAGGTCCTTACAAATTCCGGATCGCTATAAAGGTTTTTCTCTATTTGAAGTGCCTGTTCTGCCATTGATTGCTGTGCATTGGTAATGTCCTCATCCGTGTAAGGAACGCCCAAGGTCACCATTGCATTCATTTTGGCTTCAACACCACTTCTATCGTGCTTATTTTTCACCAACCATTGATAGGCGGGCATAATCGATCCTGCGGAAGTACTTTGCGGATCGTACATATGGTTCAAATGCCAGTTGTCCGAATACTTTCCTCCTACCCGGAGTAAATCAGGTCCCGTACGCTTACTTCCCCAAAGGAAAGGATGATCGTAAACAAACTCACCTGCTTTGGCATACTCGCCATAACGTTCCACTTCACTTCGGAAGGGCCGGATCATTTGGGAGTGACAACCCACACATCCTTCACGGATATAGAGGTCACGTCCTTCCAACTCCAATGGAGTATAGGGCTTAACACTTGTAATGGTGGGGATATTGGATTTTACCAATAAGGTTGGGATAATCTGGACGATCCCTCCAATCAATATGGCCACTGTGGCCAAAATGGTCAATTGAACCGGTCTTCTTTCCAACCAGGTGTGGAAGGTTTCCCCTGCGGTCCTTCTACCGGTGACCCTTGTCAAGGCTGGGGCCTCTGCCAACTCATCCTCAACCGCACTTCCTTTTCTGATGGTCACGATAACATTGTATACCATGATCAACATTCCCACAATAAATAGGGTACCTCCAATGGCACGCATCCAATACATGGGGATGATCTGTTGTACTGTTTCCAGGAAGTTACCGTATACCAAAGTTCCATCTGGATTAAACTCTTTCCACATGAGTGCTTGGGTAAAACCGGCAACGTACATGGGCAAAGCATACAACACGATGCCCAAAGTACCTATCCAAAAATGAAGGTTGGCCAGCCCCTTGGAATATAAGGTGGTCTTGAACATCTTTGGCACCAAATAGTAAATCATACCAAAGGTGAGGAAGCCATTCCATGCCAAGGCACCAACATGTACGTGGGCAATGACCCAGTCACTAAAGTGGGCAATGGCATTTACATTTTTTAGGGAAAGCATGGGTCCTTCAAAAGTGGCCATACCATAACCGGTAATGGCTACTACCATGAACTTCAATGTAGCATCACTCCGCACCTTGTCCCAAACACCTCTAAGGGTCAACAGTCCATTGATCATACCACCCCAGGAAGGTGCAATAAGCATTACGGAAAATACAACCCCAAGATTTTGGGCCCAATCCGGCAATGAGGAGTACAACAAATGGTGCGGTCCTGCCCAGATATAAATAAATATCAAGGACCAAAAGTGGACAATGGATAATCTATAGGAATATACCGGCCTGTTTGCGGCCTTGGGCACAAAGTAATACATGAGGCCCAAGAATGGAGTGGTTAAAAAGAAGGCCACGGCATTATGCCCATACCACCACTGAACCAAGGCATCCTGGACCCCGGCGTACACTGAATAACTTTTTAAGGCAGCCACCGGCAATTCCAGGCTATTGAAAATATGCAGTACCGCCACCGTGACAAAAGTGGCTATATAAAACCAAATGGCCACATATAAATGGCGTTGTCTCCGTTTGAGGATCGTACCGATCATGTTCCAGCCAAAAACAACCCAAATCAACGCAATGGCAATATCTATGGGCCATTCCAACTCTGCGTATTCTTTTGAGGTGGTAATCCCTAAAGGAAGGGTAATTGCGGCCGACACAATAATGAGCTGCCAACCCCAAAAATTGATGTTGCTCAGCGCATCACTGAACATCCTTGCCTTTAGCAATCGCTGCAAGGAGTAATATACCCCGGCAAAAATGGCGTTGCCCACAAAAGCAAAAATCACGGCATTGGTATGCAATGGACGAAGACGCCCAAAACTTAGCCACGAAATACCGTCGGTCAGGTTGGGAAACAAGAACATGAAGGCCAATAAAAGGCCTACCACCATTCCCACAACTCCCCATAGCATCGTGGCATAGAGAAATTTTTGTACGATTTTATTATCGTAGTGAAATTGCTGTACTTCCATAATTATTCAGTTTGACTTTTATTTTGGTTGTTATTCTTATCGGTAGTATCCACTAGTTCATCTTCAAAAAGCATCCGGACGGACGGTGTATAGGAATCGTCATATTGACCGCTCCTGACCGTAAAGATGAAAGCTGCAAAAAAGACAATAGCAACACACACACTTATGCTCAGTAACACATAAATTACGCTCATACCTATTTAAATTCGGGTGTAAAACTACCTTTATGATTCCTTGAAAAAAATGACATTTATCAGATTTTTAAATAAAAAATCCTTTATTTTTTTCCTTTCGGATCATGGTCACCAAAGCACCTATAATGATGATATTTTTACCTATGTATTGACCTAACAGGGTAGGGACCAAAGGTGCATGGGCAAATGAATCATTGGGAAAAAACAGCAATGGCGTAAAAGTGAATACCATATGCGCCAATGCAATGACCACCACTTGTTTTCTAAAAATTCCAATAAGCAATAGCAGACCAATACCTACCTCTAAAATGGCCAGCAAGGTCACCGCAGCTTGATCGGTCACCAACCCAAACGTTAATTGGTGGATGGTGTTCCTTGCCAGTTCCTCTGCCGGGCTTGTGCCTGGAAAGAACTTTAAACTTCCAAACCATAAGTACACCAAACCTATGGTACTGGATAAAATTGTTTTGTTACCGATCATCATTCCGTTTTTGCTTTACGTTTATGTTTTGAATTTTGAACCTATATAATTTGTGGCAATTGTGGTAAAGACCACTATACTAATGGAACTCAAGGGCATCAAGATGGCCGCAATTACAGGTTTTAACTGGCCGGTCACAGCAAAATACAAGCCTACCACATTGTAACAAAGCGACAATAAAAAACTCAGTTTTATGATACCAATGGATTGTTGGGAAAGCTTTAGGAACCTAGCTAGCCCTGTTAGCTTGCCAGCATCCAAAATAGCATCACAGGCAGGTGAAAACACATTTACATTTTCCGAAACCGCTATACCCACGTTACTCTGGGCCAAGGCGCCGGCATCATTGAGTCCATCCCCAACCATGAGTACATTTGAATGCTCTTGTGATTTTTTAACGAACTTGAGTTTGTCTTCCGGCTTTTGGTCAAAAAACATGGGGAGTTGAAAAGGAAACATTTTTTCCAGCTTTTTCCGTTCCCCATCGTTATCCCCGGACAGAATGACCAATGAAAAGTTCGTCATAAGCCCTTTAAAGAGGGTAACCAGACCTTCCCTGTATTTGCTTTTGAACACAAAACGGCCCTTATAATTTTCATCTGCGCTAATGTGGACCGATGTTTCCGCCTTTGTCCCTTCCTGGGTGCCAACATAGTTTGCAGATCCCACTTTCATGGTGTGCTGTCCCAGTTTTCCCTTAACCCCTTTTCCAGTATGTTCGGAAAATTCATCCAATGTCTTTATCTGACAACTTTCCAAAATGCCGTACAATTCCCTGCTCAGGGGATGGTTTGAAGCACGCAGGGTATTCTTGAGCAAAGAAGCTTCATCATCGGTCAATTCCATGCCCTCGTAGACAATGGTATTCCCTGAATTTGAAGTCAATGTCCCTGTTTTATCAAAGACAACGGTATCTATTTTGGCCAATCTTTCTATGGTATTCGTGTCTTTAAGGTAAAAACCGTTACGGCCAAAAATTCGCAATAGGTTGCCAAGGGTGAAAGGTGCGGCCAATGCAATGGCACAAGGACAGGCGATGATCAAAACCGCTGTAAAGACATTGAGCGCCTTAGACGGGTCCTGCCACAACCAGTACGATGTGGCAATGGTGGCAATGGTCAAAACCGCAATGGTGAATCGTTTACCTATGGCGTCGGTTAGGGTTTGGAATTCACTGGCCTTGTTTTTTGCAAAGGCAGAATTGCTCCACAACTGGGTAAGATAACTCTGGGATACGGATTTTATGGCCTCTATTTCAAGTACCCCACCCAATTGTTTGCCTCCGGCGAACAACTTATCCCCCGATGATTTGGGTACGGATTCCGACTCCCCGGTGACAAAGCTATAGTCAATCTGCGCACGTCCATGGATAAGGATGCAATCCACAGGAATGATTTCCTGATTACGGACCAAAAGCCTATCGCCCTGTTTTACCCTATAAATTTCGATGTTCTCTTCCCCATCATTTTCGGTTACCCGGGTCACCCCAATGGGGAAATAGGATTTGTAGTCCCGCTCAAACGATAGATGCGCATACGTCTTTTGTTGAAAAAACCGTCCTACCAATAAGAAGAATACCAAACCTGTAAGGCTATCAAAAAAGCCTGAACCCAAATCAAAGACGATATCCACAGTACTTCTTATGAACAAGGTCAGGATTCCCAAGGCTATGGGAACATCAATGTTCAACAACTTGGATCGCAATCCTTTAAAAGCCGAAGTGAAGTAATCCTGGGAAGCGTAAAAAACCACGGGCAGGGAAAAGGAAAACATTAACCATCTAAAGAAGGTTTTGTATTGATCCAACCAATATTCCTGGACTTCAAAATACTCCGGAAAAGAAAGGAGCATTACATTCCCAAAAGAAAAACCGGCAACTCCCAATTTATAGATAAGGTTCCGGTCCACCTTCTTTTTTGCCTGGGAATAATCCTCAAGGACAATGGATGGCTCGTACCCTATTTTGGCCAACAGTATGGCAAGCTCCTTTAGGTTCAGCCCTTCACTATCGAAGGTTATTCTGGCCTTTCGTTTTGGAAAATCAACCTGGGAACTTTTGATAAAAGAACGCAATCTGTTTAAATTTTCCAGCACCCAAATACAGGAACTGCAGTGCATATGTGGTATATGGAATTCAACTACCTGAATCCCATCCTCATTAAAATCCAATAGCTTCTCCGCCACTTCTGGATTTTCCAAAAAATCAAACTTATTGGCCACCTCTTTGGGAGTGGCCCCAGCAGCGCTTTCCAGATCGTAATACCCTTCCAATCCGCTCGTGTGAAAAATTTCATAAACGGTCTTGCAACCATTGCAGCAGAAGTTTTTTTCATCAAATAGGACAGCCGCACGCCCACAAGGGTCACCACAATGGTAACAGGTTGAAGATGACATACACATTTGCATTATACCGAACACAAAGATGGAATAAGGCGCCTTGGAAAAATATGACTTATGTCATCTTTTATGGATCCGCAGAAAAGTACCTTTGTCCTATGGGTAACTGCACAGAATTACAGTCCAGACAATTAAAGGATTTTGAATCGTTATCAAGCGAGGTAAAGCAGGAACTTCTTAGAACCTCGGAATCCTTGAGCATTCCCAAAGGCGAGGTCATTTTCAAGGAAAACCAACCATTGCATAAACTGTATTGCATAAACAAGGGAGCATGTAAATTCAGTAAAGTGGATAACATTGGGCAGGAGCATGTCCTCCGTTTTTTGGGAAAGGGGGAAATCATGGGCAAACGCTCCCTACTGACCAACAACGGCGCCGAAGTTAGTGCGGTGGCCCTTTCCGACATTGAATTATGCTGTTTGGACAAAAACACTTTTTTGAAAAGTCTAAAGGAGAATCCCGGATTCCTCCAGGACTTTTTGGATGTCCTTATTGAAGATGTCAATATCAACGAATACACCCGTATCATTTTCTGTGTCCATAAAGGCATCAAACAACGTTTGGCCCATCTTTTGGTGTACTTGCTGAAGAAATATGGGGCCGATAGGAATGGTAGGCTCTGGGTACGATTAAAAAGGGAGGATATGGCTACCGTTCTGGGCACATCACCGGAATATGTCATAAACCTTCTCACAAATTTTAAAAATGCAGGACTCATAAACACTGTAAGAAGTGAAATTCATGTTCTTTCCAAAGAGGGACTGGAAAGAATTGGGAATTCCTAAAGAATTGCAGTTTTTATTTGCCATAGAACTCTTAATTTTAGACGTCAGGTAAATTTAAATTATGGATAATAGCAGATGTGAGAATTGCATCGTGCGACAATTCAATTCCCTAAGGGCAATGAACAAGGAGGAATTGAAAAAAGTCTCCGATTCCAAAATCAGAAAATCAGTCAAAAAGGGGGAACCCTTGTTTGAGGAGGGTGAAAAACTCAATGGGGTCTATTGTGTTAGATCTGGGGTTTCCAAACTTTCCAAGCTCAGTCCCAACGGTAAAGATCAAATTGTTAAACTAGCTACGAAAGGGGAAGTAATGGGCCAGAGGTCCGTTATTGCCGAAGAACATTCCAACCTTTCCGCCGTTGCGGTCAGCGATATGGATGTTTGTTTTATTCCCAAGGAAAGCATTACCACCACATTACAGAAAAATCCGAACTTTACCCTGGAAGTTTTAAGGCATATGGCCCATGAACTCAAGGAAGCGGATGACGTCATTGTCAATATGAGCCAAAAAACAGTGAAACAGCGCATTGCGGAGGCCTTTCTTTATTTGAAGAACAATTTTGGGGAAGATAATGATGGGTTTTTGGCCCTTACACTTTCACGTGAGGATATTGCCAATGTTGTAGGTACCGCCACGGAATCCGCCATTAGAATTATTTCTGAATTTAAAAAGAAAGGGTTGATCCATACCTCTGGAAAGAAGGTGGGCATTAAGGACGAGCGAAAGCTAAGGGACTTGGCCGAAGGATTTTAACACAGCATTTCCTTAAAGCTGATAATTGTCATAGTATTACTATCCCTACCCTCCTAATTTTATACTATCGTAAAAAAAATTGGGATGAAACGGATTTTAATACCCACGGACTTTTCTAACAATGCATGGAATGCCATTTGCTATGCCATGCGACTCTTTCAGAACCAAGAATGTGATTTTTTCCTGCTGAACACCTATACCCCTGTTATCCCCAGCAGTAGATTCATGGCTCCAATGGTGAACGGGGTCCGTATAGAGGATGCCGTTCGCTCTACTTCAGAAAATGGGTTGAGCAAGACCGTAAAGAGAATTCGGAAGGAGTTCAATAATCCCAAACATTCCTTTGAAACCATTTCCTCCTTCAATCTTTTGGCCGATGAGGTAAAGGATGTTGTGGACACCTATGGTATAGACCTGATCGTAACAGGTACCAAGGGGGCATCTGGAATGGACGAAGTCTTTATGGGCAGCAATACCGTTCGCATCATAAAGAACACCAAAAAGTGTCCGATTCTGGCCATTCCTAGGAATTTCGAGTATATGGCGCCATCGGAAATTGCGTTTGCCACTGATTTCAATCGGTTTTATTCACTTTCCGAACTAACACCATTGATCGATCTGGCCAATTCATTTGAAGCCACCATTAGAATTGTCCATGTTCAATATGAGATAAAGGCCCTAACAGAGTTGCAATTGTTCAATCTCAATATGCTCAGAAAATATTTTGCCAATGTGGAACACTATATCCACACGGTTTCCGAGCTGAACTCCGTTTCCCATACCTTGGATGTCTTCTCAAAGGAATTAGACATCCATTTATTGGCCATGCTCCACTACCAACACAGTTATATGGAACGCATGACCAGGGAACCCATTGTGAAACGAACGGCCTTTCACACCCAAATTCCATTGTTGGTGATTCCGGAATTGGGAATGGAGCCCATAACCAAGGAGCGAAAGGAAGAATTACGCAGTTACTAGCGGTAATTTTCCTTTCCTATGGGATGATCCTCATAAAAATCCTCAAAGGTTTTAGTAGTTTCGTAGTTCTCGGTCAATACCTTGTATACCATAAAAACCACTAACGCCTGGCCAAAAACGGTTACATAGAACACCCAGTTAAATGGGAAGTTCATGCTGGACATAATGGTGACAGTAACCAAAACAAGGGTGGTAAAGGCAACAACACCCATCGCAGAAATTTTCATAACTTTTATTTGTTCAACAATTTATAGATAAAAGTTGAACAATAAATGGATTTAAGGCAAGATTAACACGACATCATTGCATTACCTTTTCCTTTACGGTTTTCCGTAACCTTTTATCATGCGTATTGGTATTTTTAGTTTTTTCATACAGTAAATAATGATTTTGGTATATTAAAATGTTGCTTGCGGCCATTTTACAACAAAATTTGCGCAACTAATTTGGTTCATTCCGTAAACGATGGATTATGAAGGTATTTCACTATACCCATATCGGAAAAAAAGAAAACAACGAAGACAGTATCGGGCATAAGGACAATGTTTTTATGGTGTGTGACGGTGTTGGTGGGGCCGTCCGGGGAGAAATGGCCAGCAAAAGCCTTGTGGATTTTATTACCGGGAATTATGTTGAAACGGCCCTTGGTGAAGACCCGATCCTAGCACTATTGGGCGCCGCCCAGGACCATTTGAACGACCTGGTCAATAGGGAGGATTCCCTGGACGGCATGGCGACTACCCTTGCTGCGGTCTTTAGAGGTAAAAAAGGATTGTTTACGGCACATGCAGGTGATTCAAGAATCTATTTTGTAAAACCGGAAGCAAAAATGTTTTGGCATACATGGGACCATTCCCTGGTAGGCAGTTTGGTAAGGAATGGGGAAATTACGCACCATGAAGCGGCAAAGCATCCGATGAACCATCAAATACTAAAGGCATTTAAAGGAAATTTAGAGGGGAAGAAGACCGTTCCGGAAATTCATTTTTTGTCCGATCTCATTGAGGGGGACATTGGATTTATCTGTTCGGACGGTGTATTGGAAACCTTTTCACATGAGGCATTGCTCCATTTGTTAAGTGACACCAAAAAAACCTCCGAGGAAAAACTCGTTCACATTCAAGAAGAATGTACAAAGAAGAGTCTGGACAACCACTCCGCCCTGTTAATTGAACTGGAAATCGAGGATTGCACCAATTTTTCCAGATATGCAAATGAATGGCAACTCCTTTCGTCATTAAAATAGTCATGAGAACGAATATGTGTGGTAGTGCAACCCTTTTTTTTATATTTTTCAA
Organism: Muricauda sp. SCSIO 64092; assembly: GCF_023016285.1. Classification (GTDB taxonomy): domain Bacteria; phylum Bacteroidota; class Bacteroidia; order Flavobacteriales; family Flavobacteriaceae; genus Croceivirga. The sequence continues at coordinate 1,261,066 of NZ_CP095413.1, forward strand.
CAATACTGAACCTTACAACACCAACCATGACTACGGAGCTTGATTTTGTGAATTTTCCCGATGAAGGTTATGTCGATTTGATCGAAGAACAGTGGTTTAAACAGAAAAACCAACATCTTAAACATATAGAGCACCTCAACTTCTTCTATATCCCGGACGATTCCGAAGGGAGCAGGGAGCAATTAAGAAGTTACATCAGTTTTATTTCAAGCACCAATGCGTTTGCCAATATTGTCTTGGTCACCTCCAATTTAGAACTTGCGTTTATAGGATGGGAGCAAGATGTGGTGGCCTTCTATCCTACCCTTTCGGCCGAAACCGGAAAGGGCATGGCCAATCTTATCAATAGATTGTTGAAGTTTCCCCCTTATCAAGGTGCCATTCTAAAAAAGTTAAAAATTAAGTCCAAAGGCCATTTTGACCTTGTGGACACCAAGGACATCTGTTTTTGTATGGGCAGTGGCAATTGGACGGAAATCTATATGGCCGATGGCACCATGAGAAAGGAATGTAGGCCCTTGGGCAACCTGGAAGAGCGTCTGTCCAATGTAAGTTCCATAAAACGGGTGGGGAAATCCCTACTGGTGAATCGTAATAGGGTGCTACAAATTACGGGGAATGACGTACGATTTGTGACCAACCAAAAAGCGCCTCCCATGAAACAGCGTTTAGGGGAAAAGTATATAAAAGAATTGCGAAAATTTGTTTACTGGTATTGATATGGAAGCATTTACAATAGGGAGGAACGAAAAAAACCACCTCGCCCTTAATCACAAAACGGTAAGCGGCGTTCATGCAGAAGTGGAGATATCCAATGACTTCAAGTCCTTTTTGCTCAAGGATTTGGATTCTTCCAACGGTACCAGGGTCAATGGCCGGAGAATAGTAACAAAAAACCTTCAGAAAAAGGACAAAATTGAATTTGGCGAGGAAAAGGTACTGGGCAAGGACCTGATTTCCCAAGTGGAAAAATATGTACTTAAGAACAGGCAGGATTTTAGTGAGGAGTTTGGGAATCTAAGATCGGTGGAGAAAAACTTCAAAACCAAAAGGGATAGTATCAGAAAGTACTTTAAACTGCAATCCCTGGGTATCCGTATTTTAATAACGGCCTTTGTCATTGTCCTTATCAATGTTCTTAAAATAGAACGGGAAATAAAGACCATACTTACAATTTCCGCTGGTCTAATGGGTACTGTACTGGCTACCCTATCGGCCTCCGAAAAGAAGCAGAACGAACGACTTGAAGAACTTCAAGATGAGTTTTATCTTAACTTTTTATGTCCAAAATGTAAAATGGATTTAAGCAAGAGAAGCTGGAACTATTGGAAAAATCAAGAAAAATGTCCCAAGTGCAAATGCGATTGGGTTGCCCCATAAAGTAAAGACCATGAAAGAAATTATTATTGAAATGGAAGTGGATGAACCATCACAGGTAATGGAATTACCCGTGAATGAAGAGAACATCATTGAACTGGATTTCACCTACTTGGATGACGAATTGGAAGATTCCGATTTGGATTTGGACGGAAACAATGCCTCGGTCACCAATCCTTCAACAGATCAAAATCCAGATCACGAAGAAGAAGAAGAAGAAGAAGACCAAGAGGACATGGAAGAAAATGATTTTGAAGACGATATGGAAAGCGATCTAGATATATAACCAAAAAAATGAATTATACCTGTAAAGCATGTGGCACCAGGGTTAAAATCCCTGAAGAATGGCTCCTATTGGGGCTGAACAAACGAATAACGTGCAAAACATGTGGAAAACAGGTGAATTTGATCCTTTCCAAATACAAAAAGACGGACACCGTTGCCTCCAATCCACCAAAACCGGGAACGGTTATAATGGGGGGTGACAGCCCTACTTTGCCAAGTAGGACCTTTAAGGTTTCCATCGCCAAAGAAAGCACGGGAGAAACCCTTACCATTAAAGAAATTGCGAACAATAATGCCTATATCATTGGCCGAAGTGAAAAAACCATAAAAGCGTATGACCCCAAAGCCATACCCATACTTATTCCTACGGAATTTGACCCGGCAGTGTCCCGAATACACGTGCTAATGAAGGTCAAATCCAAAGGAGCCCATGGACAGGTGATCGTACAGGATCTAAAGAGTAGGAACAAGACCATTTTGGTAGCCCATGGAACAGCGCAGGAATTGGATCCAAGGGACCAGGTTTTTTTAGAGCCCGGAGATAAAATAAAGATTGGTTTACATACGGTCATAACCTTAGTTTCCAGCTAGTTGACCCCTTGTGGTCATGAGAGGATTCTTCGGTATATGAAAGTATATTTCTACATGTTTTTAACTGCTTAAAAACATGTTGGGAAATGCCAAAGAATTGTTGTTTATTGTAGTGTGATTCCACGGTTTTATTGCCCTAATTAACTTGGTAAAAACGTTACAAGTTCAACTGAAAATATTCTAATTAAACGTTCAAGTACTTCTTACAAAAAAGTTTAGAAGTTCCCCCCAACAACGTTCAAATCAGGATTGGTCACCTTTTTGTGCCATTCCAAAACCTAATGGTGTAACTACGATTTTATTGGCTTTATCCAATAAAATGGTGGTTTCGTACAGTCAAAAAATTTTAGGTCGATGATAAGGGTCATTTTTGAACATCGAAAACAAAGACAATGAGTGAAAAGGAAACAATCTTAAAGGTCAATCCCGAAAAAAAGACGGAAGTCAAATTAAAGGGATTGACCAAATTACAGGTAAAACTCTTGAAGGCCGGCAAATTACCCTTAGTGGCTTTGGCCGGTATTTTGGGCGGCGCCGTTTATGGCAGGTCCGGTAGGTCCATAAATCAAGGGATTGCAGCCGCAACCGAAGACAATACCCCAGATGATGGGTCTGAAACGGAACAAGTGGATGATGTGGAATTGGACGACGTGGAATTGGACGGAGGAACGGATGATGGACTGGTGAACCTGACCATTTCCTCCAATGTACAATTTGCAGACGCCGTTACCGATGACATGAATTTTGGAGAGGCCTTTGATACCGCTCGGGAACAGTTGGGCGGAGGCGGTTTTTTCATGTGGAAAGGACAACCGTACAGCACCTATACCAAAGAAGAATGGGATTCCTTTAGCGACGACCAAAAAAAGGAGTTTTTTAAAGCTTTTAAAGAACAATCCGATTTTGAAAATGCCGAGGAAGAACCCAGTGATGTAGATACGGATGCCGACGTGGATGTAGAACCAGATGGGGCCGACGAAGACACGGGGGAAGAAGCAGACGAAGTGGAACCGGACACGGAACCAGAAGGAGTCCCCGATGAAGCGCCCGAAGAAGTGGAACCAGATACGGAACCAGAGGGAGCCCCCGATGAAGCACCCGAAGAAGTGGAACCGGACACGGAACCAGAGGGAGCCCCCGATGAAGCGCCGGAAGAAGTGGAACCGGGCACGGAGCCAGAAGGAACCCCAGATGCTGCGCCGGAAGAAGTGGAACCGGATACGGAACCAGAAGAAGCCCCCGATGAAGCGCCGGAAGAAGTGGAACCGGACCCGGAACCCGAGGACGTGGAACCGGATGTTGAAGATGTTGAGGATGTGGAAATAGATGATGAATTTGTGGAACTTGAGGAGCTGGGAACAGAAGATGAGATCATTGAAGGTCTAAATGACGGGGAGGCCTTTGAAGAAGAAGACAGCTTTGGAGAGGATTTGGATATCTAAAAAAATGGGAATGACTAGAAACACCATAGCTTTTGGCATACTGCTTTTAATACTCCTTCAAGTATCCTGCGCAACTTCCAATAAAGTGGTCCGCGCCGGAGACACTTTTGAAGTCGCCCTGGAACAAGAAGGAGAAGGAGGTTTTGAATGGACGTACAAACCCACCGAGGGCATAATAGCCATCGATACCTTTAAGACCGATGTTGAGCTCCCCAGTGGTTTTTCAGCATATACAAAACACTTCAAATTTCGAGGTGAGAAGAAAGGAAAGTATGCACTAAAGTTTGTGAAGATCAGAAGTTTTCAACCAGAATTGATCCTTGACGGGAATGTCAAGGAAATTGTTGTGAGAATTAAAAAAAGTAAAAAATGAAAGTCAATACAATACATATCAAAAACCTCTTTCTAATAGGATTGCTATTATCCACTACTTCACTCCTTTCACAGGCCATGGGACTCATTCCCGCAACAGATGAGGAAAGGGCACAGATGGATAAGGATTTCAAGGAATATATTGGAAATGGGGAAGACATCTACAATCTTACGCTGCAAAGTGCCGGTGAAGCCACGGCCAAAAGCTTTGATCTTAGGGATGTAAATGCGCTTTCGCCAATTAAGGATCAGTTGCAATGCGGCTCTTGCTGGGCATTTTCGGCCATTGCCACTCTGGAATCGAGCAATTTATTGATCAACGCGAAAGAAAGTGATCTCGCGGAACAACAACTGGTGGACTGTGTAAGCTTTTATAGGGGCGGTGGATGCAAGGGTGGTGATTATACCCTTGCCCTTAAGTGGTTGGCAGATAATAGCAAAAAATTAAAGGTCGAAACACAACGCCCATATCAGGCCGAGCAGGCCTCATGTTCCCTATCCGACGATGGATTTGTTCGGGTCGCCAATTGGAAATCAATAGGGGTTTCCCCTGAAATCGATGTCATAAAAAATGCCATTGTCCAGCATGGTGCATTGGCGGCTGCGGTGAACGCCGATAGTGACTTTATTGCCCATAACCCAACCAAAAAGGAAATTTTGGACAAACCGCATATTGGTAAACGAAACCATGCCATTAATGTGGTTGGATGGGACGATGATAAGGGCGCCTGGCTCATTAGAAATTCATGGGGTGAAAAATGGGGGGACAAAGGTTATGCCTGGTTAAAATATGGCACATATGACCTTTCCTTCTTTTCATGGGCAGATGTTACCAAAATGGATTCGCCCGCAGCCCCGGAATCTGAAGTCCAACCTGAAACCGATACCAATGAAGTTCCGGAAACGGAAGAAGATGTGGCCGAAGAAGAGGACCTTCCCGTTTCTCCCACCAAAACCACTTTCACCTTGGACATGGTGCACGTCCTGGGTTCAATTCAGGAATATCAAGAGCTGTTCATAAAGGTCAATGACAATAAAATCAGAAAATATGGCATGAACAGAAAAGGGGTCAAGTACCACAACAAAATAGAAATTGAGGAAGGGGAACAGAAATTGGAGGTCTACACAAAATCAATTGTAAAACGGAAGGGGAAAAAGGCCCTGCTTTTCGGGTATTGGAAAGGAACCATTAAAATGGATGAGGACATACAGGTAAGGTTATTGTATGACAAAAAAATAGAAGCCCCGAATGTTTTTGGATTGAAGTTTAGCAATGATGACATCGTCGTAAAAAAAGGATAAGAGTGATTAAAGAACCAACCGGACATGACCAGACAAGAGTTCCAAAAGAGGTACCACTATAACAATAGGGAGCATAAAATTGGTGGTGGGAGCTTCGGTACTGTCTACAAGGCCTATGATAGGGTCTTGGACAGACATGTTGCCATTAAGGTTTCCGAAGTAAAGCAACTGCAGGGCAAGGAAGTTTCCCTACAGGTAGAGTTCGATGCCATAAAATCATTGGCCAAACATCCAAATATTGCCAATTATGAAAGCGTACATCGTTTTGAGGATGGCCCAGGGATTTTTGACTATGCCATTATGCAGTACTATCCCTTGGGAAATCTTTCCAATTTCATTAAGAAACACGATTTGGATGAGGAACAAAAAGGGAAAATCCTTATCCAAATTTTGGAAGGGTTGGCCTATTTACACCACAAGAAAGTGGTGCATAGGGACATCAAGCCTGGGAATATTTTAGTGGTAGATCGTCCTGGGGAGGGCATAGTTCCCAAGATTACCGATTTTGGTCTGAGCAAGCTCGCCGAAATTCAGGGAGAAGGTTCAGAATTTGCCAATAGCTTTGCAGGAGGAACGGTACAGTACAGTTCGCCGGAACAATTAAAGGGTCAACCCCTAAAGTTCAACACGGATCTCTGGAGTTTTGGGGTAATCGTAAATGAGGTATTTACAAACAATTCCCTTTTTGATGTTAAAGGACACAGCTCCGCCAGTGTGGAATGGCAAAGTGAAATTATGCAACAGATCCTTCATAAGGATTTGGATTCGGAATTGGACAACCTCCCTGAACCCTGGAAGAAAGTTGCCAAACAATGCCTACGGCGGGATAACAAAAAACGGGTAATCAGTGGTGAAGCCTTGTTGGAGGAGCTGCCCGAGGGCCTAAGAAGTCCAGGCCTTTCCCCTACTCCAGAAGAGGAAGAAGATGCCGGTACCGTTCTATTGGGAACAATGCCTCCGGATACGCCCCAGGATGGTACGGCCATACAAGCAAAAGGGGAAAGCCAAGCCAAAACGGTTGCCAAACCCTCTTCCAAAAGCAAAAAAGGCATCTTCATTGGTGGGGCGGTTGTATTGGCCCTATTGGCAGTAGGCACCTACTATTTTCTTGGCCGATCGGTAACTCCAATTTCATTGGCCAGGGTTGAATTGAATGGCAAAACGGCCTTTCTTGACATCAAGGGAAAGAAAGTCATCCCATTTGAATACGATGAGGGATTTGGATTTTCCAATGGATTGGCACCCGTACAAAAGAATGGAAAATGGATATATATTGATACGGAAGGAAACCCAGCCTTTGAGAAGCAATATGATTTTGCAGCCCCTTTTTCAGAAAACCTTGCGGTTGTCCGGGAGGGGAACCAATGGGGCTACATCAAAGCGGACGGGACCTTTGCGATAGCACCAAAATTCAATTTGGCCGGATCGTTTGCCAATGGGTTCGCGGCCGTACAACTCCAGGGAAAATGGGGGTATATTGATTCCAAAGGGAACCTCTTTATCGAGCCCCAATTTGATGTGGCCCTGGAGTTTTCGGAAGGACTGGCTGCTGTTAAAAAAGGAAATCTTTGGGGGTACGTCAATAGCCTTGGTAGTATTGCCATCCCTTTTGATTTTGATTCGGCAAATCCTTTTTCAAATGGCTTGGCCGCAGTATCCCAAAAAGACAACCACTTTTTTATCGATAAAAAAGGGGGTCAAGCCATTTCAACGGAATATCAAATGTTGGGCAATTTTTCAGAAAGCCTGGCGGCGGCCATGACCGCAAATGGATGGGGCTATATTGACAGGTCCGGGAAATTCATGATATCCGACATCTATGAAAGTGCCGGGGTTTTTAGCAACGGGCTTGCTCCCGTGAAGAGGAACAACAAATGGGGGTTCATTAACACAAAAGGGGAACCGCAAATCGATTTTATATATGATTATGCTGATAATTTCAGCAGATTGGAAAACTAAAGCGAACACAATAAATCAACTTAAATACTGAGAACTATGAAAATGCAGAAATTAGGAACACTAGTACTGTTATTGGTGGCCCAATCCATATGGGCACAGCGGACAACCATTGGCCTGCTCACATTTGAGGCCAACCGATACCAAGATTTCCAGGAAGCCGACCTTTTGACCGAGCGGGTGAAGGAAATATTCTTTGAATCCAAGAGATTTAGGCCCATTGATCGTACCGCCTACGCAGAGGCCAACAAATACAGGGAGGGGGAAATCCAGAAGAATATTGAATACATCAACGGATATGTTACCGAACAGGGCATTAAAGATGGTGCCAAGTTTATTGTCGGTGGAAAATTGATCGCCCTTAGTTATTCCAAGACCAAAGATGGCTCCTTTAAATGTGATATGAGTTTTAGCATAAGCATCAACGATATTGAAACCAATGAACTCATCGCCACAAAAACCTTTAATCCTGGCGGCCCCCTTAACTTTAAGTTGTCCGGTGGAACAGAAACACAGGCCATGGTCAATACGTTGAGAGCAGCTCAAAAGGATATTGAAAACTATATTATTAACAATGTACCTTTCATTGCTCCCATACAACAGATCGATCCCGTAAAAAAGAGTGCGGAAGTTCTCATAGTTGCCGGAAAAAATGAAGGGGTCAACAAAGGGGACCGCTTTGGCATTTATCAAGTAACCGAAATTGAAACGGTGAAAGGGTTAAAAGTACGAAAGGAATTGGTCGCCAAGTTTCCCATAAAAGTAGTGGAGGGTGATTTTTCAAAGGCTTTTGTTGGTAAAAACGCAACGGAACTCTTGGACAAATACAATGATGACACCATAAAACTCATTTGCCAATCCATGCCCAAAAGCGGGCTTTCATTATAAGCATACGAAAATGAAGAAAACACAATTCACTTTATGCCTACTGGTCATTTGTTTGGTGGTTCCCAGCGTAGCCCAGAAAGTGGCACATGACGATGTTATCCTTCCCAGTGTAATGATCATTCCAAGGGTCAATGAGGGGCAGGACATTAGAACCTTAGTGGACCTATCCCCGGACATTCGTGTAGGAATGGCCGCGGTGAACGATGCCTTTACCAATTATGGTTTTGATACCAAGGATTTTGAATCGGCCTTCAAAAAATTGATGCGGGAAATGGAGGTCAATCCCTGCGACCAATGCGGTATGGTAGAACTGCTTTTCAACAGTGCCGCAGCGGATGTTTTGGTAGAGGTAGACCTGCAATATGTTACCTCCGGAGGCGGGAATAAAGTACGGTTGATCGTAGAAGCCAACCACTACTCCACTGCCCTTTCCGTGGCCAGCGAAATCTGTGAATCCAATATGTTTTATACCAGGGATACCGGGGCTTTGGCACAATCCGCCCTTAAAAAAACAAAGTTCACGGATGCGGCAGGAAACCGTTTTTCCTGTGCGGATGAGTTTATGAAGGAATTGATACGGTTTCAGAAAAAGCTTTGCATAAAAGGGGCGGTGGCCGACCTTCAGTTCAAAATAGGGAGTGATTCGGAATACACTATGGATTCCCGCGTGGAGTATGCCGATGATGAACGCCTAAAATATGTCCTGGAAGATTGGATGGAAGAAAATGCCTTTAAGGGCGGTTACAAAATTGCCAATCAAACGGACTATCAAATGATGGTGGAGGAATACCGTTATCCCTGTGATATGCGGGACAGCAAAATTGAACGCCAACTGGATCGGTTTTTTGACGATTTGGGAATGGAGGTAAGTTTTAAAAGGGACCGTGGGGCCCTATATGTAACCATTGAATAACAAAAGATGAAGCAGCTACTAATCGTACTTTTCCTTGGGTGCCCATTTTTAACGCTAACAGCCCAAGATGATTCCTTGGAGCAGGGAATTGCCCTTAGCGTTATTGTACCTGATCGGTATACGGAGGGGTTGAATACCGCACAGCGAAAAAAAATTCAGACCAAGGTGACCCGGATGGTCTCCAATTATGGAATGTCCGGACTGGATTACCTCAGCCAATATTTGGTGTATCCCAAGTTTGAAATTTTTGACCATAGGGAAGTTGAAACCCAGCTACGAAACGTACACACCATAGAAGCAGAATTGACCCTGGTGGTTATGGAGGCACGAACCCAAAAAGTCTATGGCACGTATAACATGGAACTGGAAGGGGAGGATTTTTCGCGTTCAAAGGCCATTAACAAGGCCATTGGAAGGGCAAAGACCAAAAACGAGGACATTGAAGCCTTTATGACCAAGGTACGGACCAAAATTTTGGCAGATTTTCAAAATAATTGTTCGCGACTCTACCGGGATGCAAAGGCCATGATTGCCGGCAAAAAGTTTGAAGAGGCCATGAACCTGATCAGTTTTGCTCCGGTAGGTATTTCCGGCGAATGTGATGACAACCTGCAACAATTGTTGGAGGTAGCCTATGAAGCCCACAATCGGGCACGTTGTGACGAGCTGTTGAGCGATGCCAAACGGGCCATCCGCTTCCGCCATTGGTATTATGGTTATTACTTATTGGAGTACTACATGGATGAGGCATCCGATTGTTTCGACTCGGCACAACAACTAAAACAGGAGATCGTCCAATCCGATGAAATCAAAGGGGATGAAACCAAACTAAAAGAGGGGGTGAAAGAAGAAGAAGTACAGAGTCGGGTTCAAAAACGGAAGAAAAAAGTGATCAATACGTTGGCCTCAACATACGCGGCCAAAACCCACGACAATCAAATGTGCCAATTGTTCAAACAGAATTGCCATTAGTTTTCAGTTCGTTGTATTTGTGATCAAAGGGAGCCATTAGGTTCCCTTTTTTGTTTGGTATACCAAAAACCCTTCTTCATACAGCACATATCCCTTGTGCATAGCTCCCCCAATAGATTTGTTCCCATAAAATCAACAAACACCAAAGACATGAAGACAGGAATACTAAAATTTATGATCGCCATGCTGATCTTCCTATGCGCCATGGCCGGGAAGGCACAATGCTCGGATGCCTCCAGAATACTGCGCAATCACCGGGACGGAATTATGGAACTGCTATTAAGCAGCGGGGACACCAATATATACACAGAGGTTTTGGACTGTGATTACAGCTGGTGGGGTAGCCGTACGGAGATTACCCATTACATAAGCTTTAATGGGTTTTGGACAGGGACCAAATATGAAGCTATTGGCAAACTTATCGTTGAAGATTCGGAACAGGGGAAGCGCGGTGGCATTATCTAAAAGGAAACAATAGTATGAACGAATATCTGGTACAAATGGGGTTAATGGCCGTATTGGCCTATGCCTCGGAACAATAAAAACCAACAACCAAAAAATCAAGGAAAATGAAGATTACGGGAGTACATACCAAGGAAAAAGTAATGGAAAAGTGTATTTTGAACCATGATACCATTACCGACAGTTTTGAATTCGACAACCTATTGGAAAGCCATGGCAATGCAGATAAATTGGCCTTTGAAGCAGCCATAGGTGACATGGGCCATTATCCAGCCTTTGAGTGGTTGGACAGTGATTTGGACCATGGCCTCGATCAGTTCCATTAAAACCTCTAGCCTCGTACATAGCGGATTTCATTGAAGCCATCATTTCCTTTTTTACAGGAATCCATTCACCAACCAAAACCACGTATACCCGGACCTAAAGTCCGGGTTTTCTTTTATACAGTAAAAAGGGCATTTCATTTAGGCAATTCCCGGAAGGGCTTAAACCAAAGATACATTTGGATATGATTAACCAAAAAAGCAATCCGATGAAAAATGTATGTTTCTACCTCCTAGTAGCATGGGTCCTGACTTCCAGCGCCAATCCACTAAAAACCAATGATTCCATAGTACCATGGGAAGCCATCCCAAACAAAGCGTTCAAGGCCTATGGTTTAATTTTAAAAAGCCATTTAAACCTCCCAAGCACAGATTCATTCACCATTCTCCACGCCAAAAAACGAAAGGTCACTTTTTATGAGGAGACCTGGTTGTTCCATTTCAAGATCAACGAAAACCAAACCACAAAAAACATCAAACTACTGTGTAGGGAAAATGACTTTCTGGTACAGATCACCCCCAATACCGACTGGAACGCCTTTTTTGTAAAGCACCCACCAAAACTAACTTCTGAAAGGGCCATAGTGGACTTTTTTACCATGACCACAAACAATCTTGTGCTCTTGGAAGACGACTTGCCCCAGAAACAAAAGGAAAAGCTTAAGGGCATTATCCATGGACCACGAATCATGTTCCAACATAAGGGAACATACACCATACAGTCTTTTATAAAGGAAAACGGGGAGGTGAACCTGGCCCTGCATAAGTTCCATATGGCAACCAAAACCATAGTTGTCCAGGGAAAAAGCTCATTGTTCTTAAAGGAAAAACCGAGTACGGATATGGTTTCGGTTGTCAATCATCCATTTCTTGTAAACACTTTTCAGTAAAGGCTTTCGGGGTTTTGAAAATGTATTCTATATGATTAATTTGGGTACGTGATAACCCAATGAAATACTAGTATGAAATCGACCATTTTACAATTTTTTGTGTTCGGATTATTGACCTTAGGTGCAGTTTCCTGCACTAACGACCAGGCGGAAACCGAGAACCTCTATATTGATTCGCCGGATGACGATGAGGTCAAAGAAGAACCAGGTGAAGGTTAAAATCCAAATCCTTTATAAAAAGGGACATCTGTTTGTCCCTTTTTGATTTCTCCTTTTTCTAAATCCATCACTTTACAATTTCTGTTCATTCTATTTTTCTCCAGTTGTGCTCGTTTAAAATCAACCACCTTTATGGTTAACCTACTTTCATTTGTATTTTGATTTGTTATAATGAATCAAAATTCTTTTTGAAAAACATGTACCACCTTCTCCCTAAATACAACTCTGCCCATTAAAGGCTTCCCTTTTGTTTTATGAATTCTTTTGGAAGACCTCTTCCTTTCTTCATCATTTAAATATCCACTTACATCACTAATATTTATATTTTCTATCGATCAAAACAACTATGTCAATCAACAATACTTTTCCTCTAATGTATTTTATACACAACTGTAATCATTGTATTTACTATGATTAACCAGACCTTTTTCTTAAGGATTTTGACTTAGCCAACCACCCATATTTGTAAAAGTAAATGTTATAACATGCATTTATGGTCATACAGTTCCCGTAGCACTACCCTCTAAACACAACCCATAGTTTAACCAAGGAAAAAATTCTTTTTTCTAAAGGAAAAACCGAACACAGCTATGGTTTTGTTTAGCAAAACACCCCTTTTGTACAGCAAAAGATGATGGGTGGAAATAGGCCACTTACTTTCACGGTAACAAAATAAAAAAGCGCTTTTTAAACATTTCACAGACCGTCTGCGGCAGTGATGGTCTGGGTAGAACTGCCGATTTCATAACCATATCAAAATCAACAAAAACATGAAATCGACTTTTAAACTCTTACTTATCGGATTATTGACCTTAGGTGCAGTTTCTTGCACACAACCTGATTCAACTGAAACCGAGGTTGAATTGTATGGCACGGATGGTGGCCAATCCAGTCCTGAAGATGGTAAGGACTAAAACAAAAAGGACAGGGAACATGTTCCCTGTCCTTTTTCTTCCTTTTCTACCTTATATTTAAAGGCCAACAAAAGAATCGGATGTCAATTAATACCTCAAAGATAAATTTCCTCCTACCCACACAATTGCTGAGTTTTTGTTGTTCTCTATTTATCGTCCTGGCTTCTTGCTCTGAAGAAATTGATAAGACCGGACAAAGTGAAGTATTAAGCGAAGAGCTTTCTTTAAATTTTTCGAATACAAAAGACTTTTTACAAAAACTAGATGACATAAAAGACGAAGAAACCAAGAGAAGAATTCTCGACACTATAGTTCAAAAATCCAAATACTATGAATCTGTTGAAAAAATGGATTCTGTTTTTTTCTTCGATAGGCTTCTTTTAAAAGTAGCTTCCAGAGTCAAAAATATCAGCTACATTTCAAAGGGGCAATCATATTTAGCCTATGATTTCCGAATTGCCAATAAACTTGATAGCGCTTATCATTATTATAACTTGGCGCAGAAAACTTTTAAAATTCTCAAGGATAGCCTCCAAGTAGGACGTAAGCTATTGGAAATGTCAAAAATTCAATATAGAAAGGCAGCTTTCTATGAATCCAAAGAAACAATCACTGAATCCCTGACATATCTGGACTCAATAAAAAACAAGACCTATTGGGCTGTTTCCATGAACGAATTGGCGCATAATTTCCTCAAACTTGGAGATTATGACTTGGCAGAATCATTTTATAAAAAAGCAATTGATACTGACCCTAAAAAAGATAATAAAGTAATCTACTCCAACAACTTAGCGCTATTATATGTATCAAAAAACGACTTAAGGAAGTCAATTTCACTGCTTGAAGATGTTCTACAGGAACTTCCCAAAAGTTTAAGTAAAAAAGAGAAAGCACGTTTGGAACACAATCTGGCACTAAGCGAGTGGAAACTTAGTAATAAAAATCCGCTTCCCGTTTTTTTGTATTCGCTTCAAATTAGAAAAAGCGAAAACGATGCATGGGGATTGCTATCAAGTTATTCCGACTTATTGGATTATTATCTTCCGATGAATTCCCATATAGCGGAAAAGTATTCGGATTCTTTGATTCAGGTTTCAAAATCATTACAAAATCCCAATGCAGAAATTCAGACTCTAGCTAAGTTCTTACAGCACAACCCAAAAAAATATGCTGAATTAGCCCCTCGATATGTTCATCTTAAAGATAGTATTGAGATAAGCAGACAAGCTTTCAAAAATCAATTCGCTTACTTAAAGTACAGTGACGAACAGGAAAAAGCCCGTTTGCAGGCTTTGGAAACGGAAACGGCACAAAATGAGGCCCAATTGGCCAGGGAGGAGACCCAAAGAATCCTACTACTGTCCCTGCTTGCCGTACTGCTCATGGGGGGCGGTTCGTATTACTTCATATTGCGCCAACAGCATAAGAAGAGGACCTTGCAGGAAATCTACAATACCGAGAAAAAAATCAGCAAGAAAATCCATGATGGCCTGGCCAATGACGTCTATGGGGTCATGACCGCGGTGCAACACCAGGACAAGACGCCCAATGAAGCCATCCTAGATCAGCTGGAGGATATCTACAGACGTACCCGGGATATTTCCCACGACACCCGGGAGCTTGCCACCGGCAAGGCCTTTGCCATAGAACTCAAGGATATGCTACAGGGTTTTAGTGGCAATGGCACCAAAGTGCTTATTAAAGGCATGGAGGGGATATCATGGGAAAAATTAAATATACATAAATGTGTGGCCCTGCACAGGACACTGAAGGAACTATTGGTCAACATGAAAAAACATAGTGGTGCCGGTTTGGTGGCCCTTAATTTTAAGGAGGAAAAAAGAAGGCTGCAAGTAGATTATTCGGACAATGGCATCGGGGTAAAAAGGGGACAACAACAGGGGGTCGGGCTTCAAAATACGGAAAACCGTATCCAAAGTGTAGGGGGTCAATTTATATTTGGCGGTGTAGAGGGAAAAGGGGTCAAAGTAACCTTAAGTATCCCCATCTAATCAAATCCTAAGATGTTCAAAAAGATATTGGTCGTTGAAGACTTTGATAGTATTGGCCTGGGCATTTCTGCCGTGGTCCAGAACAAAATTGGGGCAGACGAAATTGTGACCTCCCAATATTGCGACGAGGCCTACCTAAAAATTAAAAGGGCCAAACAGGATGGGGCCCCATTCAATCTGCTCATCACGGACCTTTCTTTCGAAAAAGACTATAGGGAAGCCAAACTCAAAGGCGGTAAGGAACTTGTGGAAAAGTTGAGGGAACAGGGGATTTCCATTCCAATCGTTGTCTATTCCATTGAGGATCGTAGGGCAGTGATCAACGAACTCATGGAAATCCAAAAAATTGAGGCCTATGTGCTAAAAGGCAGGAACGGTCTTAAAAATCTGGAGCAAGCCCTATTGGCCATAGCCAATGGAGACACCTTTTTATCCCCGGAACTAAAAAATAGTGTGGAAAAAAAGAACCTGTTTGAACTGGAGGATTACGACATCTCCTTACTATCCAATTTGGCCAAGGGCTATTCCCAGAGCGAAATCGCACAGGATTTTAAATCACAGGGGATGTCCCCAAGCAGTTTAAGCTCCATAGAGAAACGTATCAATAGGTTAAAAGAAGAGTTCGAAGCCAAAAATGCCATTCAGTTGGTAGCAACCGCCAAGGATTTGGGGTTGATCTGACCCCTGAACCTACCTTTCATCGATTTTTTTATACCCCTTGTCCAAATTGGGGAAAACCTTGTTAAAACCTACGGATTCCCGTAAGGGTTTGTCCCTAAAGGAAGATAGGTTTGGTCCGTAATCAAAGAACCAGACTTATGACCAAGAAATTGATTTTTCCCTTCGTCTTTTTAGTAATGGCTTCCTGTTCCAACTCAGACGATTCCAATGGTGAAATACCAACTTCTGAAAACACCTTGACAGCAACGGTGAATGGGCGCTCATTTGCATCTGATGAAGCATTCACGGAAGGGAATCTTTTCGTAAACGATTTTGCAACCATTTTTACAATTTCCGCCACTCTTGTAGAATCCAATCCTGGAGTTGCCCAGGTAGAATCCATCAGTTTGGCCATAAGTTTTCAAAATGAGGAAGACTTCAGTACCGGAAGATCGTTCAGTTCCAGTTCAGAGGACGAGTCCATTATAAGTGTTGTGGGGCAATATATCATTGGGGAAAGTACCCTATCGGATGCCAATGCCACTATCGCCAGTTCTGCAATCGAAAATGGGGAAGCGTTTTTTAGGATTACCGCATTGGACACCTCTTCCCGAACAATTTCCGGGGAATTCAGCTTTTTAGCTTTGGACGAAAGTAATGGGGACGAATATCGAATTGCCGACGGCAGGTTCAACAACGTATCCTATGAAATCAATTAACCAGCTTTGACTTAATCTTTAAACCACTATAAAATGAAAAAAATTACGCTTTTTACTTTAGCTTTTCTGGTCAATTTGGCCTTTATATACGCCCAAAACATCATCACCGTGGATAACTCCCCGGGAAGTGCGGCACAGTTCAACGATTTACAGACGGCTATATCCAATGCCAGTTCCGGGGATATTATTTATGTTCATCCATCCGAAACCAATTATGGGAATATTGAAATTGACAAACCATTGACAATGATTGGCTTTTCACATAGCTCTGCTGATAAGCAAACCCTTATAACGGACTTGACATTAACGTCCAATGCCTCCAATGTCAGGGTTTCTGGATTCAGGGTAACCGATGACCTTTTTATCACCGCTGGAACCCCAATTTCCGACTTGATTTTGGAAAACAACTATTTCAGCAGTTCCATGGTCATCAACAATGGTGGGGTTAACAATTTGGTACTTAGGGGCAATGTCATAAACACTATGGGAAGTGGTGCCTCATCGGGATCAAGCTTTTCAAACGCCCTTATTACCAATAATGTGTTTTTTGGGAATCTTACGGTTAGGTTGCATGAGTCCGTAACCATTAAAAATAATGTCTTTTTGACCTCGGAAGTTTTTAACTCCAGGGATGAAACAGGCAATGTTACAGTTCAGAATTCAATTTTTATTGCTAGAACAAGTGGTACCGCAAATGCGAACAATGATGGGGTAACCTTTGAAAACTGTCTAATTTATAATCAATTTACCGGTAATGCGGACGCCCTTGTTGGCACGGGGAATATCGTTAATGTCGATCCCCTTTTTGTCGAGGACAATGACAATGCTATCTATGAACCATTGATTGACAACTACAACCTCCAATCCGGCTCGCAGGCAATTAGTACGGGAGTCAGCGGTGAAGATCTTGGCCTTTTTGATGGCAGTGGTTTTGTTTTTGACAATGTAGGATTTACGGATGGTATCCCCACCATTAACATTCAAGCCATCAGTACTACGGTTGCACCTGGTCAAAACCTAAACGTCATCATAAATACCACTAACCAATAGACTATGAAAAGGGTATTGATGATTTGCCTACTCCTCTTCGGTGGATGGGCAACAGCACAGAGTATCGGTGCTACCGAATATTTTATTGATGGGCCGGACCCCGGAGTGGGCAATGGTACAGCTTTGACCATAAACGGGAACTCAGGTAGCCTTATCCAAGAATTTTCCATCCCTACCACGGGACTTTCCGAAGGATTCCACAGCCTATATATGAGAACCCAGGTTGCCGGTGGCAATTGGAGTCTTTATGACCGATCGGTATTTTATATAGCAGCAATTTCAGATGTCAATCAGAACATTGCAGCAGCAGAGTATTTCTTTGATCAAGATCCCGGGGTGGGCAATGGTACGGCACTGGCTTTAAATACGAATACCGGACAATTGACCCAAACGTTTGCCATCCCCACTGCTGGACTTACGGAAGGATTCCACAGTTTTTACGTAAGAACCCGGAATACGGATGGCAATTGGAGTTTGTACGATCGTACCATCATCTATATTGGAACCTTTGCTGATGAAAATGAACCCATCACGGCAGCTGAGTACTTTTTTGATGGTCCTGACCCCGGAGCAGGTAACGGCACAGCTTTGACCTTGGATACCAATACCGGTCAATTGACCCAATCCTTCGCATTACCTACCGATGGTTTGGCGGCGGGTGCCCATACGGTATTCATCAGGGTCCGAACGGAAGGTGGTGTATGGAGCCTGTATGATACGGCCTCCTTTACGGTAGACCCATCCGCCATTGACAATACGGTGACCGTTATTGAAAATCTACTGACGGCCAATTTTAATGCAACGGGTGCTATATACCAATGGTTGGACTGTGGTAATACCAATACCGTAATCGATGGGGAAACCAACAGAAGCTTTACAGCTACCCAAAGTGGCACCTACGCTGTTCAAATTTCATTTAATGGACAAACCGTGGTCTCCAATTGTATTGCAGTAACGGTGGATTCCGATGATGATGACAACGATGGGATATTGGATGTGAATGATAATTGTCCATTAACGCCAAATAGCGATCAGGCCGACAATGATAACGATGGCATTGGGGATGTTTGTGACGATGATGATGACAACGACGGGATATTGGATGCCGATGACAATTGTCCGATGATGGCCAATGCAGACCAATTGGACACTGACAATGACGGGGAAGGCGATGTTTGTGATACGGATGATGATGGTGATGGAATTGATGATACCTCTGACAACTGTCCTCTAACAGCCAATGCAGATCAGGCCGATGAGGACAATGACGGCGAAGGGGATATTTGTGACGATGATTCCGACAATGACGGTATTCCGGACATGGACGACCTATGTCCCAATACCCCGCCAGATAACGTGGTAGACTTTGACGGATGCCCAATTTTTTCATTGCCTGCCTCCAACTTCACCCTAAAGACCACTGGTGAGAGCTGTATTGCAAATAATGACGGCCAATTGGAAATAACGGCCCAGGAAGCACTGGAGTATACGGCTACCTTACGATTGGGCAATACGAATCAGGCCCTCCCCTTTACCGAGGAACTGACATTTACGGATTTGGAAGCAGGCGCTTATGAACTCTGTATAACCATAGCAGGTCAAATGGATTACGAACAATGCTTTGATGTAACCATTGAGGAACCGGAATCCCTGTCCGCAAGCGCAAAAGTGGATGCCATAGCCAAGAATGTTACACTTGATCTAAAGGGAAGCACCACGTATTTCATAGCGTTGAATGGGGAATCTTACAGGACCAATGAAAGTCATATCACCCTTCCCCTAAACAGGGTTGAGAATACATTGCGCATCACCGGTGATAAAGGCTGCCAAGGTTCTTATGAGGATATCATCGTTATTTCGAATAGCGTAATGGCCTATCCAAATCCGGTTGTTCAGGAAAAGGTGTCTGTGTACTTGGGATCTCGGGATGAATTCCAAACGGTTAGGGCTTCCATTTATTCCCTATCAGGAGCAAAAATCATGGACAAGGAAATGAGCGTGGAAGGAGGACTTATAGAAATTGGGACCAATACTTTGGCGAAAGGGGTTTACATCCTCAATGTTTCCAATAAGGCAACGCTCTTTAACCACAAAATTATCAAGCAATGAAAAAGTTTTATTCCTTACTGATTTTAGGTTTTTGCCTCGTGGCCCTGGGCGCATGTGGCGGCTCGGGAGGTGATGATGATGGTCCCCCTCCACCAATGGGAGGTGATGATGATGACCCTATGGTTGTTCCGGACCCTACGGCAGCAACGTTGATTTTCCCGGAAGACGATACCGAATGTAACGAAGGGGAAACCGTTAGCGATACGGAAAGTACGGTTACCTTTCGTTGGAATGCATCCCAGAATACGGACAGTTATTCCGTAACCCTTACCAACTTAAGTACGGGGACATCCTTTAATACAATCGCAAATAGCAATGAGGCCCCCATCACCATTTTAAGGGGAACACCTTACGAGTGGTTTGTAACCTCACGGGCAAACGGTACCAATGCAACGGCCCAGAGCCTTACTTGGCGATTTTACAATGAAGGCCCGGGCATAGAGAATTACGCCCCTTTTCCTGCGGAAGCGGTGAATCCCAATAGGGGGGCAACCCTACCTTCGGGTACTACATCAGTGACTTTGGAATGGTCCGCCAGTGACGTGGATGGGGATATTGAAGATTATGAAGTATTCTTTGGTCTTCAAGGTGCTACGACCAACACTTCACAAGGAACACTTACGGAGACAAGCCTTGTGGTTACGGTAGAATCAGGAAATACGTATGAATGGTCCGTTGTAGTTTCGGACAGTCAAGATAACGCATCTACTTCAGAAACATTTTTGTTTCGGGTAGGTGAATAACGGTCATTGACCGTGAATCACGGAAGAGGTCGCTTGGGGGAGCGGCCTCTTTTATTTAATTGTATGCTACAGGAACAGCACCCTAGGGTCAATTTTCCTTCATTATCCCGAAAATCCCCTATTTCTTTTCAACAAACCATTTAGTGCCCCAGCTACGGATTTGGTGACCAACGATTTCCCCTGTTATCACATTTCTTGTCATGGTATCATTTTTCCCGTTTGTGGAAGTAATGAGTGACCACTCCAGATTTTCCTTCAGCAATACATGCCCCTGATCAAATTGTGGGATTTGCCCGACTATAGGGTCAATTTGAGCCGTAACGAACCTACCATCCGGAGAATTTAGAATGGTAAAAAACTTGACCAAAGCCGTATGTTCCACATAGGTATCCGGGTCGTTGGGCTTCTTGGAGTTGTAATATATCCGAACCGGCTCCCCATGTTGTATTGCCCATATGAGTTCATCCAAATCCCCATTGACCGTATTGCCTTCGGCATCGTTTTCATACACCAACTTCCAACCAACTTGGGAAAATCCCACGGTGGACAGTAATAGAAACAAAAGGATAGGAAATGTTTTCATCTTATTCGTATAAAGGGTTACTATGGGTCCGTGCATTTTGCGGATATTCCAAAAACCAGGTCATTTTGTGGTTTTGCGGCCAATCTTTGACAAGTTTTCCGGTAGAGCGATCATATACTTGGGCATTAAATGTGCCCTTAGTGGTCATAATACATTGCCAAATATGGCCTTCTTCGCTAAAGGCCTGTTTATCAATGGCAATATAGCTTTTTAGCAAAGGGTGGGGATCGATTATGGCCGATACATTTGAACCTTGGATTATACTGATATACAAAGGTTCCGCAACATGCTCAAGTGTTAAAAGGGAATCGCCCAACTGTCTTTGCCATCCCCAGCCTATTCTTACGTCATATCCATTTCTGATTCCCGCTATCAGGGAATCCATATTGCCCTCCAAGAGTTTTCCATTCCCATCATGCTGGTAAACGGACCTCCATCCAAATTCCATGGGTTCTGAATATTGTGGTTTTGAAACTTCAGGATTGCACGATGAAACGATCATCATAAAAATGATACCGTAAACAATGGTCTTGAATGCCCTCATGAATTTGGTCTTTAGCTTGTTTTTAAAGATCTTAATAATAGTAGCCATCCAGAATGCTTCTTAAGACTATTTTGTGATTTGTTGACGAATTCGTGGGTAATCCCCGTTCCTTCTTGACGCAATCCCATGTCTTCCAACCCAATAAACTTTTATTGGAGGACATTCCATGGAATCAAGAACGTTTTCATCCCTTCCTGTCCACTGACTTTCTGTTCAATTCATAAACATGGCAAATTGTTCCGTTAAAGTCCCTTTCTTCCAAGAATTTAAAACCTAACCTCCTATAAAATCGGTGTGCTTTGGTGTTGGCCTTCAGCGGATCGACCAAAATTCCATTTACTTTAGGGTTTTGGAAGCACCTTTGAATTGCAAGTTCCATCATACGTGTCCCGTAACCCTGGTTTAACTTGTTTTCCTCTCCTATCCATATATCAATGGCCCTTTTATCTTGATCAACCTCCCCCCAGTATTGGGTATCCTCATGGTACGGGTCAATTATTTGCAAAAATCCAATGGGTTCCCCAAGGTATTCCGCAACTAACTGTTCCCGCCATTCCGGATTTCGATGTAGTTCCATTTCCCAATTCCAATCATCATCCGGGTCACAATCAATTACATGTTGTTTGGTGTCCCAGTATTTCAGCAATTCAAGATCTTTTATAGTAGCCTGCCTTAGTTTTAACATCAGTACGCTCCACAATTGATTTTATCATGATACACTATCCCATCGCCCCTTTTCTTTTTAGGCAGTGCACTTTTCAATTTTATAAAACAACGTTGGCCTGTTATCTTCAATTCTTTTTTCCACAAATGACATTCCCAACCGTTGAGCTACCCTTTGTGAGGCTAAATGGGGCTCATCGGTAGCAGCCGTCAAATAGGCAAAGCCAAGTTGTTCAAGTGCATAGTTAACGATCAACCAACTTGCTTCCGTAGCGTATCCCTTTTTGGTATGGGGCTCCAAAAGGGCATAAATAAGTTGTGGTTGTGGTTCATCAAAAAAGTGCCATAATCCAACATAACCAATGGTTCTCCCCTTGCCCCTTAACTGAATTTTCCAAAGACCATATTGATCTTCTTCAAAATGTCTTAGGTTCTGCTCCATAATTTCGTCTGCCATGATGGCGTCAATACGTTCATCATCCCAGAGAAACTTCCGTATGAAAGCATCGTTGTTCAATAGTTGAAACGCTTTGCTGTCTTCCAATATAAAGGGAAGTAACCGAAGTCTTGCTGTATTAAACTGAAAATCTTCCATTCTACACCATTTAATCCTTTCCAATTTTAATTGGAACTCAAGACGGGTTCTTCGAATCCACTTTGGACAAAATTCGAATCAATTCTTTATTAAATCGCTCCGGTTCTTCAAAACAGGGGCTGTGACCCGATTTTTCAAACTTGATGAACTCCTTGATGGGCGCCTTGATATTGGCATGATATTCTTTGACCAATGCCCATGGTGTATTGTAATCATGGGCTCCTGAAATAAAAAACACTGGAACTTCAAACGCTTTATAACTCTCAGGGATATTATAGTTGTTGAAGTCGGGATCGTAGATAATATTCCCTGCCGAAAACCCTGAACTTTTCCCATATCTAATCAAATCTGAAAATGAATACTCCCTGGACAACCAAATATTGCGAATCCAATCCGAATAGTTTGTCCTCCCATAACGTTCTCCCCCCAATTTTAAAAGCCAATGTTTTTGCTCGACCAATCCCCAAAACCCATTTTTGTACATTGTCGTAAAATCCCCGGATTGCGGCGCCCCACTTTCCTTGAGTGCCTTCAGGGCCTTTTCATGGTTCCCTTCCTGGGCCTTTTCCAAAGTGTACCGATAGGAAAGCAGTTCGCCCCTATAGGCTTCCAATTCCTGACCAACACCCACATAGGCCATAAAGTCGTCGGGATTTCGATCTATAGCATAAATCCCCAAGCGGGCTCCCCACGAATGCCCCACCAGGAACAGCTTTTCTTTTTGAAATCGCCTTTTGAGGTAGGATACCAAAAAATCAACATCCCGATTGTACAGTTCGACCTTTATTTGATCTTTGGGGAAATCTTTTTTATAGGACTTTCCCGCGTTCCTTTGATCCCAATACACCACCGTAAAATGCTTTTCCAATTCCTTGTTATACTTGCGTAGCAAAGCCGTTGCCGATGCCCCTGGCCCACCATGAAGGAAGAGCAGTATAGGGTTGCCCCTATCCTCTCCACGGATCAGGACATACTGTTTTGTGCCATTGATATCCAGGTAATTGATTTCCGCTATGCCATTTTCCGTCCTTATCCGCTTTGTAGAGGAGCACGAAATGCAAACTACCGTTAGCAACAAAAGGAAAATATACTTCTTCATTTCAACCATTTTTAGACTTCTTTCCGAACCCATTTAATTCGGTTTTCTCGATGATTTTAAACATTCCTGGACTATGTATTCCGCGTTCCTTGAATCCAAACTTTTCATAAAATCCTTTGGAATCCCTTGCTGCCATTAAACCCACAAACGAATTGTTTACCGCCGCCCTTTTTAAATAGTTTTCAATGTGTTCCATGATAAGCCTACCCAGTCCTTGCCCGCGATACTTTGGATGGACAATAATGTCCTGGACATAGAAGTAAATGGCGCCATCACCAATGACCCTGCCCATTCCTACCATATTTGGACCATCAAAGACCGCTACACCATACAGATCGTTTTCCAAAGCGATTCCTACGGCCCAATCCGCAATCGCGTCCCAATTGGTCTGCCCCCTTAAGCGTTGATAGTCGGTCACCTGGAACTTACGCTCTTCGACACGTATGTTTTTTGGCCACTTTTCCTTCATTTTCTTTGTGCTGAATTCATTTCCACAAAATATAGCGTAAGGGCAAATTGGTTTTTTCAATGGTTCTAAAAATGACCAGGGAGCGCAATGTCTACCCTGGCCATTACACAACTAAACACTGATTAGCTACTTACACACAGTTTTATAGGTAGGGTTGGTTAAACCAGTATTACTATTCAACTCCAGTGCTATTTGGATTGGAACTTAATCGTAAAGGCTCCATCAACGACTTCCGCCACATCATCGGTATCCCGTATTACCGTAGGATTAACCTGAATATGATAAAGTACCCCTTCGAATTTTCCACTAATGACATCATTGTCAATACTGTCTATAGTGATTTTCACCTCATCCACGCCCACACCGGAATAGAAACACAGTACATCCGGAGCAGCACAGGGGCCTTGTAGTTTTTTTACCGATTCGTCTACCCAGGTAACACTCCCTTCCACACCGGTAACGTTATAGGGCAATGTTAGGTTCTCGATGTCCACACCATTGATTCTAAGGGTCCAAAAACCTTCACTATCGTCCTTTCCATTTTTAAAGGACTGGAGAAAAAGTGTTTTATCCGAACGATTGAATACATTGACATTTCCATTACTTCCACCATTAAAAACGGTTTGTTCATATCCAGCGGCATCATTGTCTATTTTGGCCGCTATCGCAAATTCCGGTGGTAATGGTGACCCATTATCATCATTTTGACAGGACGAAAAAATAAGCCCCGCCATTAAAACAATTGCAAAATTTCTAATTTCCATTTTTCACTTTTTTAAATCAATATTTATACTTGAGGAGTTAAACGTAGATAGGGTTTTACCTCAACAAACCCTTTGGGGAACATTTTTTCCGCTTCTTCATTACTCACTGAAGGAAGAATGACACAATCTTCCCCATTTTTCCAATTTGCCGGGGTTGCCAGCGATTCGTATTGGGTCAATTGCAATGAATCAATGACCCGTAGCAATTCTTCAAAATTTCGTCCTGTGGAGGCAGGATATGTTAAAATCAGTTTCACCTTTTTATCCGGGGCGATCATAAATACCGATCGTACCGTCATGGTAGCATCATCGTTAGGATGTATCATTCCATACAACTGGGCCACTTTTCTTTCTTCATCCGCTATGATGGGAAAATTTACCCTGGTGCGTTGTGTTTCTTCAATGTCCTTTATCCATTCCAAATGGGAACCAAGTGGATCTACACTGATTGCCGCTACTTTTACATTCCTTTCATCGAATTCCTCCTTGTAATTGGCCATGGTACCCAGTTCGGTGGTACATACCGGAGTAAAATCCGCAGGATGGGACACCAGCATACCCCAGCTGTCTGCAAGCCATTCGTGAAAATTCAACGTTCCTTTGGTGGTCTTCGCCACAAAATCCGGGGCCATATCCCCTAATCTCACTGTGTTCATTTTTAATTGATTCTATTTGTACTAATTCGTTTTACTATTGATGAATATTTCGTTGACCATCCCTACGATGGTTTTTTTGATTTTGCTTCATTTATACGGACTATTCCCTTTCAATCTCCAATAACTCAATGCTTGGTACTGCTCCAATACGACCGCACTGGTGGGTTACACCATCAACCAAATCATAAATGATATTTATCTCCAACCCATCAACCAGGTATTCGTTATCCAAGTTTAGAGGAAACAATAAATTGTCATTTTCGGTTTCAATGATGTAGTCATCACAACCCTCGGGAGGGGCAAGCAATCTAACGGTTGCTTCTACCATAAGTACGTTCTCGGAGTCGTCATCGTCAAAACATGCCGAAAACAATAGGACCACTGCAATTAGGGTCAGTATACTTCTCTTTCTCATTTGTATGTCTATTTTGGTCACTATAACAAAGTGAATTTATTTTGCTGCTTTCTTTTTAGTAGTATTCAACCAATTCGTACTGTTGACTTTCCATACCGGGCTTATAAACTCAAATAGTATTCTGTCCATCTCCGTAATTTTTGTTCAAAATTGCGGTGTATAATGTTCCAATAAAAACATAGCATGTTCGGAATACCGCATCCAGGACAAGTGGGCACCATCCGGACAACGTCCTTTCCAAAAGTTTTAGAGTGCCATGCCCCTTTGAAAGTTTCAGTTATTGGGTTTGATCATTTTTATATTTTTTTGTTTTTGAATGCATAAACGGAACCGCGCAAAACCTCGGATACCGCTAGAATCCTTCGTTTTTTGATTTTATTTGTTCCGAACAAACCTAAGGTGGACACCACGCGAATAAAAGTGGGAAGTTGGGAAAAGGGGAATCCATGTCGCGAAAGTGCCCACATCCTACCCCGTGGGACATTAAATCCAATGTGTGGAATACCACTTTCAGGACAATTGGATGCCATTTCCGATTTAAAAATACCTGTATTCCCATCCATTTGTAAAAACTTCACCGGATCGATCATTACTTCATAGGTATGGGATTGGGCCCTACCAGATAATTGAATATTCGTTCCATGGCCACCTTGGATTGAACGATAGCATCAATTTTGCCATAATTGGCATTGCAGGCCCATGATATGGCAATATCCTGATTGGGAAAATACACCATGCTGGCAAAATAACCGATGGCATCACCACTATGGAGATATGCTGGCCCATAATCCGTTATGATTTGAAATATCCCAAGACCATAAAACGTCTCAAACCCTTCGTTGTCCTTGTCATTTGGTACTATCCAATCCATCATTTCGGATAGGGATGTTTTGGACAATACTTCACCTTGAAACAGTTTTTCCATGAACAAGCTTAAATCCGAAGTATTCGAAATAAGCCCACCATCTGCAGAATAGTAATCCCAACCACTATAATAGGTAGCATTGATAAGGTTTAGATTGCTGTATAAGTCAACATACCCCCTAATAATACCATCGGGAACGGGGTCCGTTGCAGCAAAACTTGTGTGGCCAAGATCCAATGGACGGAAAAGCTTTTCCTCAAAAACCTTGTAAAAGGGAATTCCTGTAACCGCTTCAATAATCATCCCCAAAAGAATGTAATTGGTATTGGAATACCTAACATCCGTTCCGATCGGGAAATACGCATTTTGCCCGCGGGAATACGCCAAAAGCTCCCCAGGTTGCCATTCTTTGATCAAATTATTCAACGAAGCGGTTTGGAACCTGGCATCCTGTATATAATTGTGGATACCGCTGGAATGGTTCAATAATTGCCGTATGGTGGATTTTTCCGCATTGGCAATTTCCTTGAAAACAGCACTTGGAAGATAGGTTGAAATGGGATCATCAAGCCCCAAAAGCCCTTCTTCCCGTAGTTTTAGGATCGTAACGGCTGTAAATGTTTTTACGGTACTGCCAACCCTGGTACTATTGCAGGGTTTCAGATCCACATTACTGGCCAAATCACTTTTTCCCTTACTTACCGTATAGTGGCCTTCACTATTGCGCACACTGATCATAATGCCGGGAACCCCCTTAGTGATAAAATCTTCCGCCAAACCATCCATGGCATTCGCCAGAGGGTGTTGCAGGTTATTGGACGCAATCCCCGATTTGCATTCATAAAAGGAGGCTTCAAAAACTTCATCCCTTTCCGTACATGCACACACAAAGGATAGCATTAAAAGTTGAAACATTTTTCCCATTAGCGTTCGTTTTTTTCAAATGGATAAAATTTTAGACCTAAATGAAGGTTGGTATGCGCCATGAGTGGAATAAACCCCGGTGAATAGGGGTATTCCAACCAAGATTGGTACAACAAAAACAGCTCTGAAGAGTCGTTCTTTTTTGGATTGAACCGATATCCCAGTCCCGTAGTGAATGAGGGCATCAACCTGGAATTCCCCTTATCCCGTCCACTCCTGTATCCACCATTATCAAATTGGAATTCCTGCTGTGTACTGAAGGTATGTAAATAGCCCAGACCTATTTTACTTTTAAGATTCAATCCAAAGGAAGTCTTGTAATCCAATCCCAGTTCCAAATTGGCGTATACCCCCTGAAACAGTTTACGATGAAACATATACCCTATCGAGATTGACGGATATAGCCTAAAATGTTTGCTTTCCTTCCAATGGAACTCCGTTCCAATCTGGATTCCTGGATGGATAGGTGCAGTGATCAAATGATCATAGGGCACTGCTGTGGATTCATTGAAAATTGACAGGGTCACCGGTCGTTGGGACCAGCTATTTTGTCCAAAAAACAGAATGCAGCACATAACCGCGAATTGCATTGTTTTCATGGTTACTGATTGATGATGGGTACAAAAGTAGGTACGGGTATCAGCTAAAATTCCCATATGTTGACCTGCGGAATTGAACAGGACAAATAAGCGCCCAAAGCGGACATCCTAAGAATTATCCAACCATTTTAGGAATTTGGTGGCATTCACTTTAGCTACATAAACCGCATCATCCGTGGACGGGGATAGTTTTATCTTTAATCTTCTTGTTTTGGTTTTGGTGCATTGTACGATACTCTCCCTGGAACTGATTATCTGTCGGTTCAGTTGAAAAAAGTCATGAGCGGGTAAGGTTTTCCAGATGGTTTTAAAGGGCTGGTCGTAAAGATAATCCCCGCCTTTTTTTGTAATCAAAAAAGTAAACTTGTTGCGTTTAACGAAGTAGGCGACTTCGGACATTGGAATATTTATGGTATGATGTCCTTCTTTTGCAGCAAAAGACCTCTTTTGAATTTCTTTTTCCCAGGTCTTGGGCGTTTTTGTACGGAAGTACATAAACAGGTAGGTCATATTGATCAAAAGACATAATAAAATGGTCAAGGGCAGCTCTAAATAGAAAATGGAACTCGCCGAAATCCGTATACCAAGGACCATGAGGTAAATCCATTCTGCGCAAACAACAAACAAAGCTGGAACCAAAAGGCCCAGGACCAAATGATATTTCAGTGCCCGTGTCAGGTTCTTATCATGATTAAGTCTTTTGTAAATCCAAGAAGAAATCCATTTAATATAGCATCCACATCCATAGACACATAACAGCGTAAAAAGGACATCCGTGTAATAACTTGGCATCCCCAGAAGTTTTAAAAGGGTATTGTCATTACCAAAGTGTACCGCAAGCAAGGCGAGCATGGGATACACAAAGAGGAACAACCATTTATCCCTTATTTTCCCCTCATCCAAAACCGTACTTTCCTTTTTGGGTTTCATAGTGCCATTCAGCCAATTGATTTCCCAAAATTAGCGGACTGTAACTTGAGTGAAAAAGACTTTGGCATTTTTTGGCCGTTGCCAAAGCCACTCGTTCAATATTCATATGGAAAAACATAAGGTTCCCATTTTGAATACATGAGGTGTTTTTTCAAGTCTTGGGTCAAAAAAATGGAAATGCTTAACCAACCCTATTTCCATACAGGTGTCTTATCGTATAGCAAGTAATATCTTTGAAGTTAGATTCTCAAGTATAATGGATTCAATTTTATACTTCATTGTATGGGCAGCATTGTTCCAGGGCCTTTTTCTGGCCCTCATTTATATTTTTTCAAAAAAACACAGGAGCTTTGCCAATACGCTTTTGGGCCTCTTTCTAATAACCATTGTAATTGAGGCTGTAACGGCGATCCACCCTTTTCAATATATCGGTACCTATCCTTTGGTAGCGTATTTTACCCTGCCGGATGTTATCCTCTTTATCCCCATTCTTTTTTTACATTTTGTTCTGGAGAAACTGGGGAGTTCCCACAAACATCGATTGTTTTTAAGGGCAAATTATGTCATAGCAGTATCCATAAGCCTTATTACGCTATTGAACCTTTATCTGTTTCTCTTTGAATCATCTTCAATAGCCGAAACCTTTGATTTCCAGGTGGTATATTGGTTTCATTTTGGTGTTAAATCCTATGCTTTTCTTATTACTGTTTATGCCATCTTTATTTCATGGCGGGAAACCAAACGCTATAAAATCTTGGTTCAAAATGAATTTTCCGATTATAATTTATTACAGATCAACTGGTTGTTGTACTTGATTTATTTATTGCTTCCCGTTGTAGTGCTTTGGGGGGTAGCCCTGTTAAGGGTTGTTATTGTTACTGACTTTTCCGATGATTTCGATGTCCCAATATTTGGTCTCATTGCCATATTTCTTTATTACTTCAGTTATCGGGCCTACCTCCATCCGAACCTATTTGAAAGATTTCCGGAAAGTATATTCGAAAAGGAAAGTTCCAAAACCAACATTTCCGAGGATAGGGACCTTAAGGAAAACAGTGATAGGATTGAAAAGCTGATGACGGAAAATGAATATTATTTAGACCATAATCTCACCATAGGTACTTTTGCCAGGGAAGTGAACATCTCCCCCCGAAAGATTTCAACTTGCATTAACCAGGACCTGGGGAAAAACTTCAATGAATGGGTGAATGATTTTAGGGTTAAAAAGGCGAAGGAACTCCTGGAACGGGATACGGATTATAGGCTGTCCATTGAAGGTATAGGATTGGAATCCGGATTCAAATCCAGGTCTGCGCTTTATGCAGCATTCAAGAATAAATTGGGGTGTTCTCCCGGGGAATTTAGAAAAAACCAATTTTCTGACCAATCTGCTTTTTAACTTAAGGATTGACAACCTAAACTGGAGACAACATTCCATAGAGGCTTTAGTTATCAATTTCAATAAAATAGGGGGCCCCTGGAATACCTTTGGAAAAAAATGTCATACAAATGATTTGTAAGGGAAGGCAAGAAAATTGAGTCAGGCAAAACCGAATAGAGGGGTTGAATTAAAGCCAAACCATACGATTCCAAAAGCCATCATCCAACAAAGAACAGTCCTGAAATACTATGGCATGTAGTACCAAGAAATCATGTGCAAAACGACCATAACCACTTGTATGCACTACGGGGACGTAGCATTCTGGACAACTGGCTAAAACCTATACTTGAAAAGAATAAAGGAATAGAATTTAGTTATGGCCATAGTGGATTCCCTGTTGGTATATGTTCTAATTTCGTTATCGATTTAATCCAAGACCAAAAGACCATACTGAAACGGAATTACACGGGAAACCTATTAGCAAAACTTTTAAAATAAAACCGTAAAATGAGAACACAAAACAGAATTGGACTGGATACAGAAGCTTCCCAAACCATAGCTAAAAAATTAAACGAGCTTTTGGCAAATTATCAGGTATTCTATATGAATTCACATGGATTTCATTGGAATATTAAAGGGGAGGATTTTTTTGAACTGCATCTAAAATTTGAAGAACTCTACAACGATTCATTGGTAAAAATTGACGAAATAGCCGAGCGTGTTTTGACTTTGGGCTTTGTTCCGCTCCACACCTATTCGGATTATTCCGAAGTATCCAAAATTGGGGAGGCAAAAAATGTGACCCGTGGCAATGAGGCCATCCAGGAAATTCTAAAGGGATACGAAGTATTATTGCCCCTGGAAAGGGAACTGCTTGATCTATCGGGCAAATCCGACGACGAAGGCACCAATGCTTTGATGAGTGATTATATCCGGGAGCAGGAAAAACTTGTTTGGATGTATTCTGCCTATTTAGGACAGTGATCCTATCATTTTGGATACCGGCCATTTTGCCCGTGAGGAAGATGCCCAGATGACCATTCCAAAAATGCGTCAATTTGTGAAAAGGTTAGGGACCCGATAGGAAAGAATTCGCCCCCTGTAATGTTTTAATGGTTTTCGGCACTAAGTTTGATAGGAAAATCCTATTGTTGATAGACTTAATGCGATAAGGATGCGCTATTTCAAAATGCTGGGTATTGTACTCCTGTTGGTTTCCTGCGCTAGCGATGAAATGGGAAGGGAAGATTTGCGGGATATTCCGGTGTCCACTGGGGAAAAGATTACGGGGGGCTCCGTTTTACAGGTTTTTTTCTTGGCCGGAAGACAAAACAACGGTACCGACATTGTGGACAGGACAAACGCGAACTGGTTGGCGATGTCCCCTTTAATACCCTTGTCCCAGCATAATTCAGGGGGTTTTAGGCCGTACGAATTTCCGGTATCCGAGGAGACCTTTAAAATGAGGAGGGCCATTGAAAAGGTTTTGTCCAGTGGGGTCCGGAATATTCTATTAAAACCACTGACCTCCTTTGTGGCCATCAGCGATTCGAATTTTTGGGGCGACTTCTTTTTGGAAACGGAAGTGGAATGGCAGGAAATGGAAAAGGCCTATACGGAACTTTTTTTAGGATTTGCCGCCCTGTCCGATGAGTTTCCACAGGTTCGTATGCTCTCCATTGGCAACGAACTAAGGGAATTTGCAACCCGAAGACCTGTTTTTTTCAAAGGGCTCATCTCCCGGTTACGGGCAGAATACCCGAACCTTAAGCTTACTTATTCCGCCAATTGGGACGAATATGACCGCATCACTTTTTGGGAATATCTCGATTATCTGGGCGTGAATTCCTACTTTCCCCTGGTCGATGCAAAAACACCACAAGTAGAGGAGATAAAGGAAGCGCTCCTGCCCATCAAAAATGATATTCTTTCTGTTGCCCGCAAGTCTGGGGTTCCCGTCCTATTTACCGAATACGGTTTTCGAAGTATTGATCATGGTCTTCGAAGGCCTTGGGACAATGGACCCAACCAAGTAGGTGTAAACGTAAACCTGCAGGCCCAGGCCAATGCCTACACCGCCTTTTATGAAACCTTTTGGGACGAACCTTGGGTGGCAGGCGGCTTTTTCTGGGAATGGTTTGTAGAGGTAAACCTCAACAACCCCGGTTTTCGTTCCAACGAGAATGGCTGGTATATTAATGGCAAACCAGCAGAAGCGGTGGTGAGGGAACAGTATTCCAAAGTTTTCAATTGATTCGGTGATTTTCGCTGCCCAAAAAACAAAACGATTACCCCCCCTGATGAACTTCCAGGACCAAACAATCCAAAAAACTCTTTTTTGGAGTATCTTTTTCCAACATTATTAGTCTACCCAATAACTAAAAATTAGGACCATCATGAAAGGAAATTGTACTTGTAAAAACTGCAAATGCCCTAATTGTAATTGTGGTAACTGTAAATCCAAAAGCTGTTCATGCGTGACTTGTGATTGCAAAGAATGTGCATGTTGCAATTGAACCAAATAATCCATTGCTTGACGGCCCTATGAGTTTATCAACCACGGAAATTTGGAAGAAATTCTATACTGACCTTTATTTTTTTACATTGAAAAAAGTAAAAAATGTAGAGGCAACAAAAGATATTCTCCAAAATAGCTTCGTAAAGATTCATGCCAATCGCAATGCCTTGCGACAAGAAACCAAGGTCAAGCAATGGGTTTTTCAAATTACCCGAAATGAAATTGCAAATTTCCGCAGGATCGGTAAAATACCTGATCGCACTCCCTTTGTAGACCCAACAAGTGGCAATGGTCCATGTTGTTTCGATAGATTCGTTGATGAATTGCCGGAAATCTATAAAACTGTAATGTTACCTATCTACCTTCAAGGAAAAAAACAGGCTGAAGTTGCCAGGGATTTGGGAATTTCACTGCCCAATGTCAAAGCAAGGATCCGAAGGGCCAAAATTATTTTAAAAGAACAGTTTGTAGCCTGTTGCAAATATAGCCTTAATGAAAAAGGACAATTGATCGGCGAACCGGATTGTATGATCTGCGGGTAAAATCATACCCTACCATCCTTTTGGAATTCCAAATCCATTTTTTTTGCATTGCTGTTATGCTTATAACCGTCTTGCCCCTGGAATGGACAGCAATGCCATAAATGCCGTTGCCAACAATAGCGGCATAATTGCCCACAAAGGTTTAATAATGGTATTGGTTTGGTGGTATTCCGGCACAAATTGTTCCCAATCAATGGTCTCTGCTTTATCACCTTCAAAAATCCTGGGATAGAAATACAAACGCAGTTTTTCATGAAAGGCTTCCGTAGCATTCAAAAAATCGATGTGCTGTTCGGAACTGGTACCTGCCAATTGGTTGAACACCAATTGTACGTGCATGTTGGGCAGCAGGGATGCCATGGATCTGCTGGTTTGCTCCCTAAGCTTGATTTTGGCCAGTAAGGCTGCTTGTTCCTCCCTGGAATCATCATCTCCCATTTGCTGCATGGCATAGTACCATAGCCAATTGAACCCTTCGGTCGGGTAGCCGTATTCCCTAAACTGTGGGTAATGGGCGTAAAACTTTTTAAGGGTCGCCAACTTATCCATATCCCACTTGGTATGGTAGCCATCCCGTTGGGCAATGGCCGCACTCAATGCTTCCGGCACAGGGTATTTGAACGATACATAGGCATTGATCCCAGCTGGCAATAGGACAATCATCACCAACCAAATGGAAAGGAGCAACAATGCATTGAATCCAGAGGATTTTTTAAAACTGATGACAAAGAAAGAGAGGGCAAACCAAAATGTCACATAGAGCAATGTCAAGACAAATAGCAATAGGAAATTGGCATCCAGGGGAATATCCAATACAAGTTTGGCGATTACGAACAGTACCACCAAAATACCAAATAACAGCAATAACCGTACGGACAATTTGGCCAGTATAAAACCCAATTTTGATTTGGCCTGAATCGCGACCAACCGCCAGGTACCGGTCTCTGTTTCTTCAGATATGACATTAAATGTCAATACGATGGCCAATAATGGAAGTAGGAAGATCAGCACAAATGAAAGGTCAAGGTTGCCGGATTGTAAGTTCATTGGGTTCACCAAATCCGTATCATATTTCTGCGCTTCAAAAGTTTTGATGGTGATACGTTTCACGACAGGATTTACATCGGCCTGGCCAATGGATAATCCGGCCAATGGATTGGAAGGATTGATAAAGGCAAACTTCACATAATAAAGCAATAGCCCTAAATCATCGTTGTGTAGCGAGACGTGCCGTTCAAAATGCTGTTCTTGATAGGCCTTTACCTCGGCAATAGCTTCTTGCTGTCTAGCGAGTTGCCGATTCCCAATGACAATACCGATTATACCCAAAACCGTAATCAACAACAAACTGATACGTACTTCCTTTGAGCGTAGACATTGATATAAAAACAAGCGATACTTCATATGGCCTTTGCTTTTTTTGAAGTGAACATCATAAGCCAAAAGATGAACAACAACCATACAATCATTGAAACCAAAGCGGGTAAAGCCGCTTTGAACGAATTGCCAAATGCCATTGGCCTATGATGAAAATCGGGAAATTCTTCCCAGTGCTCATGTCCTACGACATGGGTTTTTCCTTCGGAACCACTTTTCTTTTTTGGGCTGATGTATACCATTTGTAGTTCGTTCATTTTTTGGGACAATTGATAGCGGTACGTATCGGCTTGTTCCTGAAAATCCACATAGCTTGAAAAATCCGTTCCGGAAAATGTCATTGAAAGTTGTTTTATGGCCATATAGGGGTTGACCAAGGCCAAAAATCGCGTAATGTTGTTTTGGCTTTCGTAAATGTCCAATAGATCGGCATGATGCTTTTTATATAGTTCCGAACTTATTTTTTCTCCTTCACGCATCACAAAACCGGAATAGTTGAACGGTAGGTCAGTGACTTCACTTACCTTGTGTACGGCCAGTACGGAGTCCCGAAGCTGATTGTAAAAAGGATCATCAGGATTGTGGCTATCACCCGTTTGAATTTTTTCCTTTTCAATGGCCGATTGAAATGCCAGTTTTGAAGGGGTGGGATACCAATAATTGCCCAGGGCCTGTGCCGACTTGGGCAAAAGAACAACCAATAACAACCAAATGCCCAATAATCGCAAAAGGGCATTTTTAGGGGTGTTGCTGCTTGCCGAAACAATTATGGCAACCGTAGAGACAATAAAAAGGAAAAGCATGTATCCCAGCCCAATTATCAATAACCGCAACCAAAGAAGATCACTTTCTACTTCGGCCCCATACCCTATAAGGACTACAATGACCACCAATAGTATTGGGGCCACGAATAAGAGGGCAACTCCACAAAGTCCAAGGGATTTGCCCAATATCATTTCCAACCAATTTGCACCTTGGGACAGTACAATTTTTAAGGTCCCGTTCTCCCTATCCGCTGCAATACCTGAAAATCCAATAAAAAACAGGATCAATGGAAGTACCAATTGCAATAGCAAAGCGATACTCAGTTCACCAAAACGTAGGGTTCCAGTTGAGAAAGTGGCATCGGAAAAGTTGACACTGTTTTGTCTATGGGCCTCCAAAAAGACCGTATTTCCCGTAAAACTTTCCAGCCCATGGTCAAACATGCCCAGTGGGGGATTCACCCGAAAGGCAAAAGTGCCAAAATGCGCCATGCGATGTGGATGCTTATCCGGATTTGCCTCCCAGCTCTGCCGCGCCTTTTCTTGATGAAACTTTCGGATATCGTTTTGGGCGATGTGATTTTGAATACCGCTAACGGCCGCATAGGCCGCTAGCAGTAAAAAAATGAGGTAAAGGAGATAAAAGGTCCTGGGTTTTGTTGCGTTATGCCAAAAATGCCATGCAAACAAACGTACGTTGGCCCACTTCATTGGTTAAAATTTATAGGTGGTCGTTAACAACATATTCCTTGGTGCCCCCGGAAACAATCTGAAAGTGCTCAATGCCCCTGTCCAATAGGTTTCATCAAGTAAGTTGTTCACTTTCAATGCGATTTGGATATTACTTCCGGACGGACGATAGTAAAGCGCAGCGTCCAAAACCGTGTATTCCGGTAGGAGCAACCGGTCATAGTACCAAGAAAAACGATCTCCCCTATATTCCATCCCCAGGCCTACACCAACATTTCGTAAGGGGCCGTTCATAAAATCGTACCTCCCCCAAAAGTTAGCACTGTGCTCCGGAGCACCTCCCACACGTTCGCCAACAAAGGCGGGGTCGTCATCCTCCTCAATAATGGCATCAATATAAGCGTACGAAGCATTTAATTGAAGATTGGGTAACAGATAACCGGAAAGGTCCCATTCAAATCCACGGCTACGTTGCGCTCCACGGGTCACCAACAGATCTTCATCCTCTGGGTCCTGCAGTAAGAGGTTACGTTGGTTGATTTCATATACCGCCATGTTCATGGCAAGCTTCCCACCAAAGAACTCCCCTTTCGCTCCAAATTCGACCAAATCACTTTCCAACGGATCAAATTCGGCCGGAGAACCTGCCCAAAAGAAGTTTTCAGTGGCGGGGGATAGGGTAACGGTATTTGATTGTGGTTGAAAACCTTCAATATAAGTACCATAGGCACTTACATTGTCGGTAACCTCATAGGTGAGTCCCAATCTGGGAATAAAAGCCTCATTTTTAAAAGATTCCTCATTTGGTGATTCATAATCAAACTTGTCCTCATACCATTCGTACCGAAGATTGACCAAAGCCGAAAACCTGCCCATTTTAAACTGATTCTGGACATAGACCCCATTGGAGGTCGTCAGGTTGGCGGGAATGGCAAATTCGGAGATTACATAGTTGCTAATGTCACGAATGGCATTCTGCGGATTGGTTAAATCGTAATGGGGCACATTGGGTCTGGGCGCAATCACCCCATTAATTTCCATGGTCTGGAATTGATCGGCCTCTGCAGGGTCAAAATTGCTTGCACTGCCATCGTTTCGCAAATAACGCCGTGCACCGTTTTGTCCGCCACCCTTGGTCCGTTCCCACCAACTACCATCATAACCTACCAACAGTTTATTGGTTACTTTGTCTCCATTGAAATCAAAATTGAAAAAAGCAGTAACGTTGTCCGTAATCCAGAATTGCTTACGTTCTACATAACGCATTGCAGCGAGGGTGTTAATTGGATCTCCATTAATATCCACGGCCGGGGCATTGACCGTTCTGTGCTCCACAAGGTCTTCTTCCCAGGTTTGCTTCATATAGGAAGCATTAAATCCAATATTATCAGAGATTTGTTTGCTAAAATTACTCATCACCAGAAGTTCCTCCGACTTAAAAAAATCGCTGGCTGCGCCTACATTCAACGAAATAGGAGTGCTATTAAGGTCAAATTCCCCATTGATAGCACCAAAAATCGGCTGTCCCCTATCAAGATTTCCGACCCCGTTGCTATAGATCATTTCTACATTCAATGCCGTTGTATTATTGGGTACATAGGTAATCGATGGCGTGATCAAAAAGGCATTGTTCTGTACCACATCCCGGAAAGACCGCGCTTGTTGTACAGCCGCATTAAAACGGTACAATAAGGTTTCGGAGTCGTTCAAAGGCCCCGTGAAATCCATGGTCGCCCTGAGCGTCCCAAAGCTGCCCACAGTGGCACTGACCTCGTTCCTTTTTTCCCTTAGGGGCTTTTTGGTGACCATATTAATGGTTCCGCCGGGATCGACACTGGAAAAAGTGACCGAAGAAGGTCCTTTGACCACTTCAACCCGTTCAATGTGCGATGTAATTGGCTGAAGAAAATAATATTGACGTGTCCGCAGACCATTGATTACCTGTCCTTCTTCTGCCTGTGTCGTACCCCGAATATTGAAATGGTTATAAAATGCGGTAGAGGTAACACTACTGGCCGCTTTGACCGCGTCTGCCAATTGGAAGGCCTGTCGATCGTTGATCAACTCCTTTGTAATCGTGGAGACTGCCTGTGGAAGCTCTTTGTTCTTAATGGCTACCTTGGTTGATGAAAAGGAATAATCACTGTTATAGTCGGTTCTGGCACGACCGATAACCTCTACGCTCTGCAATTGTTCGGTACCTTCTTCCAATTGAACCGTACCAATGGCGAACGAAGGACCCTCATTCATTTCGTAGCTGTTTTTATAAGACTGAAATCCTAGATACCGAACCTCAAGGATATAGTTGCCTGAAGGAACTTCAATATTGAACTGTCCATCGGTATCGGTAAGGCTTCCGTATGTCCTGCCCGTGTTTCTCAGGGTCACCGTAGCTCCTACTATGGGTATATCCTGCGTGTCCACAACAGTCCCCGTAACGCTTACTTGTGCAAACGAATCCCAACTGCACATAACGAGAAATAGGATGCCTATTAGTTTGTAAATATTCATTGTGTTAGATTGTTTTTAGATATAAATCCTGCAATTCACTTGCACTGATGGTATTTGTATTTGAGGTGTAGACCAGTTGACCTTCTTTCATAATGCCAATTTTTGTGCCCACGTTCACGGCATTGAATATGTCATGGGTAGCCATAAAAATGGTTTTCCCTTCCTGACTCAATTCCTTGCAGATTTTTGTAAACTCCAGAGTGGCCTTTGGATCTAGACCAGAGATAGGTTCATCCATAAAAATGTAATCGGCATTTTTGGAAAGGGCAATCGCAATACCCACTTTTTGCCGCATCCCTTTGGAATAGGAAGCAAGCCTGTTTTGATGGGCGGTTTCTTGGAGTCCCGCTTTGAAAAGAAAATCGGACAGCTCGGCATTGGAGTATTTAAAACCCGCCAACCGGCTAAAAAAATTGAGATTCTCAATCCCTGAAAGATTACCGTACAGTTGCACTACTTCTGGAATGTACGCAATCATTTTGGTCGTGGCGCTGCTATTTGGTTTTACTACAACCCCGTTCAGCAATGCCTCACCGCTACTGGGTGAAATAAGTCCCAGAAACAAATTGATGGTTGTAGTTTTACCTGCACCGTTCTGACCGAGCAAACAAAAAATCTCACCTTTTTCAACCAATAGATTAAGTTGACTGAGCGCCTCATGCTTACCATATCTCTTGGTAAGGTTAATAGCTTCAAACATAAATAATGTGTAAATGTTATTGACTAGGGGTTATGCGATGTTTTTACGTAATCGCAAAGGAAGGACAGAAGGCAACATACCTCTTGCCTTGGTCCTCTATGAAAAAAGAAATATTAAACCTGGGGTGGACCGCGAAGATGAAACTGTTCCCGGGAAACGGAAAAAAGTGTATCCGTTATGTTTTGATAGCAATCGAAAGAAACACGATCCAGGGAAATGGTAAAAGCACTTTGAACATTAAGTTGTTGATTAAAATAAAGGCTACAGAGCTGACAGTCCGGGTTATCCTCTACAATGACACTTGCCGTATTTCCATGATCTGTGTGCGCGGTATGATGCTCGTGTGCATGGGTATGAAAAATAAAAATCAAAGGCAGGCACAACAGGTAAGTTGCCATTAGACCTGCTACAATATTGATGCTGTTTTTCACGCCTGCTAAAATAGGATATTTTCCAACCTTATTGGATTCCTATTTGCAATTTGCTCGTTCCAATTTCCTGTTTGGCACTCCAAAAATCTGTCCAAGGCAATATAAGAAACCAATATTGGCATCGACGTATTGTCCGTTATGATCAGCACCCTTGGCATAGCCATTTATTGGGTAATGTACTGTTTCTCCTTGTGAATTAAGGAAGTACATCTTGAGGACCAAACGGTTTATCGCAAATTCCCAATGTGCACTTGGAAGTGTTGTTGGAGGTCCCGGTGTTGAAGTACCCATCCCCCTTTTTCAAAACTGTGTTCCTTATAAATTGGTTGAGGGATATCTGCTCCTTTAGTTTTCCTTTAGTAGTTTTAAGGCAACATCCAATTGGGGATCCCTTAGTTCCAGTATGTCTCGGACGGTAGTCTGGATTGGGTAATCCGGTAAGGTCCCTTTACCAATGAACTTTGTCTCTTTACTGTTCATTACATATTTGCTCAATGGGAGCTGAACTGTAATTTTCGTATTTGGCAATCTAAGTTGGGCAAAGTCTCCACCATGCCCTCCATGATAAGCACCTCCGGATTCCTCTCCGATGAAAATGGCCCTTTTATTAAAATGTAGAACCGAAGTGAATTCAGCTGTAGTGGAAGCACTTCGTCCATTCATTAAGACATATAAATTCCCTTGAAACCTATTCTCATTGGGTTGTTGGAGCAATAACCCTTGATGGGCCGTTGGCAAGGTTGCGAACCTGCCATCTTCCATTTGTTCGACAAAGGGCAGGGTTACCTTCATCCATTCTGCATTCTTATCCGTATGTTTAAACAGAAATGTAGTGTCCGCGATACCGGCATTGGTATAGAGGGAATCTAAATACGCAGTGGGCCTATCCACTAAATAAGACAGTAGATGCCTCCCCAGATCATCATTGCCACCGCCGTTGTTCCTTACATCAACAATTAAATTCCCCACACCCTTATCTTTAATTTTTTTAAATGCCTTGTGGACAAGGGCCTTGAATTTGGGGGAGTAAAAATTTCCCACCGTAAGCAAGGCAATATCATCGGACAAAAATTCGTAACGAATCGGATTTTCCCTCATTGCCCGTTCCTTTGCCCCATAATGATCCAGGTATTTTCGGATTTCCGGGTTTTCATGGGAGGTGTACTTCTTGTAGTTTCCTTTCCATTCTTCCTGTGTTACGGCCTTGAGGATTTTGGCGAATGTTCCTCCATCCTTTCCTTTGAGTTCTACCGTAAAGTGTTCTGCACTATCCATTAAAAGGTAGTACCAAAACTGAAACTCCATACCAGTCTGTAACCTGCTGTGCTTATTGGACCGTATCTCTCCGTCCGATGGGAAGTAAGGAATAAGTTTGTCATAGATATCTGCTATGGATTTACCGTTGATGCTCACTATTTGTGTTCCCGGACTTAAATCTGCCATGGACGAAAAATCAGATACGACGTAAGCCTTTGCGGGGTCAAACTCCCAGAAGATTTTTAAGGGAAAAAACCTTCCCTTGTCCATAATCTTTCCAAGCAATTCAGAATCAGGTGTTGCTATCGTATGTTGACATTTGATCAGGGCAACCAGGTTACATATTTCCCTATAAAACGCTCTGTAGGTCATGGGGAAATTTGATAGGCTTTGAACTTTCGTAAACAAGGAATCCAAGGTCTTCTTCGTAGTATACCGATAAAGTCCGGGATGGATTTTTTCCAATCCTGCTTTTAACATCCTAAGGTCTTCCTGTACCATATGGGAAGGAAATTTTTGATCAAAAACCGTTTTGGGATCGGATTGGGCATTTAGTTGTAGGGATAAGAACCCTACAAAGGCCATGATATGGAATTTCATTATTTCAGATATTGATTATACCCCAAAGGAAGATGGAAAAGAAATACCAATCTGCCCAATTCTAGTATTGGGCGTGGTTTTTTTGTAATAATTCTGCCCGTTTGGAAAGATATGCCTTTGGAGAAAGGCCGGTAGATTGTTTAAAAGCGCGTTGAAAGGTGGACTGGGAATTAAAACCACATTCAAAAGCTATGCCGGAGAGTTTTAAATGCTTTTTTTCTGGAACGACCATCTGTTGTTTTACCTCTTCTACACGATAATGGTTAACAAAAGTGTTGAAACTCATATGGAAATAATGGTTGAGCACATGGGAAACCGTTCGCTGATCTGAACCGACATGCTTTACCAATCGATGCAGTTCAAGGTTGGGTTCAAGATAAAGTTTATCCTCGGTCATAGCGCTTTGGATAACCTTTATGAGCTTTTTGGATTCTTGTTCGGTAAGTCGAATGCTCTGAGTTTTACTTTCTTTGATGGATTGTCGCGAATGCAGAAATCCTTTTATACCAAGCACATAAA
The DNA here is from genome assembly GCF_023016285.1 of Muricauda sp. SCSIO 64092. Taxonomy (GTDB): domain Bacteria; phylum Bacteroidota; class Bacteroidia; order Flavobacteriales; family Flavobacteriaceae; genus Croceivirga. The sequence goes on from NZ_CP095413.1 coordinate 1,303,661, forward strand.
TAAATATCGATAATGGGACATAAATGGGATAGTAGCCTAAGCTGTCCATCATTATGAACCGGGTAGTGGGAACTACGTAGGGCACCAAAAAAATCAACCATATCAATTGAAAAATAAGGAAGGAATTCAAAAACGCCTTGACCCACTTGGAATGGGGTTTAGGTTTATTTGGACTGGAAATCAGCTTCGAAAAAAACCGTTTGGCCAATAGCAAATAAACGGTGATGGAAAGCCATCTGGGTATGTCCGAGTAAGAATTGTATAAATCGATGTTATTGCCCCATTCCAAAAGATAATCCCTACTGAACGAATCCAATAAAAAACCGATGGTCAATACCCAGCCTGCAATTATTGGAACCAAATCTACTACCACAGGTAAGAAATGAAACCAATAATTTGGTTTCCAATGGGATGTACGTTGCAGCAAAAAACGGATGTAAAAATAAAGGAGCGGCCCAACCGCCATAATGAGAATTGTAGGAACTAGGCTTAGAACAAGCCCCATTTGCCAGTATGGGACCGTTTCGGTCAAGTAGATATTCAATGAAGCCAATGACATCAGGAGAAGCATAGTGGCCAAAAGCTTTTCAGCCATTTCTTTTTTGGGACCAAAGAACAACGTGAAACTAAAAATGAAGCCCTGGACAGCACCAAGCAGAATGATGGTATTTAGAAAATTGGTCAGCACACCGCCTATAATATGGTAAGACAGTACAAATTACAGATTATCCCCTTTATGATGTTAAAAATGCGTGTGGAAATAAAAAAGGTTTTTCAGTTAAAAAATCTAGGATAATATAATCAATCTTGAAAATGAGGGCCAAAGAGAACACATATGCCTTTGGTTGGGAATGTCCACCAATTTCCACCGAGGTATAGCAGTATTTAAAAATCCCTTTCCGATTTTGACCCTTAACCCGCTTATTTGAATATCTGCCGTACTTTTTGGTTGGCAATCCTTCCCTTAATTTTGTAAAAAATGCTTGCCGATGTTTTATTCCGGCGCAGCTATCGAAGTAAAATCATCACTAAAAACCATTTCATGATTTTGGTTTTGAAGTTCAACATTATCTATCATCCCAATCCCATTAAAAAAATAACTGATTTCCATAACCGGCCCAATAGTTTCTTTGTAGGAGGTTGAAAAAATGTGTTTCCCATTCAATTCCAAAACCACATTTTTATGATTGGTGTCAATCTTCACCTCGTTCCATTGGTACATATCGGCACCGAACATGGTCAGATCTTGGGTCTTCCCATTATGTTTCTTTTCCCCAACCGTAAGGTGAAGTTCGCTTTCACAGCCCCTATGTCCCAACATCACCCAATAATATCCTGTAGTACCCTGGATATGGACGTTGATCATTGGGCAATCCACTGCCTCCAGTGGCTCCATTTTAAATGAAGTGCTATAGGTCAAATTGTCTCCCTCCAAACCAAAATCCTTAACATGATAAAAGGCCAACTGGAATTTTTCATTCAAATTCACTCCCTTGGTTTCGAGCGGTTTTTCATCAAGGGCCAAATACTCTTCTTTAGCCCATAGTTCTTTGTCAAAAGTGATGATGTTCGACATGGGCTGACGGGCAGCAATGAACCAGTCATCATAGGTAATATGTACCGGAGTTTCTTGTACGACCCTATCATCCGCAACCAACTTAGCCGTAAAATATCCAGGAATATAATAGACATCCGTCCGCTCGGAGGTCCCTTGAAAGATTTCAACGCGACGCGATCTGTCCCAACTTTGTTGCAAAAAGAACCGCTTGGCATCTAATTCTTCAATATCATAGTTAAAAATCACAGTATTGGGCAATGTATTCGCTACTGACTTCTTATAGGACAAGTTTACATCCATAACCTCCTCCCTACTCTTTTTAAATCTTCTGTCCGTTCCGGAGAAAATCAATAGCAACGGAAGACCAAAAACCACCAATACCACAATTTTCTTGAAACGGCTTCTTGACCAGGTATTCTTTTTAGTGGAAACTTTAAATTCCGTATGACTTTTAAGTAGTCGGTTGGCTTTGAGTCTCTGCCAATCTTTACTAAAAGCAACCTGGGACAAAGCGTCAAGAGTGGATGTATGTGGCAATCGTTGGAGCTGATTGGCCCATATTCGTTTTAACGTGGACACACTTAACCGACATGCCCGTAAATTGATATCAAAATTCAAGAAAAACTTCTTCGTTGAACGGATGGGAAGTTGGTAGATTACACCGTGAAAAGTGATTGTCCAGGCCACAATTTTCCTTGTTCACTTAATCAAATAAGGCATGATGCCCTAGAAATAGGTATTGGAACAAAGCATGATTTAACCTTAAAACCTTTTGGGTTAACATCCAAAACATTGGGTTTGGTCTTTTAACATTCTTCAATGGATTTCCTTCTTTTTTTTAGAATCATTCTTAATTAGCCCTTTTTTTGCGGATTTCTCATTTTTAGGGGGCTTTAATGATAAATATCATATTTCATCATGCGTTACCTATATATTTTTACACGCAATTTTTAATGTTTTCCTAACATAACCAATATTTTAACAACCTTATTTAATAGTAAAACTATCAATCATATGAAAAATTTAATGCTTATTCGTTTGCTGATAGTGGTTGCATCGAGTCTACTATTTGTTCAATGCACCAGTGACCCCATTCCCGGACCACCGGGAGTCGATGGAATCGATGGAATTGACGGAGCTGACGGGGTTGATGGAATTGCCTCCTGCGTCACTTGCCATTCCAACGCTACCAGTGAAATTGTAGAAGGTTCCTTTGCCGTGTCCTCACATGGAGCCGGCTTTGTTTACACCTTTGCGGGCGCGAGGGAGGATTGTGCGGCATGCCACTCTACACTGGGCCATTTGGACTTTTTGGCCTTTGGCGAGGTGGATCCGAGCAGTTTGTCCAACAATTCACCCATTACCTGTGCTACCTGTCATGACAGCCACGACACCTTCGACTTTGAAAACGATGGAATTGATTATGCTTTAAGGAGCATAGAACCTGTTGCCCTGGAACTGGATCCAAACACAGTTATTGATTTTGGGGGTACCAGCAACAACTGCACCGTTTGCCACCAACCCAGGAACAGTTATGTAATCCCCGCTGAGGATGGAACGGGTAGATATGTTGTCGCCACTACTCGTTTTGGACCCCACCATGGGCCACAATCCACTATGTTGGAAGGTATCATGGGCGCCAATATAGCAGGCTCCGTAGGATATCCCGGAGTGGCTTCTGCGGTACATAGAACCGGAGCTTCCTGCGTCAGTTGCCATATGGGGGAATCTACCGATATCAATGAAGGCCTCCACTCTTGGAACGTTACTGAAGCCTCTTGTGTGGCTTGCCACACCAATGGCATACCTTCAGAACTGGCCGGATTTACGGAAGATATGGCCGTCCTAAAACAGTTGTTAGGTGAAGTTGTAGGTGAGGAATATGCCGAAGACACAGAAGGCAACCCTGTTTTTGATATGGATGGTAATCCTGTAGGAACGGGAGTACCTGTTGTTGGTCTTATAGTAGATGACTTTCCAAACCCGGGCGATACAGACCGATCCAATGAAGGTATTTTCACCACGGCAGAGGCTCAAGCCGCATGGAATTATATGACCCTTTTGGAAGATCAAAGTAACGGGACACACAATCCCGCGTATTCCAGGGCATTGCTGACGAATTCCATTGAAGCCCTACAGAGTCCATAAAACACGGGGATTCCCATTCCAAGGGGATGGAATCCATGCGCATTGTGACGTGCCTTGACATACATGGATTGCCCATAATAGGTAACCAGCGGAGGATTGGGGTTTCTTTCCCTGACATATTGGAGTACGATGATTTTATACGAATACAATGAAAAAACAACTTAAAACACTCTTAGTAGGCGGTCTTGGGTTATTGTGCTTTTCCTGTTACTACGATCAGGAGATAGAAGAAGAGATTCCGGACATTCCTGTAGATGTGCCCATTTCTTTTAGGGACGATATTCAACCCTTGTTCATGTTGGAAGGTAGGGACTGTACTACTTGTCATAACGGTACGGTTGCCAATCCCGATTTAACGGAGGGGAATTCCTATGATGCCATTATAGGAACCCTAGTTCCCGGGGACGCGGAAAACAGTGCTTTCTTTAATGCATTACCTGGAAACAACCACCCCGTGGGAGCTGGATTTTCCCTTACTGTAGAAGAAATTGCCCTGATAAAAGGTTGGATTGACCGTGGTGCTGAGAATAACTAATAAGACAATCGACTATGAAAAGTTCTAGAATACTATGTTTTGCCCTATTATTGTTCCACCTAGGTCTTTTTTCCCAAAAAAAAGCAAAGGACTCCATTGAGGACAAACCGGCACGCCCAGCATTTGAAAGCTCCTTTATTATTGATAATCCCAGCAATGTACTCTTTCGAAAAAATACGCTGGAGGTACAAATGTCCCATAGATTTGGCCTCATAAACGGCGGCACAAACGATATGTTGGGATTTTGGGGGCCCTCCAACATCCGTATGGGAATTACCTATGCGGTACATGATCGTGTAACCCTTGGTTTTGGAACCACAAAATTCGATCGTCTCCAGGACTTTAATTGGAAGTTAGGTCTCCTGAACCAAACCCGATCGGACAGGATACCGGTAAGCGTTTCCTACTATGGGAATTTTACCATTGATGCCAGAAGAAGGGAAAACTTCATTGTGGATCAACACAGGTACTCTTATTTCAATCAAATCATTATCGCACGTAGGTTCAACTCAAAACTATCCATGCAATTGACCTCCAGCCTCTCGCATTTTAACCTGGTACAGGATGGAATGAAGAACGACCTTTTTGCCGCCTCATTTGGCGGGCGCTACAAAATAAGTGATCAGACTTCAATTATGTGGGATTACAGCCAACCTTTTACCAGCAGTTGGAGAGAAGATCTTCGTTCGGAACCTACATTTAGTTTTGGTTTTGAAATCGCCACTTCTGCGCATGCCTTTACCCTGTTTATATCGAACGCCAATGGAATTGTGCCGCAACAGAACTACATGAAAAACACGAACGATTTCTGGGGTGGGGACATTCTGTTTGGATTCAATATTACGAGAAACTATAATTTTTAATCCTGGTCAATGGATAACACTTAAGTAAGGGTCTCCTCAAAAGGGTCAATTTATGAAAGACGACAAGACAACTCAAAACGGTACCAATAGACGCAAATTCCTGAAAATGGGGTTACTATCTGGGGCAACCACCGTGGCAGGGGCCAGTCTGCTGGCCAATTTGACATCTGAGGAAGAGCTAAAAGCATCTGGTGAGAAGATAAGGGTGCTCACCCCGGATGGAAAGATGGTGGAAGTGGACGCAGAGAGCATCAACAACTATCCCGAAGCGCATATTACCCCCGAGGAATCCAGAAAGGGCATCCCCGGTCGCAAGTTTGTAATGGTGATTGACCTGTCCAAATGCAAAAATGCACGGACCTGTGTGGAGAGTTGCCAGAAAGCACATCATCTGGACTACAATGAGGAGTACATGAAGATACTTTTGCTTCAAGATCATGAGGAAGCCGATCCCTACTGGTTTCCAAAACCTTGCTACCATTGTGATGAACCCCCTTGTGTCACCGTATGTCCCACTGGAGCTACGTTTAAGCGGGACGACGGTATTGTACTGATTGATAATGAGCGTTGTATTGGGTGTAAGTTTTGCGTCACCAGTTGCCCCTATTCCGTTCGCCAGTTCCATTGGAGCCACAAACCGAAGTTTGACAACACGGATTTGCCCTATTCTCCTGAAACCAGTGTTCCCGGGGAAGTGGGCACCGTGATGAAGTGTGATTTTTGTCCAGACATGATCCGGCAGGGGAAATTGCCGCATTGCGTAAGCTCCTGCCCAATGGGTGTCATTTATTTTGGGGACAAAAATGAGGATATGGTCACCAATGGGGAAGAGACCGTACGGTTCTCTGAATTGATCAACGATCGGGGCGGATACCGCTACCTGGAACATCTAGGTACCAAGCCCAATGTATACTATCTGCCCCCAGTTGATAGACAGTTTCCATTGGAACGTGGATTTGATGTGGACGAGGAGATTATTGAGCGCTACAAGGACGTGCCCTATGTGCAGGATATGAAAGAAAAAGGAAAGATTTAACGTAAAAATATGGACATCGCCATACGAAAAAAGGAATTGGTAAAGGAGTTCTCGCCAATGCTGCTAAAACCAAGCAAATGGTCCAAAATATGGATGGCCATTTTAGTGGTATTCATTCTATATGGGCTAGTGGCACTTGTGGTACAGTTGACCAAGGGACAAGTGGTTACCGGTATGCGGGATAATGTGGTCTGGGGCATTTATACCATTAACTTCATTTTTTTCCTATGTCTCAGTTATTCAGGGGCATTTGCTTCCGGGGTTTTGCATTTTTTCAATACCCCATGGAAAAATGCCGTCTCCAGGATAGTGGAAATCATTACCGTAGTATCCCTGATCGTTGGACCCATATTTATTATTTTGTGTATGGCCAGATTGGATAGGCTACACTATCTGTTCCTATACCCAAGGATCCAGTCCCCCATTACCTGGGACGTCATAGCCATTACTACGGATCTAATAGGGTGCCTTCTTTATCTATACCTCACCTTTATTCCAGATTTTGCTATCCTCAGGGACAATAGTGAAGGCTTGCCAAAATGGAGAAAAAAGCTTTATACCTCATTGGCCATTGGATACCAGGATACCCCTGCACAACGAAGAAGGCTGCACAAAATTACCAAGATCATGTCCGCCATGGTCATTGCCCTGGCCATTGTTACCTATTCGGTCTTGGCATGGATATTTAGCCTAACGCTACAACCTGGTTGGAACAGTACCATCTTTGCCCCGTATTTCATTGTGGCCGGCCTTTATTCCGGTGTAGGGGTCGTTATCATTGCCATGTATTTGATCCGTAAATACTTTAAGCTTGAACATTATATCCGAAAAGCCCATTTTTTGAGTGCGGGAGTAATCTTACTGATTACCGCATTACTGTACGGTTACTTTACCTTCAGTGAGTATTTTGCGCGATGGTTCAGCCATAAAACACACGATGCCAATCTGTTGGAAACGTTGTTCAACGACTACTTCTGGATGTTCATCCTTGCCAATTATATTGGCATATTGGTCCCTATTGCAATTGTGTTCTTTAAAAAACTCAGAACCATAAAGACCATCACTTTTGCAGCGGTCATCGCTGTAGTAGGATTGTGGTTCAATCGCTATTTGATCGTGGTACCCACTCAGGAAACACCCTATTTACCCATACAAGATACCCGGTCTGAATTTGTCCATTACTCCGCAACTTGGGTAGAATGGGCCTTAAGTTTCGCAGGGGTTGCGGCATTTGTCCTGTTCTTTATGCTTTTGATGCGATTGGTGCCCATTATTCCCATGTCCGGAATCATCGATTATGAAAAGAAAGGAAAGGTAAGACGTGATGGATTAACTCAACAACAGCAGCCATGAAGTTCAATTTATCCACATATATCATATCCTTTTTGCTATTCGGTCTGTTTGTGGCACCGAACACCATGGCACAGGAAATCAATCTGCGTGATTACCGGATTCGGTTCCGTTTTAAAACCATAAAACAACCCGATCAGTCGCGAATGTTGGAAGCCAGCTTTATAGCGGCAAACAAGAAAGATAGAAAGGACAGGCTGCCCGTATATGGTGCCGAGATAAGCTTTTTTAATGTGTTGGAAGAAGAAAAGGTAGCGCTGGGTACGGCCAAAACCTCCAAAGAAGGTATTGCCCATATCATACTACCAAAGGATCAGTCGTATTTGACGGACAAAGAAGGTAAGTTTACCTTAAAGGCTGTTTTTGCGGGTACCGACGAAATGAAAAGGCAAGAGCGGGAAATTAGCACAAAAGATGTTCAGCTATCAGTGGAATTGGCAGAAAAGGACAGTGTGCAGACCGTTCAGGTCAATGCACATACTTTGGATAGCCTGGGGGTTGAAATCCCATTGGAAGAAGCCGATGTGATTGTTTCCGTACAGGGAATGCTCTCCAGAATGGTTATGGATGAAGGCACCATTGAGGACGGAACGTATGAATTTAAGATGCCTGGCGACCTTCCAGGGGATGTGGACGGGAATATGACCGTATTCGCCATCATTGAAGACCACGATGATTATGGTGATGTGGTCCAGAAAAAAACGGTGGAATGGAAAGTTCCGAATAGTTCGAATCAGGAAGATGAAAACAGTTTGTGGTCCGAAGTGGCCCCCATTTGGATGTATGTAGTACTGACCATTTTATTGGTCGGTATTTGGGGCAATTTCGCATATACAATCACCAACCTGTTCAAAATAAAAAAAGAAGGGCAAAAGTTGAAAACGGAGCCCATGAAGTAAAGATATGGCCCATCAACAACTCGCGGGTCCGCCTATTGGCAAAGAGTTGGAATTAAAAAATAATACTATCAAAAATGAAAACAGTTAGATTATTGGCAATTATCGGATTGGTATCATTCCTATTCCATTCGTTCGCTTATGACGATTATCAAGAGGAGTGGGACATCCCTGAAGAGTACCTAAGCATGACAAATCCTACCGATCCCACAGTGGACCTGGATATTGGAAAATCCCTTTACAACAAACACTGTAAGTCCTGCCACGGCAAAGAAGGCTATGGAGATGGCCCAAAAGCCGATGAGGTGGAGGGATTTTTGGGAGATTTTTCCACAGCGGAATTTCATGCCCAATCAGATGGGGTCATTTTTTACAAGAGTTACATTGGTAGGGATGACATGCCAAATTATGAGAAAAAGATTCCCGATGAGGAAGATATGTGGTTGGTCATCAACTACATGAAGACCCTATTGGAGGAATAATGCAGATTTGACCCATCCCTTTGCCCAGATGGGCATTGGGTGAGTACCAAAAAGACCCAGAATGGGTATCGGCAAGGTCTGGATTGTAATAAAGTATTGATGTATTATGGATAAATCACTTCGTTATATCAGCATTTCGCACAAAACTGCTTCGGTGGCAGAACGGGAGGTCTTCCATATTCCAAAAGAGGAAAAGAAAGATTTGGTGGACCGTATCCTAAAAACCTTTCCTGATATTTCGGGATTATTGCTTTTGGTCACTTGTAATCGTACCGAGATATATTTTGAATCGGTGACCACCCCGGCCATGGCAATGCGCAATTTCCTGGTTAGGTCCAAAATTTCAAATGACCGCGCGAAGGCTTCACAATTGTTCAGGTGTGGCAATGCCACCAACAAAACGGTCAGGCACCTATTGGAGGTTTCTTCGGGACTTGCCTCATCGGTGTTGGGCGATGTGGAGATTGTGCATCAGATAAAAAAGGCCTATCATTTTTCGATGGAACTCAACCTTCAGGGTTCGCTATTGGAAAGGGCCATGCAAACCGTGTTCAAAAGCCATAAACGTATCAGTAATGAAACACTCTTTAGGGACGGGACCACGTCAATAGCCTATAAAGCACTCAAAGTCATAAACCACACGTTTGACAAGGCTTTTGCAAAAGAAAAGAAAGTACTTTTCATAGGAGCGGGGGACATTGTGGTGCAACTGTTCAAGTATAATTCCAAATTCAACTTTAAAAACATATACGTCAGTAATCGTACAGAAGCCAAAGCAATTGCTTTGGCAAAAAGACATCGTGCCAAAATATATGGTTGGGACAAGGTGTTAAAAAACGATTTTCAAGGTTTTGATGTTATTGTTGGTGCGGCCAGCAACTGCCATGACCTAGTGAAAAAAATACCTGTTGCGGCAACGAATCCAATACTTCTAATTGATTTGGCGGTACCGTGCAATATCAATAAGGACCTATCCCGCAACAAAAATGTTTTGCTCCATGATTTGGAGACCATTTCCATGGACCTGGAGGATACCAAGGAAAAAAGGATGGCCGCAATCGGAAAGGTGGGTGAAATCATTGCCGAAGAACTTTTAGCCTATAGCGAATGGCTTCAAAGGGCACCATTAAGGGCGTTTTTGGCAGAGTACAAGATTCTTGTCAATCAAAAGGTGATGGATTATTTTGAAGCTGGATCGGAAAACTATGATCCGTTGGTTGTCAAAACGGTTACCGATCGCATCATACGAAAAGTAAAGAAGCGAACGGACCCGTCAATCTCCTTTGAGGAAATGGATACGGTCATTGCGGAACAGGTGTCCTTTTTGTAACAATGTTCAGCTTATCCAACCAGGTTGGCCAGGCATACCGGAGCTTACCAAAAAAGAAGAAAACCATGATTTCAAAATTCAAATACGTATCGCTGATCTTAGGTGCTACCATAGTTATGACAGCTTGCAATGGTGGCCCAAAAGTTATTGAACCTACCACCAAAACAGCGGAATCTTCCAATTTGTCCACGGAACAGGGACATCATAATGATACTTTGTCCGAGACCAAACTACATGCCGTGGTGGTACAGGAGATGCTTCCCACAGCAAGATATGTATACCTCAAAGTGAAGGAAGGTCAGGAAGAGTTTTGGATTGCAGCGGAAAAAAGGGATGTCAAAAAAGGGGAAACCTATTTCTATAGGGGAGGATTGTTAAAAACGGATTTTGAAAGCAAGGAATACAATAGGATATTCAAAGAAATATATCTGGTCTCCAATTTAGTATCCGAAGAGCGCCATGCAACCTTGACCAAAGCTACGCCCAAAGGTAATTCCGTTAAGGAAAAAGTTATGGCAACGAAAGAGGACATTCCAACCCATACGAATAAGGAGATTACACATAAGGGACTTGTTACCATAGCCGAACTGGCAAAAGACCCTGGGAAATACGAGGGGCATTCCGTAGAAATAAGGGGTACCTGCGTAAAGATAAATCCCGGTATTTTGGGCCGTAACTGGCTACACTTACAAGATGGGAGCAAAGACGATTTTGATTTGGTCGTTACCTCCAACGCCTTGGTACCAAAAGGTGCGGAAGTCACCATTCAAGCCGTCGTGGCACTAAATAAGGACTTCGGTTCCGGGTACACCTACGAGCTGCTTCTTGAAAATGGAACCTTGGTAGAGTAACAGGTGATTCCCCCTGTATACTCCCTTATACGATTGGAGGTTCCCCATCAATAGCACTATCATCCTGGGAAGCGAAACAACTTCGTCCTTCCACGCAGTGCATGGGAGATACCAAGCCATTATCAGGGCCAACCCCTCCCGAAGAAGTAATGCACCAGCAAATGGTATTGGCATCATCCAATAAAAGCCATGGGTTTTCCCCGCCCTCCATCATACCATATGGATTTCTGGCCCTTAGGAACTTACAGATGTTTTTTTTATTCGGATTGCCATTTTCCATACCTAAGAAATTTCCATAATGGTTTGCTTGATTGTAGATATAAATAAGGGCACTTTATAATCATTTTTAGAAAGTGGGCGTGCCTTCGCCATAGCAGCTTCTGCTGCAGCCTTGGCATTTTCATCGGTAATGGTCTTATTCTCCATGGCCTGCTGGGCCTCAAGGGAGCGATAGGGCACGGGAGCTGCGGCCCCCAAAACGATATTGGCCGATTTACAGGTATTTCCCGAAACCTCCATAACCACCGCCACATCTGCCAATGACCAGTCGTACGATTCACGTGCCACCTGCTTAATGTATGCACTTTTGGTGTTCTTTGAGGGGGTTGGAAGAATGATTTCGGTAATAATCTCCTTTGGCTTCAGGATATTCTCCATAGCAATATCCTCGCCTGCGGAAACAAAGAAATCATCCATTTGGACGGTTTTCTGTTGTCCTTCCGCATTTACAATGACCACACTGGCATTAAAGGCCATAAGGGCAGTAGCTATGGAAGATGCATGGACACTAACGCAGGATCCGTTATCCAATATGGCGTGATTTTCGTTTTCCCCAGTTTTTGAATGGCGGGCAAAACACCGATCACCTCCCTTACGAAAGCAATCATGATCGGCAGAACGAAAATACCAGCAGCGATTACGTTGTGCGATATTTCCACCCAAAGTGGACATATTGCGCAATTGGGGAGTAGCGGCATGGTTTACGGCCAGATGCAGTGCCAGATACCTGGTTTTGATTTCTGGATGTGATGCGATTTCCCCTAAGGTTACGTTAGACCCCATACGCAATCCTTCTTTGCGGTCATAACTGATTTTATCAAGACCGGGAATATTCCGGATATTGACAATTTTTTGTGGTTTCAACAAGCCTTGCTTCACCCAATCGAATACATCAATGCCTCCGGATTTAAACACGGCAGCTTCATCGGTAGCTTCATAGAGCTCGTCAGATAAGGTCGAATTGACCTGCTGTAGGGCATCTTCGACGGACTTTGCTTCGTACCAACTAAATTTGTTCATGGTTTCGTATTTAAGAGACGTTACGTAATGCTTTAAGAATACTTGACGGTGTAATGGGTATTTCATAGAGCCTGACCCCAATCGCGTTGTAAACGGCATTGGCAATTGCCGCAGCCGTAGCAATATTTGCAGGCTCCCCTATACCATAGGCGTCAGTTGAGGAACGCCCGGAATACTCTTCCACAATAATGGTTTCTATCTCGGGAATTTCCATGGAAAAGGGCACCTTATACTGATCTATATTGGCATTCATCATATGGCCCGTGCCGTTATCCATAACCCTATTTTCATAAAGTGCATAGGATACCCCTTGGATAACACCACCATTGATCTGACTTTCCAATTGACCGATATTAAGTGGTCTGCCACAACTGTGCGCCGCCACAATACGATCTACTTTTACGAATCCTGTTTCCGTGTTAACACTGACTTCCGCAAATTGTACCGATCCCAAATCACCGTAAGCCAGACCCCAAGGTTGCTGAAAACCACCATAATCATTCGTCCGGCTGGCAATTTTGCTGATTTGACTGGTACCCATCAACTTAGTCGCTTCTTTAAACGACATTTTTAAGTCCGTATTCGTTTTATGGCCTACTTGACCATTCTCGACATACAATTCCGATGAATCCGTTTCCCATTTTTTGGCCACAAGTTTTAATAAGGCCATTTTAGCTTCAAAAGCTGCGTTACGCGTGGGCGGGGTAATGGAACCCGTGACCACACTTCCACCGGAACCTGGTCCTACCGGGAAAAACGTATCCCCAATATTCACCTTAATATCTTTTACCTGTAGGCCCAACTCTTCTGCAACCACTTGGGCAAGAATGGTTTTTGTTCCTGTTCCTATGTCCTGGACACTTGACCTTACCTCTACACCTCCGCCTTTATGAATTTTGATTTCGACGGAAGAATCCAAGGTCACAAAGCGTGGCCATGTAGATTGACCTACTCCAAGTCCCTTCTTCACCACACCTTTGCTGCTTCCCGGGGGCTGACGACGGGACCACCCAAAAAGTTCGGCTCCCCTCTGGCGTTCTACCTTTCTTACTTCACTGGTGTCAATACGATCTCTATAACGTAAAGGGTCTAAATTCAGTTTTTCGGCCATTTCATCAATAGCCTGTTCCAATCCAAAAGCACCTTGCACATTACCCGGTGCCCTCCAAGCCGCTCCAGGCCCTGCATTGGTCAAAACGTCATATTGTTCGGTCGCAAAATTTGGGCAAGGGTAAAGGATTTGGGCAATACGGCCTACCCCAGCTCCAAGCCCCACTCCCGCCGTTCCGTGGGAACGCTGTTGGATTCCTGTTAAGGTACCGTCTTTTTTGGCCCCTATTTTTAGGTATTGTATGGAATTGGGACGATTGCCCTCCGCCAGATGTTCTTCTTTTCTATCCAGCATCAACCAAACGGGCCGACTCGTTTTTTTGGCCAGATTTGCAGCCATAGGCCCAAAACTTCCTGCACTGTGCTTGGCACCAAATCCACCACCCATAAATTCACAGATGACCCGTACCTTACTTTTGGGCAAATTAAAAACGCTTGCCATTTCATTCCTGACCGCGGCCGTATTTTGAGTGGAGGCATAGACCGTCATAACATCGGCACCCCAATCTACCACAACCCCATGGGTCTCCAAAGGCATATGTGTATGTACCTGTGTGCGATACGTTCTTTCCACTATAACATCCGCCTCATTGAAACCTTCTTCAAGGTTCCCTCTGGGTCCACCAAAAAAACTACTGGTGGATGGTCCCCTAACATTACCTTCCCCTTTGCTGCCATCATGCGTTTCACCAACATCGCCACCATCCTGCTGTTGGGTAATGGGCGCATCAAATACAATGGGGGCATTGATTTCCATAGCGGATTCCATATCTATGACAAAAGGTTTTTTCTCATAGTTGACTTTGATCAATGAAACGGCCTCTTTCGCTATTTCCAGGCTTTCAGCGGCGACACCTCCCAGCGGTTGGCCAACGTATTTCACCATCGGATACGTATTGGTGCCACTTTCCTGGCCTTCCTTTGGGGTATTTTCTATAAGGTGGATGGCATGTACGCCCGGCAGGGTACGTGCTTTGGATACATCTATCGATGAAATGGTGGCATGCGGCACATTTGAACGCAACATCTTGGCGTAGAGCATACCTGGTAATTTGATGTCCGAGGTATAAATTGCCTTACCGGTCACTTTTTCCAGGGCATCAATTCTTTTGACCCTTTTCCCAATCACCTTCAATTCGTCATTGACAGGCCATACCGGCGGTTCTTCAATAGGTATTTCCCGCTCTATTTCGCCCAAATTATGTCCTGGAATACCGTATGGGAATTTTTCTTTTCTAGTATCCATGTTATATCATTTTTTTTGCTGCTTCCAGGGTTGCCTTAAAAACATGTGGATAGGTACCACAACGGCAAAGGTTACCCCGAGTGGCATCTTTTACATCTTCCAGATTGGGATTAGGGTTGTTTTCCACAAGGTGGACACAAGACATAACCATTCCCGGTGTACAATATCCACATTGTGATGCATCGTGCTCAATAAAGGCTTCCTGAACTGGGTGCAGTTCACCATTCTTTGCAATCCCTTCTATAGTGGTTACTTCTTTGTCACCAACATCAAGGGCGGACATGATGCAGGAATTCACGGGTTTTCCATCCAAATAAACCGTACATGCCGAACAAGCACCCCGATCACAAACGACCTTGGTCCCCGTAAGTCCCAAATGATCTCGTAAAGCAGCGGCCAAAGTTGTTCTCGGTTCTACACTAATCGATTTTGTTATGCCATTGACCTTCATTTTTATGGTCATGGCCCCAGGACCAAATTCTTTCCCTTTGGCTGGCTGTTCCTTATAATCAAAGGCAAGCACATTTGAGCTGAGCAATACACTGCCGGCAGTGGATAATCCTGCACCTCGGATAAACCCCCGCCTACTTATGTTTTTTGCCGATTTGGACTCCGCGTCTTGGTCTTTTTTTTCCATACGACTATAATTGAATTTGTTCGCTATTCCATTGAATTACATCCCCTTAAATTACAACATAATCCATAAAAATTTGTGCGCTATTTGAAATTTAACGTAAAGAATATAAACCGGTAAAACAACCTATTGGGCCATAGGGATTGGGACCCTAATTCATGATTGGATATTTTCTATTCTTAAAATAGGCCAAGCTACTGAGGACGACAATGGAAACGACAACAATATAGACCCAATTGGGAATAGGGACCGGGTCGCCCGAGGCATAAGAGTGTAGGCCGGACAAGTAATAGTTTACCCCATAGTAGGTCATGATCACGGAGGCCAAACCAAAAATACTGGCCAGGTTATAGGCGAAGAGCCCCCTAAACTTGGGAATCAACCTCATGTGCAGGATGAAGGCATAGATGAGAATGGTAACAAGGGCCCAGGTTTCCTTGGCATCCCAACCCCAGTATCTTCCCCAGGATTCATTGGCCCAGATGCCCCCAAGATAGGTACCAACACTCAACATGAACAACCCTCCAACCAAGGTGAGCTCACTGATATATGACATTTCTTGGATGATTCCTTTTACCCGGTCCTTATTTGACCCCCGTATGAATGCAATTAGGGTTAGGTTAATGAGCCCAATGATGGCACCGAGCATCAAAAAACCATAGCTGCCCGCCACTAAGGACACATGAATGGTAAGCCAATACGATTTTAAAACGGGTACCAAAGGCGTGATTTCCGGATCCAGAAAACTCAGGGTGGCCACAAAAAGGATGATGGCTGCCAACACTGTGGTGGCTGCAAGGCCACCTAAAGATTTTCGGGTAAAAATCAGGCCCGCCAAGGTGGCCGTCCAGGCGATGTAGATCATGGATTCATATCCATTACTCCAAGGGGCCCTTTCCGAAACGTACCAACGTAGCCCAAGACCAAGGGTATGTACTACAAAACCAAGGAAGATCAATACCAAGAGCAGTGTGTACACCCCTTTTAGCTTCAGCTTGGGTTTAAAGACCGAAACGAACAGCAAGCCCAAAAGCACGATACCGACCAAAATATAAAATACCGCTAAACGCGTGAACACTTTGGATTCGTTGAGCAATACCTCTGCTTTGATTTTTGACTCGGATGGAATAATGCCACCCCCATGCTCTTGCTGATAGGTATGAAGTTTTTCCAATACAAGATTGACTTCTGTGTAGTCTCCCGTAGTCATCGCCTTTTTAAGGGTATCCCCATAAGCGTGGAACATATCCGTTACACTATCGGAGGCACCGTGCAGGTCATTGGGGCCATGGATATGGGTAATAATGGGAACCCAGGCATTGTTGGAGTCGTTGGGGTTGGGAACCAGCTTTAGCAAACGCCCTGAGAAAGCCATCCTAAGCACATTCACGCGTTCATCCACTTTTAGGAGTTCTTTTTCATAAACACCCCTATCTCCGGGTTCCATGGCATAGGCTTTGCGGACCCCAGCCAGTAACTTGTATTTTCCATTTCCATCAAAAAAATCCGTGTAGGCCGCGTATTCCGTTTGAAGTTCCAGCTGGTCCCTTAGGTCCTCGTGCTTACCCAATTTGATCAGGGGGGCTCCCTGCCAGGTTTCCTTATCGGCAAATAAACTCAACAGCAGCTGATCGGCCGTTAATCCGAACTGGCTTTCCTTACGGGACACTTTTCGAAAGATTTCCCTGGACAAGGTATGGACCGGCTTCATTCTTCCCTTGAAATCCTGTACGATCAACCTGCTGAATTGTTCGGCATGGGACAATTCTACGGCACGGGCCGTATAATCCACATTTTCCATGGGTTGTGTATGGCCAATGGAAGTACACAGAAGTGCCAAAAGGACAAGAGTTGGCCTGTTTGCCCTTATCTTTTTGATTTTTTGGGAAACCTGGTAGAAGCGAGTCCTTTTACTGAAAAGTGTCATGAACATTCCCAAGGTAAGTAGTGCATAACCTATATAAGAGATCAAGGTGCCCCAAAAATCACTGTTTACACTCAAATACGTTCCTTTTTCATCAGTATCAAAGGAGGACTGAAAAAACCGATGGCCGCCGTAATTAAGAATATTGTTCATATAAATTCTATAATCCGTATTTAGGTCATTTTGCCTATCTATCAAAGTCACCTCACTGGCATAGGAGGAAGCACTGTTGGTGCCTGGATATTTCTCCATGATAAAGTCGTTCAACCGAATGAAAAAGGGGACCGTCATTTCTTTGGCCCCATACGAAACCGATAGTTCCATATTGTTGAACTGCATGGTTTGTGAGCTTCCTGGATTTCCCTGTTTCCCAAACACATAAGTATTTTTCGACTCATCGTTCACAGCGATATCAAGTGCCAAAGCAACAATACTTTCGTTTTTGACCTTTGGATCTTCCGATTGGATCTGTAATTGTCCATTTTTCTTGAAATCCGTAAAAACAAACGTATTGAACCCATCGGAATATAAGGCATTTAACTGCAATGGGCTATAATGACCCGGGAACAGGGTATCCCGTTGACGGGTGGCCATATTGGTTTGGGTGAGGGCCATGATGGGCTTGATCTTTAAGGAATCATTGCGGTAACGAATGTTTATGGCCCCGGTCGATTGGCTTTCCTTGAAATTGAACAACAGGTTCCCAATGCGTCGGGCCTCATTTTCCATGACAAAGTGATTTTCCCTACCATCAAGGCTACCGACCACCATTTGCAGTGTAGGCTTCCCGTCACTTGCTTCGCCCAGCACCCGTTTTGGATTAGGTACAAACTGGGTGACTTTTACCTTTATGGGATTGTCATCCACCAGATAGGATCCCTCCCAATGGTTGCCCCCCAAGGAAGCAAAGAATACCGGTTCGTCAAAATAAAAATCCTTGCCATCTTTCTTTACATGGAACTTCAAATAGTTGTTGGATGACAGAAAACTGTTGGATGAACTGTTTTCCCGAATGTGCATCATTCCCTCATACCCCAGATAGCGGGTGAGGGCAGCACCGATCAAAATCACAATAATGGCAATATGGATAATAAGCAATGCCCATTTTTTCTGTTTTATCATGTTGAACGTCCGGATATTTACAATGACACTTATGCCAAAAAGGAAAAGCAAAAGTTCAAACCACCAGGCTTGGTAGACCACTTTTTGGGCCGCACTTGTTCCGTAATCGTTTTCAATGAATGTGGCTACACCTATGGATGCAGCAAACACCAAAAGGTAAACCGCTGCGGCCTTTGTGTTAAAAAGGGGGAGTAAAGACCTCATTACTCGATTAAATACATTTTTCATATGGGTACGAACTAAGCTGTAAGCTAGCCAAAAGCCGCTTAAATTATAATGATAAATGTCATGGGCAATTCCTTAGGCGCAGCAACTTTTAAAGGCAGTTCAACTCGTGGCATGCCCCAGATGGTTTCATTTGATCTTGCTTGAGGTCAACTCAAAATCAACCGTAGTGTAATGGATTTGTGCAGGCAACCGATAGCGGTAGCGCTTAAGGCATGCCCTATAACCCGTTCAATTGTTCTCCGAATTCCTCCACTTTTTTCCAATCCGTATATTCAATTTCTGCATTTTTATTGGTTGGTCCTTTGGTCATCCACATGATAAATTGAATCATGATCCTATCGAAAAAAGGGTATTTTTTGTAGTCAAGTTTACCAGCAAATACGGTAACCAAAGTGGGGTTCCAGTCTATGGTCTTAAAGAACTTTATGACATAAGGATTTGTGTCCGGGGCGTTTTTTTCTGGCTTTCGTGCCACAAGGTTTACGGAGAAAAATGCTGTTTTAACCGAGTCTAGTTGTGTTTTTTGTGTGTTGATAAAGTCAATTATCCTTTTGTCATGGACCCCATATCGAATGCTGGCACCAATGACAAATAGGTCATAGGCCTTGACATCCCCATCAAAAGCACCGACTGGAAACAAATCAACACTGTGATGGCTTTTTTGTAGTTGACTGCCAAGGGTATTACTAATTTTTAACGTTTGTCCGTCTACCGAAGCATAGAGGATGGCGATTTTTTTGGTCATATTCAATGCAACAAATTTGGAATTGTGCTTATTACCTTACCGGCTCATAGCACCATGAATTTAATAATTCCTTTTGTATTAATTGACTTTATCATTATTCCCAACTTGTCATTGTTATTTTTTTAAGGTTCGTCCAAAGATGGACGGAGGAACCAGAATTTAAGATTGTCCCAAACAAGCAAAAACGCAGGTATTGAAAGACTTCTATTGCATCAAACGGACCGCAGGTGTATTTTAGTCCCCAGAAAAGCTTTGGAATGACCCATTTGTTCGGCGGTAACTACTATGATTTTTTCTCCAGGCGCACAACTGTTGAAGCCCCAACCTTTGAATGGGATAAAAACTATTTGATGCGTTTTAAAAACTCGTTGGATAGCTATACCTATGAAAACAACAACCTTACCATCGTTTATTTTAAGGAAGGGCATGGTGGTTTTGAACTTGAAAACAGGTATTTACCAGTGGACCATGGCAATTTTGTAATTACCAATCCCGGAAAGGGATGGAATTACATGAACGAAAGAAAAAAGAGCATAGACGTATTGAGTATCATCGTATCCCAGGCATTGCTGAATCAGTTTTATACGTTCCACACCAAATGCGATGAGTTTTTGATCGACTACCCGAATGAACCGCTTGAAAGGGAACATTTTTTTATGGAAATACCCTTGGGGGCCAAACACTATACTTCCGGTCGCGTACTTGAGTCACTGCACCGCAAAACTTCCTACCATAAACTGGACCATCTGGATATGGAAGAAATTGTAATCGAAGTACTGTTCAGTTTACAGCGCGATCAACTAACAGCTTATAAGCTTGCCAAAAGGATAAAATCAAAAAAACACAGCACAAAAATTGAAGTATTTAAACGTTTACTGCTGTCAAGGGAATACATCCATGACAATTTGAACAGGCCCATACCCATGGATGAGTTGGCAAACATCTCATGCCTTCCCAAATTTCATCTGTACGATTCCTTTAAACGTGTATTTGGACAAACCCCCCATCAATATACAAATGCCATAAAACTGATGAAATCAAAAGAGTTATTGGCATCCGGTGAATATATGGTCAATGAGGTATCCGATTTACTTGGCTTTAACGATATTCAGTGTTTCAGTAAGTTGTTCAAAAAGCATTATAAAATTTCACCTTCCCAGTTTAAGGCATAAGATATGCTTTAGGATCCAATGGGCTTTATTAAGCCTTTTTTACAATATACACGCGTTCCCAGGTAGGCCTATTACCAAGTAGATTTCGCCTTAGCTTGCAAACATACCACACCAGTGACCCAATACCCTTGACTTCCTGATCAAAAGGAGGTAAAATGGCAATAAACCCTGGCGGTCAACTACCAAGAATCCCGCTACCCTATCCACTTCCCAAAAAAAGAAGACTTTTTGACAAATGGAGCAACAACAGCTGGTTTACTTTTGAAGCCGTTTTTTAGCACAGGTCCGGTTGGTAAAAATCAATCGTTGGTAAAAAGTAAGGAATGTAATCCCCTGACCCTTGAAAAGATAGAATTGAAGAGGTGAACTGGAATTTTGGACCCAAAGGGACCAAACCGCCAGGTGACGTTCCGCTGCGGCACACCCCAATTATGGGCAAAGCCGGAAAGAAGATCGATCCGCACTACAACAAGTAAACAAATAACAACAAAGCTAACCGTTACAACATGAAAAATAGCATCCTAATTTCCATTAGTGTTTTAACTGTAATTTCATGCGAAATCAAAAAAGGGAATCAATCCATACCTGATCCTTTTAGTCCAAAAGAATTTGTGGGCAAGCATAAGGCCCGTGTTTCGGTACTGGGCCTATTTCATTTCAGCAACCCTGGATTGGACAGTTATAAACCCAAGTTTTCTTTTGATATCTTAAGTGAGGAACATCAAAAGGAATTGGATATGGTACTGGATGCTTTGGAAAAGTTCCAACCGACAAAAATATTGGTGGAAAATCCCAGGGTAAGTGAAGATAGTGTGCTAACAGCATCCTTCAAGGGCTATCTCAATGACACTTTTGATATTTCCAAGCGCACCAGCGAGACCTATCAAGTGGGTTTCAAACTTGCGAAAAGATTGGGGCACCAAAAGGTTTATGCATCGGATACCGAACCATTGGAATGGTGTGGCGTAACCATGGACTGGGAAAACTATGACGAGGAAAAGTACCTTCGTTCCACAGGGAATTTGGAAAAATCGAGACGTTACGATTACCTTAAAAAATCAAGGTTTGAAGACTCGTTAAAAACCGAAATCCCGTTAAAGGAGTACCTCAGGTTTATCAATGAACCCTCCAATCGATTAAAAAACCATCAAGGATACCTTACGGAACTATCCCTCATTGGGGCCGGGGATTGGTACAATGGAGCCGATGCATTGGCACGTTGGTATCGGCGTAATATTCGAATATTTGCCAACACCTACGATATTACCGATTTACAAAACGAGGAGCGTATTCTCCTAATCTACGGTTCAGGACACGTGCATACACTTAGGCAAATGTTTATGGATTCACCGGATTTTGAATATGTGGAAATCACCGATTATCTCAACTAAATCATTTAATTAAGGAAAACATGGCGGAAAAAACGTTGACCATAGTCAATACGATCGCGCTACTGGCCGTGGTAGTATACCTGGTCGCCTCACATGCCGAAAAATCTAAAATCCCGGAAGAAATAAAGGCCCAACGCCTAAGTATTGTTGGACCCGATGGCCATCTGTACATCTCAATAAGCAATCCAGAAAAACAGGCACTTGCCACAACCCACGGAGTACCCAACAAACCTGGCACCAATAGGGATTTACCTGGACTACTGTTCTTTAATCGGGTTGGTGATGAAATTGGTGGCATCTACTACGATGGAACAGATGAAGAGAATTTTGCAGGAATCACTTTTGACCAACAAAAGAATGATCAGATAATGGCGATAATGAAGGACGAATACCTGGATGAGGGAGAGTGGAAAAGATGGTACGGCATGTTTTTTAGGGAAAGGGTGGATTCCGTAAGGGTCGAAAAACTATATGATGAGTTTATTGGGAAAACAAAGGGCATGGATGAATCTGAGAAAAACTTGGAATATCAACAATTCAAAAAGTACCTGGATTCGGAAATAAATGTGTATCGGATGTTCCTTGGTCGAGAGGAAAACAAAAATACAGGTCTGTTTATTTACGATTCCAAGGGAAGGGAACGCATTAAACTATACGTGGACGAAACGGACACTGCCCTCTTTGAAATTCTGGATAAGGATGGCAATGAAATCAGGTCGGGGAAAGTATTGGACAAAAATGAATGATGCTTATATCCAAATTCAATAAAATCCCCATTATGAAAAGCCGCATCCCATACTATGGTTTTCATTTTAAGTAGGAGTGGAATTTGGGGTTGGCCAAGGTTGCCCAACAACAATAGAGCGTCCTACAAACGATGGCACTCATTGTAGCAAAAAAGCACTAGTAAATGACACGAAAAGACTTTATCAAAGCATGTGGACTTTTGGGCCTGCATATGCCTTTTTACTCTTTTACCATGCAAAATCAGAAACAAAAGGGTTTGGATTTCCCAGGTAAGGTCATGATTATTGGGGCAGGTGCCGCAGGTTTGTCCGCCGGTTACCTATTAAGACAAAAAGGAATTGATTTTACCATACTGGAAGCTGCTTCGCAATTTGGTGGAAGGATGCAAACCAATACTGCTTTTGCGGATTTTCCAATTGCGCTCGGTGCGGAATGGATTTCCATGGACCATATCAATTTTAATCCCTTGGTGGATACCCAAGTTGCCCTAAAAGAAATACAGACCATAGGGTATTCCCCAAACGATGTGTATGGGGTTTGGGACAACGGAAAACTGATTCGGGGCACACTCAACACCTTCAATGATAAAAAATTTAAGAACAACTCCTGGCTTGGCTTCTTCAAAACGTTTATAGCACCGTCCATTCAAGAAAACATCAAGTACAACGAATCCATTCATTCCATAGATTACACCCAAAACAAAATCTCCTTGGCATCCAACAATGGACTGCACATGGCTGACCAGGTCATACTTACCGTTCCGGTGTCCATCCTTAAAGCAAAGGCTATAAAATTCACACCTGGTTTGCCCAAGAAAAAGCTACAGGCTTTTGAGGACACCGACTACTGGGACGGATTTAAGGCGTTTTTTGCATTTAAGGAAAAGTTTTATCCATCATTTGTTGATTATGTAATACATCCGAAAACCAATGGACATGTATCCCTTTATGATGCCGCTTGGGGACAGGACAGCAAAATGAACGTCTTGGGACTTTTTTCAGTTGGGACTAAGGCAAGGGAATATGGAAGTTTATCGGAAGATGAGTTCAAAATGGAAATGTTGGCGGAAATGGACCGCATATTTGACGGGAAAGCAAGTAGAAACTATATCAAGCACTTGACCCATAACTGGTCTACCACTACCCACGCAAAAGGGGCATATGTAAGTGATTTCACAGCATACAGGACCATTGCCAAACTACAGGAGCCTATAGAGGACAAAATCCATTTTGCCGGAGATGCCTATACGGATGGAACAAACTGGGGCAATGTCCACGATGCGATACGCTCGGCCAAACAATGCGTGGATACCATTTTGAACAAGAAAAAATGACCAATGAAAAAGCTATCGTTACTTGTAGTTATGCTGTGCACAGTAGGTTCTTACGCCCAAAAAATCAATCAAGAAGACCTATACGCCATTTGGCATCTTGATAAATATTCCGATGATGAGAGCTATTATTTTCCTCCAAAAAAGGAGGCGGAGGATTATTTGTCCTTGAATAGGGATGGCACCTATGTATCGGTTTCGGAAGGTAAGCAGGGCGATGGAACCTGGATATTCAATGCCAACGGAAAATATATTGAGCTCGAATCCAAAGCAGGGAAAAAAGAGAAGTTCCATATTCATTTTCTTTCTGGAAAATCAATGGTGGTCACCTATGATACCGACGAATACCGAATATGGGAAGTCCATTACGTATCCTCAAATACAGGGAATTGATGAAGACCCATATCTTACGATCACTATGCCTGTTGGCAGTACTGTCTTCATATGGTCAGGAAATGGTATCATTACGATCAATTCCATTCACTACCCAAAAAACGGATAGTCTTTTCATTCAATCGGTCATTGACGAGCGAACGGTGAAGCATTTAGGGGTACTGGAAAATGTAAATGCGGAACCCGTAGAACTCTTTTTAAAAGAAGGGGCAGAAAAAGCCATAAAAACTTTTTATGGACTGTCCTTTAAAGAAAATGGCCGGAGTACGCCCATTTATATTAAGCTAAAGGCACTGAATGTACAGGAGTCCAAACGAAGAATGAATAAAGGCATCGCTAGAATTGCACGGGTACATGTTGAAATGGTCTTTTGTGAAAAACGCGATGGGCTGTTAAAAGAGATTTTTAGCATAAAGCACAATGAAGATGATGTCTTTGGCCTGTACGATAAAGCAGGAGTATATGCTACTCACGAAAAAAGGATAAGGGCCGCCCTGGAATACTGCATGCATGCATTTTCAAAGGCTTACCGGCAAGCCAAACCCCTGGTTTCAAAGGCCAATTTCAAGCCCATCAAAGAAAACGAAACCATGGCACAAAAACTTGGGCAATGGTTTAACCTCATCACCCTGAAGGGGATGCGAAGCAGATATTTTGAAGGTTATGGTATAAGCTATACAGGTTTTGTGGACAGTAAAAAAGGACTCATCAGGCCCTACGAAACCTCCTTTGAAGTGACCTGGGCCAGACCTGGGATAGCCGAAGAAAACGGTTATGCCGATGTCAATTCATTTGTGTTTCGTCCCGAGCTTTACTTTCTCTATAAAAAGCTATTTAAGGGAGTGTATGCTTCTGCGAGTAGCAACGTTCCCATAGGTTATGAAATCGTGGAAGATTTGAACGGTAACAACTCCTTCAATTTTGTTATAGGCATTGGTGCCAGTCAAGGACTACGCATAATTCCCTGGCAAAAAAATGGATTGGTTTTTGGGGTGGATTTTTTTCAACAATTGGAAACCTCCAAGGTCTATACGTTCGATTTGGGCGTGGAACTGGTTTTGGGCATAAATTTTTAATCAAAGAAAATGTATCACCCAAGATTATACGGCGATTTTTATGATATGGGGCATAAATACGGCAAATTGCTCCATGACAAGGCCAACTTTTCACTTCCTGCTATAAGCAAACGGAAAATGGAGTTTGGACTCTCTTCCTATGAAGTACTAAAAAGCTATTATCCTGAGGTAGTGGAAGAGATAAAAGGCTTTGCCGACGGAATTAAAGCCGCTCCGGAACAACTTGCCGCTTTCCTTTTAAGTCTAGGCATGTTCAACACAACGGGGCAGTGCAGTGTTTTTGCCCATAGGAACAATGACGGGGTCATCGTAGGAAGAAATTACGATATGCTTTTTGCCTTTAAAAAGTTTACGGAGAGTAGCCTGATTGCCCCAAAAAACAAGTTCGCTTATATTGGGCAATCCGATGTCTTTATTGGACGTTCCGATGGTGTCAACGAGAAAGGCTTGTCGATTGCCATGTCTTTTGTGAATGGTAAGGAACCAGAACCAGGAATCAGCTTTCATTTTGTGGTCAGAAAGGTGTTGGAAAATTGCCAAACCACCAATGAGGCCATTGGACTTATTCAGTCAACAAAAGTGTCATCAGCCAATAACTTTCTGATTGCGGACAGGACAGGGGACATTGCGGTGGTTGAATCCTCCCTCCAAAAAAGTAGGGTCAGACGCCCGGAGGAAACGCAAAACTTTATCTATATCACCAATCAGTTTATGATCGAAGGGATGAAAGTCTTTGACCAGGGAGGTGTTGAATGGAGCAAAAGTGGGGAACGCTATAGCGGCTTAAAAAGCAGTTTGTCCGCGGTTGACCAAATGAGTTTGGAAAAGGCCAAGGAAATCTTGTCGGACAAATGTATATGCCTGGATTTAAAAAAGGAACAATTTGGAACAATTTGGTCAGTTGTGGCAAGTTTGAAGGAATTGAAAATTGAACGGGCAGAAACCAAACCAAAACTTACCAACTACAAAGCTGAC
Source organism: Muricauda sp. SCSIO 64092 (assembly GCF_023016285.1). GTDB lineage: Bacteria > Bacteroidota > Bacteroidia > Flavobacteriales > Flavobacteriaceae > Croceivirga. The sequence goes on from NZ_CP095413.1 coordinate 1,330,102, forward strand.
ACAAGGCTTGATTGGTGGTTAAGAAAGCAACGGAAATAAATCGGGAAACAACTATTGTATGGCGCTAGGCACGGTTCCTCCCCTACTATGTTTAAAATGTCCTTTATGTCCGACCTTGACCTGTTGTTCCGTAAAACAAACTACTTAAGCAAGCTTACCTGTTTTTATAGCTCTTAAGACAGCCATTTTAACTAAGTTTTATTGCCGGAACAATACATTTATTGTAATATTGCAATTAAATAATGAATATGGGATTGGCCAAGACAGAAATATTTACTGCCCATCAAAATGAGATAGCCATTTTTGCCAAGGCGTTCGGACATCCTGCCCGTGTCGCAATTTTGCAACAGCTGTTTAAAATGGATAACTGTTATTGTGGCAATCTGGTCGATGAAATTGGTCTGGCACAGCCCACGATATCGCAACATCTAAAGGAACTGCGAAACCTGGGTCTTATTAAAGGTCAGGTTGAGGGAACAAGTGTATGCTATTGCATTGATAAGGAGAACTGGGCGGCCATGAAGGAAGTCATGGGGGATTTTCTTGACCAGGACCTTCCTGAAAATGAAGATTGTTGCTAAAAAAATTTTAACCAATTAATCGTTTTATTGCGATAAACAAATAAATGTCCCATGAAAACACTTTTAACTATCACCGCTTTTACGGTAATGATCCTATTTCAAAATGGGGTTCAGGCACAAAAGCTTAGAAACAAAATTGTAAAATCCATTGTACAATTTGAAAGCTCCTATTCTTCAATTCAAGAAGACCGAAAGGTATTGCTCGATCAATTGGCTTCGAGAATTGCCAAAGGCAACAAAAATGATGAAGACCTCACTATAGTTTTTGTCGATAAACATAACAAAGAGAAGAGCCAACTTGCCACTATCTGGCTCAGGACGGGCTTACTGTATTATAACCTGAACAATTACAATGTGCTCTCCGCTGGTACTGAACCGATCCAGGAACCCTTTCCAGCTCTTGCCTCCCTGGAAGCATATGGTTTCAGGGTGGGCAATGCCAGTAAGAACCAACGTTATGCCTATACTGTAAAATCCGGTTCTGAAACTTGGCAGGTTACCTACACTGCCATTGAAGCACTGAACTTAACGGATGATGGTATACTCAGGATTTTCGTGGAAGAAGGAATCGCCCCGGAAGACGGTCCCAAACAAATAGAGATTTCTTTGTTTTCCCCAGAGCGCATTGCCATGGAATTGCTTTACGTATCCTCCAGAATAAAGTATTTAAATGAACAATACCAATAAGGCCAAGCAATTATGAAATCAACCGATATCAAAAAACTATTTTCAACCCTTTACACCCTAAGATTTGAACAATAATTGCATTTTGGTAAGCAAAAAGCCAATGAAAAAGGGTTTCTTTGGCAACATTGAAAGCGAAAATCCCAATCGATCAAATACGTTGATGCATCTTGGCGAACACCAAAAATCCATTACCGTTTGATGGATAAAAATATCTGGCCTTCCCTGGTGGCTGAATTTATTGGCACATTTTTGTTGGTTTTCTTTGGTACGGGGGCCATCATTGTAGATGGACTTTATGATGGAATGGTGACCCATCTGGGTGTAGCTATTGTTTTTGGCCTGGTGGTACTGGTAGTCATCTATGCCATAGGTGAGATTTCCGGTGCACATCTCAATCCAGCAGTTACCTGGGCGTTTTTCGTGGCAAAAAGAATTGAAGCACCAAAGGCGGTCTGGTACACCCTTACCCAAATCATCGCGGCCATTGCCGCAAGCGCAATACTAAGAGCAATGTTTCCCGAAACCATCACAATGGGGGAAACTTTGCCCTCCAACGGCCTCTTACCCGCTACTATCATGGAATTCATTTTAACGTTTACCCTAATGTTCGTAATCATAAATGTAGCTACGGGATCCAAGGAACAGGGGTTGATGGCGGGACTTTCCATTGGCTTTACCGTTTTGATCTGCGCATTGATGGGAGGTCCGGTATCCGGGGCTTCCATGAATCCCGCCCGTTCCATTGGACCTGCCCTGATCGGGGGAAATCCAACTCACTTGTGGATGTATGTCATAGTACCTCTTTTGGGGGCTATTTCAAGTATTTACGTATGGAAAATCATTACAATTAAAAACAGCTGACATGAAAATTGCACTATTCTCCGATATTCACGCCAATCTTCCTGCATTGGAAGCCTTTTTTGAAGATTTGGAAAAACACCGTCCGGATGCCACCTATTGTCTTGGGGATTTGGTAGGCTACAATATTTGGCCCAATGAGGTCATCAATGAAATCCGTAAACGTCAAATCCCTACCATCGCGGGCAACTATGACTTTGGCATAGGCAGGAGGAGCGACGACTGTGGATGTGCTTATAAAAGTGATGAGGAAAAAGCCAATGGGGCCGTTTCCATTTCCTTTACCAATCAAATCGTGAACGATGAAGAGCGGGCCTATCTAAAAACATTGCCCGCACATATTAATTTGGAGTTTCAACTAAACGGGGAAAAGGCAACGATTTTATTGGTACATGGGAGTCCCCGGCGTATCAATGAATACCTTTTTGAGGACAGGGCAGATAAGAGCCTATTGCGAATTATGAGGGATGCCAATGCCGATGTGATGTGTTTTGGACACACCCATAAGCCCTATCACAAAACTTTGCCCGATCCCGAAAATGAAGCATCATTGTATCGTCACGCCATTAATATTGGCTCCATTGGTAAGCCCAAGGATGGGGATAAAAGGGGATGCTATGTGCTTTTAACCATTGATGGGAACTTTGCGAAGGGAAAAAAGGATGGTATCTCCGTGGATTTTATCCGTTTTGAATACGACGTGGAAAAAGCGGCCAAAGCAGTGGAGGGAAGTATACTGCCCAATGCCTATGCAGAGGCTTTAAGGGTTGCCAAGTAGGCCGTCCACGAAATGTTCCCATCAAGAACCCCATGAAACGAAAAGGGGGAAGATTCCAGGCCGTGACCGCCTTGTCCGGTCCAAGGAGGTCTTTTTTTGATTCTCCGTCAATGAAAGCTTGACAACCGTTTGATGTTGTATTTACCTTACTTGGGAAAGCTCGGTATTTTCCCTCGGTTAAACCATGGATTGAAAGGCCCGCATGACAACTGCGGGCCCTTGGAACAAATTTAAAAGGTAGCTTTATGGATCAAAAGGAAAACCGGCATCGATTTCTGTCCAGAGAGGTCTGGCCGTTTCACCCAAATCACCACCTAAAGTTCCAGAATTTCCATTGGTGCTCGAATCCTGAACCGTATTTCCCGTGCCTTCATCCAGTTTCCAGTATCCCATGAGACCTGCTTCGTCTCCATTTAGTCTTTTATCATAATTCGCAGCAATCTCGGCAGCTGTCCTTGCGTCGTCCCAAACACGGATATCGGTCAATCCACCTATCCAGTATCGGCTGGGTTGTGCAGCACTTCTTCCAATCTCAAAATCGTTGACCGCTGAGGTATTGATTGGATTGCCACCTGAAGCAGCCGTGGTAGGTTCAGGCTGACCATCAACATAAAGCAACACACTGCTCAAAGGCACTCCTTCAGCAGGAACCACAATGGCAATATGGTGCCACTCTCCATCGTTCAAGGGCTTGGTCCCCACTACACCACCACCATTGTATTCGACTCGAAGTGCCCTATTGGCATTATGCAGTCTTACATCCCACTTCTGGGCGCTTGAGTTTTCACCCCAGGACATAATTATAATGTTGTTTTCCGAAGACGTTGTTCTTACCCATGCTTCGCAGGTTCTTGCCCCACCTCCGGTGACCGCTTTAAATCCGTCCACTTTGATGTAATCGTCACCTTCAAAAGTCAGGAAACTTGGTGGTACAATTTTACCGGCCTCAAATGCTGCCACTGCTGTATTAAGATCCATAAGCGCCTGGTCAACATCCAACTGTTGTGCCGCCAGATTGTCCGCAACTACTTCGGCAGCGTCAATAGCGCCTTGTAAAATCGCTTTTGATCCCACGGCATACTGACCATTTTCCGTGCCTTCAACCGCGTTGTCCACCAATTCCTGTGCTGACGTTATGGCATCGTTCAACGCAGTAAAATCGGTATCAGCAATTACACTGGCCTCGAATACCGTGGTAGCCACATTCAAATCGGTTTCTGCCCCATTTATTTCACTCTGCGTTGCACTTGCATTATCCGCAACCACCTGGGCAGCATCGATGGCCATTTGAAAAATTGCTTTTGAACCAATGATATAATCCCCTATTTCGGTACCTTCCGGCCCGGCATTGTCCAATATCCCTTGTGCTGCTAAAATGGATTGTAACAGTGAGGCATTATCGATGACCACGATACTGTTGCGATAGGTTTCCAAAGCCAAGGTCAATAAATTTATGGCGCTATCAACGGTGCCTTGATTGACTGCTGTTGTTTTGTATGCACTGTACCTATCAATGGCATCTTGTAGAATTTGCGTCGCACCGAACACAACATCACCACCTCGATCTCCCTCCTTTGAAGGGTCCGCTTCCGCCTGTGCCTCTGCAATTATCGCATCCAATGCGCCGTAGTCAATGGCCGCAGTGGAATCATCCTCATCACAGCTCCAAAAAGTGACATTGCAGGCCAACAACAAAAAGATAAATTTTCTCATGATTTCTATTTGGTTTGATTGGAATTCTTAGATGTGTATCAACCCATGAAAAGGGCTGAATTTTCAGAATTCTAATATAAATCGATAATTAATTTCATTTTTCTCATTACATGGGCAAAAATGTTGCATGTTGCATAAAAAGGGATCAACATGGATAATGGTCATTGATTTTTAGGAATACTGGATTGTTTGGCGATAGGTTGTTGAATAGGGATAAAATATCAAAGTAGGTCCTTATTTGTTGCAAATTGAGAGGCGCATTTGAATGCTGGTTGGGGCCACGGTATTTTGCTTTAAATATCCATATCCATGAGAAAGGTCTTAGCACACTCGGTTTTTGTACTTCCGTTATTTTTTTTGATCAACTGTAGTTCAGGTTCCCAGGATGACCCCCAAATAACTGAAGAAGAACAGCAAGAAGGGCAAAATGGCAATCAAAATGAAGAACCCACAATCGAAATAAGCAGCATTATCAATACCAGCGACCAGGGCAAATTAATAGATGCCTTTTTCTTTGATCTAAAAGGCTGGCCCGATAGGACCAATACCGTAGAAAAAGCAACTGCCTATTTTGTGAACGATGGCATGAATGGCATTCGGATATCCATTTATGGTGATATTCAACGGCCAGCACATCCGGGCCCCGGTGTTGTTGTAGAGTCCCAATATGAACCTATGTTGACTTCCATTACCACCGCCCTATCGGTTAAACCGGACCTAAAGATTTTTGCCAGCAAAAAACTGAGGAGTACAAATTCCTTTCCGGATTGGGTCAAGGATAATACGGGAATCATACCCAAGCAGTATGCGATTATGTTGGCAGATTTTATTGAATTTATGAATGGAAAGGGCATCACTATTGATTACTTGGGCATTGACAATGAGTTTGTGTACAATGAAGGGAACATCACTCCCGAAAAATATCATGAAACCATTTTTGAGTTACGGGTATTGGCCTCTACCCGCGGCTTTGACCTACCTATTCTGGTAGGCTATGAGGATTTTGGCCCCAATAAAAGAAATTGGGTCCAGATTTTGATGGAAAGTGGATGGGGCAACGATATGGATATTTATGGAACCCACTACTATCCGCAGTTTAGGCCCAAGGATAAATTGATTACCGATCTCAACTCCATAGACAATAGACCTTTCTGGGCAACAGAACCGCACTGGGACAAGGTTAAAACCGAAAATCCAGATGTCTTTTTAAATGCGGAAGCGGCCATGGTTACGCTTTGGGATCAAACCGATTTGGGAATGACAGGCTTTATGTGGTGGAACTATAATTTGGAGGATGAGCTACGAACCCGCCTTATGCAGGCAGCCTCGACCCCACTTCTTTATTCAAGGCCCATATCGATGACGGATATCGATGGGGAAGATTTGACGGAATTGGGGAAGTTACAGAGTAGGGCGTTTATCAAAGCAAACCAAGTAAACGTTTATTTTGTGAATATGTCCGATACTTCGTATACGGATTATGGCATTGCCTTGAGTGACAATCAAAAAATCGCGGATAATGTGGTTTATACACAATGGCGTGAGACCACCACCATCGATGGCCAACAATTGTCCGGCACAGTAACTTCGGATAATACCGCTGTTCAAGTGAACCTTCCAAAGCGTTCCATTACCAAAATCGATTTAACAATCCAAGATTGACATCTTCTTCCTATCAACATAGGTAGGGCTTAAAACCCTTTCTGAAAAAAGCACCGGCCCCTTTTTATTACATCAATGAACGGCTAAATCGGGAGTCCAATAAAAACACAAATGGGTTGTCCAAAAGTCCATATGTGCATTGGTCACATCGAGCGCAGTCGAGATGTATTTGATATTCGGAACTTTAAAAAGTTCTCGACTGTGCTCGAACCGACAAAATCTTCTTTTTGGACAACCTCTTTTTGTGACCTAAAATCTTTACGACCCGTTATAATAGCTTGGAATCTCCATCAACAATTACTGATTGATAATTTTTATGGTCTGTTTCCCCACATTGGTATCCAACTCCAAGAAATATAACCCCTTTAATCGTGTACGAAGGGAAATTTGCATCTCGGTCCTTTTTCTTAGTTTTCTACCAGTCTTTACAATCTTTCCCTGTACGTCATACACACGGTACCCGTTCACCTCCACCGTATTTGGTATTGCCAGATCAATTTGGTTGACAACAGGGTTTCTTCTAAGGACTATTTGATGCTGCAACAGCTTTTGGTCTTCCAAATTGAGTTGAGTGGTCAACGCGGTTGTACCTCCGTTGCTTGATTCGGTTTTCACCACGGTCAGGATGTTGGAGGGATAAAAGCTTTCCCCCAAACTGTTTTCTGCCTTTACAATATAGTAGTACGTGCCCACTTCCATAGCGGAACCATCAGAATACGTTGTCCCAACAATACCTTCCGCAACCAACTGATATCCATCCCACGGCTCGGAACTTCGGTATAAATTAAAGGTCCCGCCATTGGTAAAAGCAGTTTCATCCCAGGTCAGGTTAACCGTGCCATTGGAATCTTCGCCACCTCTAAGGTCATAGGGGGCAAATGGTAGTGTTGCCTGCGGTGTAGCACTTAAAATACGGGATTGATCGCTGATTCCCGCTCCACTATATGCCCTGACCGAAAAGAAATACTTTTGTCCGTTCTGTAGCCCTTTTAGATTAAAACCACTGGTATTGCTGGCCTCGACCTCTTCGGTCAATTGATTTCTATCCGTTCCATAATAGACCTTATAACCATTGGCATTGGCAACACTTTCCCAAAGCAAGGTCACCCGGCCATCTTTTGGTCTTACCCTTACCAATTTTGGTTTTTGTGGACGTTCATATTTAACCTTGATGATATTCGAAATCGCACTTTCACCTACCGAATTGAAAGCGGTAACCGCTATGTTTGTTTGTTTTCCATAGCTCAATGGCAATAGGTATTCGTTGTTTTCACTCCCCGTAATCTCAATCACCTGGTTTAAGCTGTTCTGGTTGTGGCCCATCTTGATTCGATAACCATCGGCCTGGTCATCTTCCCACCATTTCAAATGTAGGCCCGATGAAGTAACTTCAGATTTGAAGATCCTATTGGTTTTGGGCGTACGTTGACCAACCACCCATTCCAATCGCGTCATACTGTATCCTGGTACGGTGATTTTTCCGTTGGATAAATCTTTGGTTTCCTGGGTGGGTAAAATCCCTGAAAGAACCAGGGGATCGTCACTGGTAATCGAAGTAACCAGAACATCTTGAGGCAAATCCATACCTTGTAAAGTGATCTCATGGGGAATACTCGATTTATTGGAAATCAATACATAGTCTTTGTTATTTGCGCCGTTGTACGCCCTTGCAAACAACGCTGGTATTTCGGAGACCAAACTATTGGGATGCTCAGCGGCAACCACTTCACCTCCGGTGACCTCGGTGTCCAATGAAAAATTACTGTTGTTCAAAGCTTCACCAGCGATAAGGATAACCTCTCCCTGAGTGGAAATATTGAATCCATATTCAATGGCATCCGCATCCACATCGGTCCCCGAAGCGAAGGCATTGTCCAAGAGACTGTTGTGATTGAAATTGGGAACAACAACATCCACATTGAAAACATGTAATCCCAAATAATCCATATTATCGAAAACGGTATTCCTGATCATAAACTCGGCGTTGTACATTCCCGCATAATAGCTTTTGTCGAACCCGTTGTTGAAGACATTGAATTCGGTGATGAAATACCTAAAATCCTCACCGTATACGTTCCGTGCTTTTGTAGGAGCATCGGTCCCCCCAATTTTCATGCCCGCGTTGGCATTTCTGATGGCCAAATCGGGAGCGGGGTTGGAATTATTGAAAGACGCATAGGAATGATAGGATAGGACATCGTAATATTGCGGATTAAAATTCCGCACACCCAGGGAAAAGTTCCCGCTGAAATCCACACCCCAATCGGCATTTGGTGCGGTCAGGGCCCCACTGTACCCCTCTTTGATAGCCTGGTCCAACGCTTCCATTTTAGCGGCATAATCGGCTCCATTATTGTAAAACCAATGATTTCTATTCGGCAGGAAGAAATACGGCTCGTTATTCAATTGCCAATATTCCACTACAATGTTATTGTCCTCGCAAAACTTTGCAAAAATGCGGGCTTCTTCGGGGCCAGCCATAAATCCAGGCCAGGTAACAATCAATTTGGCACCGGCCTCTCCAAGGGCTTGATACAGATCATAGACCAATTGCGGCCCTTTGACTTCCACACGCTCATAGGCTTTCACCTGATTATTTACCCTTCTGAATTGCTCTATCCATTCCAACTCATATTCTCCCGTGTTCATGTTAAAAGGATCGCTTATGGTACCGGAAAGGTATCGCATCCACCCTGTTTTTCCCGCTTTTAGGGCATCCACAAATTCCGGGTTTTTATAACTCCAGGCTTGATCTACACTTCTATTATTATAACCAAACAACCCATCTTTCAACCCATGCCTTTTATTTGGGTCAATCGTGATGGTCGCCAAGGATTTTACGATACTATCCCTAAATGTGGTTATGGCATTGGATAGGTCAACAAGACCCTGGTCAATTACTTCTTGGGCAATTCCATCAATAAATACGGACGTGGCCATACTGATCGCATTAAAGAAGGTATCCACAGCCGCTTGGGGATACTCACCAGGATTGCTGCCTACCTCGGCTGACACAGCCAGTTCCGAAGCTTCCAGAAGCAGTCTTCGCAAATCCCATTTATTAACACTTCCGATGATGACATCATCCATTTGTATCCTACCTACATCAAATAAATAAGGAACAAACACTTCCAACGAAGCAACATTTGAGGTAAGGTTCAATAGCGGTACGTCTTGACCCTCCGGTTTTTCAACTCCATTTACACTCAAACCCATGGTATTGTTGTCCGTATCTATCTTAAGTAAAACAAGATGGTCAAAATCTTTGGGGACAATGGCGTTGCGGTCGGTAAACACTACTGTTGACGTTGGGTTTCCTTCAGAATCCAATCCCGTTACCAACTCAATACCATTTTCGAAATCTATTCTAGCGACTACATCTCCAATTGAATTCTTAATGGAAACCGGGGCATTCATAGTCTGCCTGTCAGTATTGAAAATGAATCCAAAATACACTACTCCAGAGGTTTCCGTGAATGTCCTGATGGCTGTTGCCCTTTGTTGAACCGCGGGGTCGTAGGCGATGTTCAATCGATCATCCACAACAGTAACAAAACCTGTAGTTTCAGGTCCTTCTGACCATCCATTGGGCAATCCCGGGTCGCTAAAGGTGTCAAAGGCCAATAGTCCCTGTGGTTGGGGAGCCAACCCTTCCCCCGTAACCTGGACCCTGCCCGTAAAAATATCATCCCCTTCAATAAGAACACTATCTTCATAGGTAACCGTGAGTACAGGTGCAAACCGAACATAGATGGTCCGATCAATAGTACCTGAAGCGTCCGGTTCCAGTGGGAAAGCCGCACTGGTAAAACCGTCCGATTCGTTTAAACTGACCTGAAAGCCATCAGGAGGGGTAATCGTAATGGATTGGGTAAGCCCGGATAGTTGTAATTGAAAACTGTTTGGAGCAGAGATCGTCCCGACCGCTATTCCGGTAAAATCGTCCACCGATGTTGTATTTACAAATTGAGCGGGCTCAAGAACATAAAGGTTTTGTTGGGCGGTGAAGTACAGTTTCCCATTGGTTACCACAGTATTTGTATTGACTGTACTCCCTGTGCTACCGGGAACTAAATCCTCAACCAGGAACACATTTGTCCCATCAGTGGCGAATAGTTCATTTCCGACGTTTCCAAAGGGCGAAGTATCATTCGTATTGGCATTGAAATAGGCATATCCGTCCAAAAAGCCCAAAAAATTTGGGTTACTGGCCCCATTGGTAATCAAATCGATTATTTGATTGGTACCTATTGCAGTACCATCGCTCACCCATGGCTCATTGCCAGCCCCCCCATTGGCCCTAAAGAAAATCCTGCCGGTCGCGGGGTCACCCAATTGATAAACTGGATTTGAACCTCCATTGGAGCGCAGGTCGGCTATTTTTTCGGTCCCGGCTTCCGTACCATCGGTAATGTAAGGCTCAACACCTTCATTTCCTTGTTTTGCCCTGAAAAACAACTTATTTCCTACAACAAAAAGATTTTTGATATCCGCCTGTTGGTTGGCCCCAGGATTGATTTCCTTTACCAACTTTATGGTCTCGTCACCCGTATCGAAATACCGCAATTCCTTACCCGTTGCGGCACCCCCATCATGGCCCCTAAAAAATAGGGTGCCATTAAAGATTGCTGCATGCTCCGCCGTGGTTTCTCCCATTCCGGAGCCGCCTCCGGCAAACAGATCTTGAACCTGGCGTGTCCCTGCGGTAGTACCATCACTGATATAGAGTTCAAAACCTTGTGAGCCGTTGTTGGCCCTGAAAAAGACATAATCGTTGTTCTTTCCGTAAACGATGTCCGTATTTGCCGGAGTGCCATCGGCACTGCCAGGAGCAATGTTTAAAAGCAACTGGGTTCCAGCATCGGTACCATCACTTTTCCACATTTCCTTTCCATTGGTACCATCATTGGCCATAAACAATACCAAACCATTGAATGCTATCATTTGCTCAGGGAAACTGCCTCCCCCGGTGTTGATATCCTTGATCATGTAGGTTCCCGCATCGGTACCATCGGAAAACCAAAGTTCCGCACCATTCACGCCATCCGTGGCCCTAAAAACAATACCATTGTCAAAAGGGATTACCGATACCAACCCATCCTCACCAGAGGGATTGATATCCTTGACAAAAGTGATGGACTCGGTGGCCAGGTCATAAAAGAAAAGACCATTGCCATTTTCCGAATCGGTAGCTTCAAAAAACAATTTATTTTGAGAAAGGGTCAAGGTGCTCGATTTGAGCCCTGTTGTTTCAAAATTGGTAAGCCGTTGTATTTGCCCAAAGCAAAAAGCAGTCACCAGTAAAAATAAGGGAAGGGTTAATTTTTTCATAGTTATTGATTTTCAATAACTTAAAGTATATCAATCCTTCATACCGGACGTCTCAAAAAAGGGTTGTAATTGTTGCCCTACGGTCTTAGGTAGGAAAATTTGTATCGTTTAGGGGTTTTATCTGTCCATATCCCCTTCTAAAGGCTTATTTTTTTGTCCCGATCAGCGTTTAATGTACCGTCGGCGAGTTTTAACTCTACCATTTGCAGTGCACTGGTTCGATTTTCGAGAGGCTGTTCATAAATAGGTTTGCCATCATATTCCCGTTTGTATTCCACATGATAGAATAAGAAAGCGCGACTATCCTTTACAAGTACGCTGCCATGTCTCGCGCGGGCAGTATCCATTTTTCCTTTACCCGGTTTTTTAAGGATATGCCCCTGAAATTCCCACCTTGAGGCATCTTTGCTATGATACACGGCAAAGCCCTGGTGTGGGTCGGTTATAAGCCAATAACTGCCCTTCCACCGAAATATATACGGTGCTTCTTCATAACCAATTCCCGTTACTTGGGTATGGTAAACATCGCCCAGGGGTTGATCGATGGTTTTCCAGTTTTTAAAATCTTTTGTGGTCTGGTGTATGAGCGTATAATCCTGATTCCGGTACTTTGCACTCTTGGCCATAAACCACAGATGGGCCGTATCCCCTACCCAATAGGTTGATGCATCCAAAGTGCTAAGTGTGTCAGCATGCATGACCTTCCTTTTCTTCCAGCCCGTTACGGGACTGTTCAGGGAGGTGGTGTAATGCACAATGGAACCTCGCCCTCCCCATGGCCCTTTAACCGTAAGCGTATCAGGTTTAAAGGTGGCGAACATATGCAAACTGTCCTTGGTAGTTATAATTGCCGGTGCCCAAAAGGTAGCTTTGGCATCTTTGGAATCATGCGCTCCATCAAATTGACAGTACCCTTCAAATCTCCAATTTGCCAAGTCCTTGGATGAAGCAACACCTATAGGGGTCTGTAAAAACGTATTCTGTTTACCTGAGCGCCGAGCAGTATAGTAAATAAAATAGGTGTCGGAAGAGGGATCGAATACAATCTCAGGGTCACACGAACCTTGATAGTTGGGGTCTATATAAATCGGTTTAGGGACCTCCTCCCCTTTTTTTTGGGAACATGCCAAAAACACCAAAGAAAGGGATATGATAACAATGTTATGCTTCATGATTTTGCTTCTTGACACCCCACATTTTCCCCTTTTTTAGGGAACAGCCCTTGATATCCGTAATATCCCGTATTAATAAGGGTAGAACGAATGTAGAATTGATTTAACTTGGGGTGGTTTTCCAGTAACAATAACTCTTTTTCAATGGGCTTTGCCTTATTTCCAAGATTTTGAAGCACAGAAAAAGCCGTAAAATGATTGTTTTTCACCTCTAGCAGAATATAGTTAAGGGCGTCTTGGTCATTGTTATGTTTCACCAAAAGTTCAGCAGCAAGAAGCCTGGATTCGATTTCCTCATCACTATTTTTGAAAATCGAAGTGATTTCCACGATTGGTGGTTGGGGCAAACGTCCGTGTTCAAAAAGTTGCAATATGCCCAAAACGCCCCAATAACGTAAAGCCGCATCCCCATTTTCCATCAATTCCATCAATTTTGGCAGATCGATTTGTGTTGCGGTGCTGGCCAAAGCCGCCGCATCAATTACGGCCGCCACGTCTTGATCGGTATTTCTGACATAGTTATAAAAGGGGATGCTATCCTCTTTTCTACGCATTGACCACGGATACAGTCCCAAATCCCTTTTCGACTTCATAAAATGAAGCAAATTTGCTTTCATACGGCCTATTTTTTCCTGGTGCTCCGGGGCATCAATAAGATTTTTCACTTCGTAAGGGTCATTTTCAGTGTCATAAAACTCAAATGGTTGCATAGGTTTCCAGAATACACTCTGTAGCGAATCCGTATCCCCTTCCAAATAGGCCATGTCCCAAGCCTGGTAGGATGGCATTTGCCATTGATAGGACTGTCGTGTTCCGTTTGGGTAAGCCGTATTGAAGTTCCTTATGAACCGGTATTTTCCATCGGTAAGGGCACGGGATGGAATAAAATTCCGTTCTTGATTGGCCCGGTACATGAAAAGCTCCTTTTTGGGTTTGGGCAAGTTTTTCCCCAAAAAAGGTTGCCCCATCATAAAATCAGGAATTTCAATATCCAAAAGGTTAAAAATTGTGGGAGCAAAATCAACAAAGCCGACCAAGCGGTTATCACGGCCCACTGTTTTTACTCCTGCCAAATGTTTGAATTTATCCGGAAAATGTACAAGCAGCGGCACTTGGGTACCAACTTCATAAACAAAGGCCTTTGCCCTTGGCAAGCACCCTCCATGATCTGAATAGAAAAAGATGATCGTATTTTCCAGTTCACCGGAATTCTTTAATTCCCGTAAGCGCCTTTTAACCCATTTATCCATTTTGGAAACGGAATCATAATGCCATGCGATATCGTCACGAATCTCTGGCAGGTCAGGTAAATAGGCTGGCAAATCAATGGAATCGGGATGTATTGTTCTTGGATTCCTATCAACCGTATCACGGGTGGCAATACGCTTGGTGTGGGTACCATTATAATTGAAAACGGAAAAAAAGGGTTGGGTCCTGTTCGACCTATTCAAATAGGTAGCTCCTTTTTTTGAGGCGTCCCATAAATTTTTAGGCCGGTTGCTGTCATTGTAATCAGTTTTACTGTTATTTGAAGTGTAATAACCCGCCCTTTTTAGGTAAATGGGATAATAAAATTCTTTGGGAACGGGTCTTCTTTCGCGATGCCAATCCGTGGCCAACATAGGTGCATAAATCCCCGAAATCAAAGTGCTTCGGGCCGGAGAGCATTGCGCACCATTTGAGTAGGCCTTATCAAAAATGATGCTCTTCTTTGCCAACGAATCCAAGGTTGGGGTATTGGTATGTTCATTTCCATAGAAAGACAGATATGGGCTCATATCCTCAACCACCAGCCAAAGTACATTGGGGCGTTGCAATTTTTCCTGCTTGGAACAGGAAACCACTAATAGGGAAACACTCAAGAAAAATAGCTTACCAATATGCATTTGCAACCCATTGTTTTTCAAATAGTGGTTCATAGGTTTCATTTTTTTAAGATTACAGGAACCAATGGCAATCAAAACCAGTATGGCACACACCAATGTAAGGTTTGCATTTCTGATGATATTCACTTGATTTCATATTTATAAAACCTAAAGTCCGCAGCATCGGCAATCCCTAAATCAATATGTCCTTCGGCATCCACTTTCTTGTGTTCGGTCGTACCCGTCATGACGTTTGTCAATACAAGGGTCTTATTCTTTATAAAATGGAGTTTCATGGACTTGGCAGCCTCTCTATTATTGATTTCCCTAAAAACCATGAGATACCCTGAATCGGTATCAGGATTATAATTTTGAAACCCCGGCCAACTCGCATTATCCGGTTTTTCACCTATCGGGAATACAAAGCCCTTGTACATTTCGTCCCTATGGGTCTTATACACTTTTAGGACTGGGCGAATCTGGTCCCGGGCCTCTTCTGAATAATATCGGGTTTCCTGAAAAAAAATGGGAGAGCCCATCAATGCAATGGCCACACTATAGGGGTGATTGTGCAAATGGGCATCACTCAATTGCCTGTTTACACGATCAATGTTCTGTATGCTTATCTGAAATTTGTTCAGGTTGGTATATTTGGCCACCTGCCATGTATCACGCAATACCAAATAAGGGTGGTACAATACATGGGGCGGGTTTATGGGCTTTCTGTTTTCAAGATAGATATTGCCGTATTCCCTTCCAAAGAAATAACCGATTCTGGCGGGGTTTTCGGTAACGTCCCAGTTAACGCGTGCTTTATGGTCAGTGGCCAGGATAAAGGTCCTTACCTTATCGACGAGCCCATGGAATTTTTCATAGGTATCCAGATTTGCAAAGTCGAGTTTATAATAGGCAAACCCACCGGTTTTATAGTGCCTCAGCAAATCTTCGCCGGGAATGCCCCAAGCAGCCCACAGACCCAGCCTGATCCCCTCCTTTTTTGCGGAAGCCTTGATGTTCTTCCACCCTTCTGGATACACATCGTATTGGCCAAACTGTTTGCTGTTGGCCGTGGGCACGTCATCCCATGTCTTATATTGGAGGCCCTGCCAGCCGTCATCCACCTGTTGTACATCTATTCCAAGGTCTTTTTGGCTTTGTATCTCGGTCAAGATATTGGCCTCCCGGGAAGCGTACAGGCTCTCATCCTTGGTCGATCCGCTCCCCCAATTATTGGCCATGATATAAATGTCCCTTTTGGAGTCGATGGGATAGCGAATTCGATCAAATTCTTTTAATGCCAATTGCCGATGGCTATCATCACCTTTGTATGCAATAAGCCAGTAAGCCCATATTGGCCTATATTCGTTGGTAAGGTCGCCAGCCCCTATGCCAAGACCGGAAGCATATACCCCATAATCATCAATATGGAAACCGCCCGTATTTACCCCAGACTGGTTAACACATTTGTGCGATTCCTGTATGAGCATCAATCCATCATTGCCCGATTGTAGATCAATGATACTGGGCCATTGAAAGTCGGTGGCTCCCTTGGTAATTTCCTCTTTGAGAATCTCATCTTTTGATGTATTGCGACGTTGGGTATGATTGTAATATCCTATCAATTTGGTCGTCACCCCCTCAGTGTCCACAGGAAGATATTCGGCCCTGGCATTCCCTATTTGGTTATCGGGCACTTGAAAGTTTGCCAACTTTTTGACAAAAAGTTGGGTCCGCATACCAGGGGCCTTGGGGTAGGCCCAGATAACATACTTAAGTCGGATGCCTTGTTCAGGATATTCGAATTCCGCCACAACCTCCAGATGTTCCGAAGTAAAACCTTCGTCATTGGCCCGCTGGGCCGAAAGTCCCAATAGTCGGCCTTTCGTATCCGGGGACAGTATACCGGTCAGGTTCCAATCCGCCAAATGTCCTTCGGTTGTTGTACTGGGCCGTTGGGCATCGTTTTCAACGGTTTTGGTGAGCAATCCAGCAGCAGTGAGTTCCCATTCGCGATCAATCTTTCCGGTACTTACATGAAGGCGGTTGCCTCTGGTAAATGCCTTGGCTTCCAGAAAACTTTCATTGATCTGGATTGGGAATTTTTCAGTGGTACAGGCCGCTCCCAATAGTGCGGTAAGCAGGCAGACAATCAAATGGTTTGGTCTCATTTTTCGTATTATTTTTTAGTTATTCCCTATATCAAAATTCCATTCAGGTACTGGGGAGTCGATACGTTCCCTTTCAATAATGGCCAGGGCCTTTTTCACCAGTTCAGGCCTAATTGCCGCCAAATTATGTCGTTCTCCGGGGTCCGATTCCAAATCATAGATTTCCATTGGGGTGAAATTTTGGTCCTTCACTTTCCTTATAGCCTTCCACCGCCCCCCCATAAGTACTGCTTGGGCAGGTTTGCGATACTGCGTCTGAAACTCCCAATACAGATGCTTATGTTTTGGTTGTTCTTTTCCAAGTAGTGCGGGAAGGAATGAAATGCCATCGACCTGTTCCGGGACCTTGGCCCCTGCCAATTCCACCACCGTGGGCAATACATCCCAGAAAGCCGATACATGATCCGTGGTCTGGCCAGGGGTTATGGTCCCCTCCCAATGGGCAATCATGGGTACCCTGATGCCCCCTTCATAGAGGTCACGTTTATAACCCCTATAAATCCCGTTGCTATCAAAATAATTGGGGTCGGCACCTCCCTCAAGGTGCGGACCATTGTCCGAAGTAAAAAAAATCAAGGTGTTCTCAGCTATACCCAACGCTTTTACCTTGGCTACGATTTCCCCTACCTGTTCATCTAATACATGGATCATTGCTGCGAAAGCGGCATGTACTTCGGGTTGGGAGCCGTATCCCCCAATCTTGTATCTTTTGCAACCCGGATCACAGCCTTTATATGATTTTTCGGGCTGCAGTTTGCCCCTGTATTTTGCCATGTACCTTTCTGGTGCCTTCAACTCTGCATGTGGAACAATACTGGGAATATAAGCAAAGAAAGGTTGATCCTTGTTTTCCTCGATAAAGGCCAGTGCCTTTTCATGGATCAGTTCTGGGGCGTAGACTCCCTCCTTGTCCGCTTCGTTCTGCTGAAGCATGATTTTTTCTTCATTATGCCATAGGTGGTAGGGGTAATAGTTGTGCGCTATGAATTGGCAGTTGTACCCATAAAAGGTGTCAAAGCCTTGTTTTATAGGATCTCCCGTTGAACCTGGATATCCAAGGCCCCATTTGCCAAACGCGCCAGTGGCATATCCCTTGGCCCGGAGCACTTCGGCCAGCGTTAGGACTTCATCCGCAATGGGGTGCTGCCCTTCAGGAGCAATACTTTTATTGCCCCTTATAGGGGTGTGGCCCGTATGTTGCCCCGTCATCAAGGTACTCCGGGATGGGGCACAGACCGTGGAACCGGAATAATGCTGGGTAAACCGTATTCCGTGGGATGCCAGTGCATCTATATTCGGGGTGTTGAATCGCTGTTGTCCATAGCAACTTAAGTCGCCATAGCCCAAATCGTCTGCCAGTATATAGATAATGTTTGGCGGGTGCTTGTACACCATTTCTTGTTTTTCCTGTTTTGATCGGCACGATATTAAAAATGACAGTAGAATCATCAGCAAAAGTCTACTCGTTACATTGTGCATTGACATAATTCTTATTTACTTTCGTTTTTTATTCATGTAAATCTGTTGTGCATTTGGATGAAAATTCATCAACCTGTTGCGTATCCCTGTAAAGACCTGACAGGTTTCCAAAATCTATCAGATCTTTTGGAAGACAATATTTGATCTGTCAATGGCATGTGTTTTTTTATCTTCACAGGAATTTATGGTTATCGAAACCATAACCGTACAGATCAAAGCAAGTACCATCGGTACTAGGGCACTTTTCCTAATAAACAATTCGTTCATTTTTGTTCCAAGTAGGGTTAGGTCGCATCATCTGAGCATTGTTCTCTTTTCGCCATGCTTCCAACTCTACATACAGGTCGTGAACTACTTTGGGATTTTCTTTGGAAAGGTCGTTTGTTTCGCCCAAGTCTTTTTCCAAATCAAAGAGTAGTTTTTCGCCCGTTTCAAAATCGTGGATCAGTTTGTATTTCCCTTTACGAATGGCACTTCCTGGATTGCCCCCTTGGTTGCCATAATGGGGGTAATGCCAAAAAAGTGGACGTTCCTTATCATTAAGGCCCAGAATATTCCTGCCGTCCGTTTCGTTGGTTTCAAAGCCAACGGCTTTAGCAATGGTTGGAAAAATATCTACCCCGGTCACGGGGATATCGTTGATGCTTCCAGCCCGCTTTTGTTTAAAGTTCTTGATGATGAAGGGTACTCGAATACCACCTTCATATAACCAGCCCTTTCCCGCACGTAAAGGCAAATTCGAAGTGGGCGATCCTCCCGCTGTTGACAAGCCACCATTATCCGAAGTGAAAATTATCAAGGTGTTGTCATACAAATCCAGTTGCTTCAATTTAGCTACTACACGGCCCACATTTTCATCCATACTGCCCACCATGGCGGCATAGGTGGGATGTGCCTGAACAAAACGCTCTTTATGTGATTTGTTTTTAAAATTTCCTGCCTTCCACTTGGGGTTTTCATCAAGTTCACCAATAGTATCCTTGTCAAGATGCTTTCGCTTTGTTATGTACTTTTTTATCGCTTCATCCTTTGCTTGAAGTGGGGTGTGCACCTGATAAAAAGATAGGTTGATAAAGAAATTCGAATCTTTGTATTGCTCCAAAAAGTCGACGGCCTCATTCGTCAGTCGATCGGTGAGATATTCTCCTTTGGGCCCATCTTCCAATCTTGGATTACCGTAGGGACTGAAATAACCGTTGATTCCTTTTTTCTTGTCTCGGTCTGGGCGGCCCATATTAAACCCACCCTTATTAATGTGGTAACCTTGATTTTCGGGCCAAAAATCTTCGGTCTCGCCCAAATGCCATTTTCCGGCAAAAAAGGTTTGGTACCCTCGCTTTTGGAGTGTTTCCGCAATAGTCTCAAAAGGTAAGGCCAGTTCATTGGCAAATTCATTGGACAACCAACGGTTTTCAGGTTCGGCCCCATTGTAATGTGCCCTTCCTGGAATCCAATCGGTGATGTTCACCTTTGTGGGATACAGTCCCGTTTGGATACTTGCCCGGGAGGGGGAACAGACCGGACAAGTAGCATAGCCATTGGTAAATAAAATACCATCTTTGGCCAGCGCATCAATATTTGGGGTTTCGTAAAAACTGCTACCATATCTACCTACATCTGCCCAGCCCAAATCATCCACTACTACGAGAAGGATATTTTTTTTCAGGTCGATAGCTGTATTTGTGGTTCTTTGATTGTCCTTTTTACAGGAAATCAGGGAAAAAAGTACAAGAAGCCCTATGGTCGTCTTCATTTTGAAGTGGATGGTTTTACTTTTGGAGCTCGGCCAATTCCTTTTAATGAACTTATGGGTTTTACCGTAAAGGAATAGGTGTATTCCTTGGCAGTTAGGCGATACTCGGGATGGGGAAGTGCCTTTTGCGACCAACTGTCATCACCACCCACACCCATTTGTTTGTGGTCAACGTTCACAGTGATAAAATCCCTTGGTTTCAAGTCGTACGTATGGAGTGCATTTTCAATATCCCAAGTAGTATAGGGCCAAGCACTCATACTCAGTGGTTCGCCCTCTGCCCGGATCACAAGCCCAATATTGTTTTCATTGGTCAGGGAAAACCAATATACCTCCGTTTTATTGCTACTTTCCTGTGGACGAATGTAGGAATAATAATCCTCGGCAACCGTAGCACTGTAATGCCCTATATCGGCACCCAACTTTCTATCCCAATAGTTTTCGTGGGGGCCTTTGCCCAACCAATTTATAGTGTGAAGCTGTTCAACCACCTCAAGTTGCAACCCTAAACGGGGCAACATGGGCAAAGCTTCATCCGCAGTGAATTTGGCATCGATTTTAAAGCTCCCATCCCCGTAAATAAGGTAACTAAGGGTCATATGGGCCTTTCCACTTCCAAAAGCGAATGTGGCAATGGCCCTGGCTTCGTAATCGCTCAATTTGTTAAGGGTGAAGTCTACGGATTCTGGATTTTTTGATGCCTCTTTCCAAACTTTCAGGTTTTTTGGAGTCTTTCCTCCGCCACGATCGTTGTCTGTGGTTGGTCTCCAAAAATTTGGACGAAAACCAGACCTAACAAGGTTTTTACCTTTAAATGTATAGTGTTCCAATAGACCTGTTTCCGGATTGAAAACCAACTCAAAGTCGGCCCCCTTGACTTTGTTGCCCGAAACCGTGATTTTCCCCAAAGCGTTGGCGGTAATCGATTTAGCAGGTTTTTCAAAGGGAAGTTGAAATTGTGCCCATGCCACTTCATGGCCTTTTCCGGCCCAAAGGGCATCATTTTTTAATTCAAAACCAATGCGCAGAAAGTATACGGCTCCCGCTTTTAATTTTGGTGTTTTAAAAGGAATCGTGATTGTTCTTTCCTGGTTGGGCGCTAAATCGACGGCGTCCAAAACACCACTTTTCAACAACTTTCCATCTTCTTCCAATCTCCATAGGGCTTTAAAGTCATTTAAGTTTGTAAAATTGTGGAGGTTGGTAATTTTTATTTGGCCTTTTGCCAAATCTACAGCTTCGAATGCTATTGGCTGAGAGACTTTTTTTACTTCCCAAAGGGCTGGTTTGGGGTTCCGTGCTGGATCAACAATGCCGTTGAGGCAAAAATTGCCGGAGTTTATTTTGGTATCCCCCATATCGCCGCCAAAAGCATAGTACTCGATACCATCAGGAGCTTTTTGCAGTAATCCTTGATCCACCCAGTCCCAAATATAACCCCCAATAAGCCGTTTATTGGCTCTAATGGCATCCCAAAACTGGTATAGATTCCCGGTGGAATTCCCCATGGAGTGGGCATATTCGCACCAAATTACAGGCCGATCCTCGCCTTTGAGGTTGGCCATCTTGACCATATATTCTATAGGATTGTACATCCGGCTCACCATATCAACATAATCCGGGTCTTTAATGACTTTATCCTCAATTTTATGTTTACCGCCCGTAGTCTGCGCGCCTTCATAATGTACCGGTCGGGTTGGGTCGAACGCCCGAATCCAATTCGCCATTGTCGCATGATTAAACCCTGAGCCCGATTCATTGCCCAAGGACCAAAAAACAATACTGGGGTGGTTTTTGTCGCGTTCCACCATACGAACGGCACGTTCCAAAAAAGCAGTCGACCATGCGGCATCGTTTGATAATTTTCCACCTATGCCATGGGTTTCCAGGTTGGCCTCATCCATCACATAAATACCGTATTTATCACATAGTTCATAGAAATACTCGTTGTTGGGGTAGTGCGAAGTACGTACGGCATTGATGTTAAATTTTTTCATCATTAAAATATCCTTTAACATCAATTCACGACCAACAACTTTGCCCGTTATAGGGCTGTGGTCATGACGATTTACACCGTACATCAATACCGATTCTCCATTTACAAAGAACTCCCCGTCCCTGATTTCAGTTTCCCGAAAACCAATTTTGGTACTTCTGGCCTCCAACAGTTTTCCTTCACTACTTTTTAAGCTAAAAACAAGAGTATATAAATGTGGATGCTCCGCACTCCATTTTTTCGGATTTTTTACCATGGCCTTCATCATGGCAAAATCGGGCTTCCCACGTTGTTCGTACTTTTCATTGTAGATTGCCTTTGCCGACATACGCAATGGCCCATCCAAAATGGCTTTTCCGTCTGAATCAAAAAGCTGGGCCTCAAGAAGCTGCCCATCAAATTCCATACCGTCAAAGACCTTGATCTTTGGCCGTATTTGGAGCTCCGCATCCTTATAATTTTCATCCAAATCGGTCCGAACAAAAAAGTCGTACAGCTGTATTTTTGGTGCAGCGGAGAGATATACATCGCGATGGATACCGCTCAAACGCCAATGATCCTGATCTTCGAGGTATACCCCATCGCTCCATCGATACACTTTAACCGCCAGTTGATTCTTACCCTCTTCCAGGTAGGGTGTAATATCAAAATGGGTTGGCAATCTACTATCTTCGCTATATCCCAATAATTTGCCATTTATCCACACATAATATGCAGAACTGACACCACCGAAAGTTAAGGTCACTTGCATATCTTCCCAATTGCTGGGAATTTCAAAGGACGTGCGATACAATCCCGTGGGGTTATCATCCTTTGGAGTGAAGGGTGGGTCAACCGGTTCAAATGGATATTTTATGTTTGTATAAATGGCAGTACCATAACCATGAAGCTCCCAATTGGATGGCACGGGCAGGGTGTCCCAATCCCCATCGTTCAGGTCGGTTTTGTAAAAATTGTCCGGCACCTGTTCGGGAACGGGATGCCATTGAAATTTCCAATTGCCATTCAAGGACTTATAACGGTCACTCTTTTCTTTTTCGCCTATCCTGGCCTCGGCATTTGTGGCATAGGAGTGGGAAGTAGCCCTGGCAGGCAGACGATTTAACCCGTTTACATGGGGGTTTTGCCAAGGTTGCAATGTTTGGCCAAGCAAAAATGGACTCCCAAAAAAAAGAAAAAATGTGCAAAAGTAAATTACTCGAAGCATTGGTATCGTTATTACAGTTGGCGAATGTATCCCATATTCATTAAAAATGACGCGCCCTTGGTTGCATAAAGGGGTAACAAATGTATTACCCTAGTTGACCTTGGTCAAAATTTCGTCCAGGTCAACTTTGAAGGAAGACCCTTTCACTGCTCCAAACTGCTTCACATATTCCGCCGGACTGACGCCAAATTCCTTACTGAAACACTTGGCGAAATACTTTGGATTGCAAAAACCTGTCATATAACCCACTTCTGAAATGTACATATTGTTCTTTTTCAAAAGTTGTGAAGCTCGTTTCAGTCTTATTTTTTTGATGAAGTTAACCGGGGTTTCGTTTAGGATTGCCTGTAATTTCCTGTAAAGGTTGGCACGACTCATACCCACTTCAGAGGCGAGATACCCCACACTAAGAGCCCCGTCTTCCAATGAGTTTTCCACAATCTGTACCAGTTTCTTTATCAACTTTTCATCGTTCGACTCCAGTTCAACATCCGAGGTCTTTACAGAAATGACCTTACTGTATTTATCCTTTAATGTAGCTCTGGAGAACAAGACATTTTTCACCTTCCATTTTAAAAAATCAGGACTAAAGGGCTTTTCAATATAGTCGGTAACACCAAGGCTGAGGCATTGGATTTTGGTCTCTTCTGAATCTTTTGCAGTCAACATGAAAATAGGCAGATGGGCCATCTCTTCATTTTCCTTGATTTTTTTAAGCATGCCGATACCATCTTCCACGGGCATGAGGATATCACTGATGATGAGGTTGGGTTGCTGCTCCAGGGCTATTTGATGGCCATCCCTACCGTTTCCGGCTTCAAGAATGTCAAATTCATTGAACAGTTCTTCCCTCATCATGGTCCTTAGCTCAGGGTTATCGTCAACCAATAGGATCGTTGGGCGATTATGGAAGGGCTCTTTCTCCCTGTGTACACCGGTTGAGGTTACTTCATCAAAAATCTGATATTCAGATTTCGTTATGATGGACGGTCTTCTCCCTTTTTCCTCGGAAACAAATTCATTTTCGGCATAATGTTGTTTTTCAATGGGAAGCATAAATGTAAATGTGGTTCTTTTGTTTTCTATACTATCCAAGGAAATGGTCCCGCCGTGGACCTTTACCAGTTTTTGCACCAGTTCCATTCCAATGCCCGTTCCAGGAACCTGATTTACGGGCATTTTAGTGGATTGATAGTAACGGTCAAAAATATGTTCAAGATTTTGGGCCGGTATGCCCAAACCATTATCGGTTACATGGCATTCCACATATTTTCCCTGTTTTATTTCTTTTAAATTACTTTGCTCCAAATCAACCCTAACCATTTTTACCACAATTTTGATCTTGCCGTTTTTGGCGGTATACTTAAAGGCATTGGATAAGAGATTAAAGATTATTTTTTCAAGAATTTGTAGGTCATAGTAGCCTTTTATTTCCTTTTCACTGCAATCGAACTTGTACGCAATGCTATTGATACTCGCAAAGTCATTGAAGGCCTTCTTAAGATTCTTGATATCTTCCACAATATTGCCCTTTGCTACTTTTAGTCTAAAGGCCCCTACCTCATTTTTTCGGATATCCATAATTTGATCGATCAGCCTTCCAATACGCAGTGAATTATTATAAATCCGTTGGGCAGTGTTCTCTTGTAATTGGTACTTCCCCTCCCGTATTGCCTTTTCAATGGTTCCCTGTATCAGTGTCAATGGCGTTCTAAGCTCATGGGAAATATCAGTAAAAAAGACCATCTTCATTTTATGGTGCTCCTTGTCCTTTTGGTGGCTGACCGTTTCGGCCACAAGATTCTTTTTCATCTGAAACCAGTTTCTGATCAAAACAATTGCGCATAAAGTTGCCAAAATGAAAGCTACCACGTAAAACAAAATAGCCAAATTACTTGCCCAAAAAGGAGGGGTTATGGTAAATTTCAGTACCGCTGGGGTAGGGTTCCATACGCCATGGCTGTTGGTACTCTTTACCTTAAAAGTGTAGTTGCCCGGTTTAAGGCCGTTGTAATTGGTAGTATTGTTACTTGCCGAGGTATAGATCCAATAATCGTGGACTCCCTCCATCAAATAGGCAAAATGGTTCTTTTCAGGAGCGGTAAAATCCAGTGAAGTAAAGTCTATGGTGATATTGTTTTCATTGTAGGGCAACGTAAGATGGTTGGTAAGCAAAACGGGTTTGCCATGCCCATTTGCCGTATTTTTTAAGTTATTGGAAGTCCCCAATATTTCAAAATTGGTTATGAGGGTCCTGGCCAATTGCCTGTTTTTACTATATTCATTGGGATTGACCTTTGTAATGCTCTTGCCGTTGGTAAAATAAATATTACCTTCACTGTCTTTTATGTGTTTGTTGAATAGAAATTGGTTTTCATTGAGTCCGTCCTGGGAACTAAAATTGGTAAAACTTCTGTTTTCAACATCAAATAATGTAATTCCTTTGACCGTGGCGGCCCAAATATTTCCATTTTGGTCTTTTTCCATTGCGGCAATGGTCAGGGAATTCAAACCTTCTTTCTTTCCATACACATCAAAACCTTTTGTTTTATAATCGTAGACATTGATGCCTCCGCCCCTGGTACCAATATATATTTTTCCCTGATGTTCCAAAAAGCATAATATGGCATTGGAATTTAATCCGTTTGGGTTTTTAGGATAGAAATGTGATACACTTTCTGCCGTAAAATCCACAACAAAAATACCCTGGCCACGGGTACCTATCCAAAGGAGGTCTTCTTCATCACGATGTAGGACGGAAACGTTGAGCCCCCTTAATTTTTCCATGAGGGCTTTTTTGAACGGACACAAGGGAGCCCTGTTGTTGATAATGTCGATTCCGCCACCCCAAAGGCCTACCCAGATTTCGTTGGGGTCGATGGCGATAATGTCCATAATTCCCTCTTTATACTCCTTGATGGATTTAAGGGTAGATGGCTTGCTTGACATGGGATTTGTCATTTTTTTCAGTACACCACCGGTCCCGACAAATACATCCTTTGTATCATAGCTTTTTGCAATGGCCCCTATTTTCATGTTTTCCCTTGCTTTTACTACAAAGTCGTTAGACTTTTTATATTGGGTATGCAAAACTTCACCGGTTGTCGTTCCAAGGAGTATGTTTTGGCCACCTTTTTGGGCATATAAGGCGGTGCCGGCTGAAATGCTGGATGGCAGTCCAATGGTCTTAAAAATAAGAGTGCCATTTACCATTTTAAATACACCGTCGGAACTTGCCACCCATAAGTTTCCATGTCCATCAAGGGTCAGCGATTTAAAAATCGTCGTAGTCAACTGTTTTTTGTGGCTTTCATATAGGTTTTTGATTTTCAAACGATTTGCTTTGGCGTTGATCTTGATAATCTTCTTGGCACCCAAAACATAGTATTCGGACTTTTCCGGGTGATATTTCAAATCCCTGGGAACGAAATTTTTGTCAACGTCCAAGGGTTTCGTATCCAAAACTTCAAGTCTCCGGTCCCCTTTTCTGTAGGCCAGGATGTGCATTGAATTTCGCGTAAATGCCAGAAATGAATCTTCTTTGTACGGAGCCAGGAAAAAAGTACGCTCGGTAAAGGAAGTCTTGGAAAGCTTCCCTTTTTTATTCAAGCCCAATATCCCTTGGTCGGTGGCGAACCAAACCCTATGGTATTTACCTTCAAGAAATGAGTTGATCTTTTTGCTGTCAGGTAACACCTGATGATCTTTGGTATAGTTATGTGCCGTTTCAAATACAAGGCCCTCAACATCCTTATGTGGTCCAATCTTGATATAACCCGTTTCCCAAAGGTTGGCATAGACCGTTCCATTGGTGGTGGTACCAAGAATTTTGGTGGTATTGTTTTTATAGAACCCGTGGAACGAATTTTTAAAACGGTCGTAAAAAACCAGATAGCTTTCGGTACCTATCCACAAGTTTCCATTACCATCTTCCTCAATGCTATTAACCGTATTATTAGGTATTGAACCTTCATTGAAAACGTCATATTGGAACTCATGTAAATTCTGACCGTCATAGCGATAAAGCCCATTATTGGTTCCAATCCATAAATAGCCAATCCTATCCAGGTATACTACATTGGCATTAATGTTGAAATCTATACCATCCACTTTCAACCTAGTTAAACTGGAGGTATGTTTTTGACCAGAAGTATCATGTATTGCAATGAACAGGAATGACATCAATACCACAAAATGTTGCAATGAAGTCAAGAAAGGGGGTTTCATAAGCACAATTCTTTTTTGATCATTTCTAATTTTTAGCCTTTATATTTTACTCAAATCCTAAAATGTGAGCTCAATTATTGTCAATATTATGGATAATACTATTTGGAAGCAATAGTTGTTCAATTGCTAAATCTAAATAAGGGTATAAGAATGTTGCAGAATACCCTGTGCGGATAATTTTTGACGAAAAAATAGAATGACGAGACATTAGGTACCCTCAATTGAGATGTATTACTCCAATAAGGGAATGGTCTATGCCTAAGTTTATCCAAATAAAAACTGACCAAACTAAAATTAACTGAAAACATTCTAAACAATGCGATTTTTATGTATTTTATTGGTCTCTGTTTGGTTTTCTGGTACGGCCCAGCAAACCATTACAGGTACCGTGACAGATGTATCGGATACACCTTTACCGGGTGTGACCATATTGGTCAGTGGCACAACAAACGGTGTTGCCACTGATTTTGACGGCAATTACTCCATACTGGCCTCCCGGGGCGATGTACTTGAATTCTCTTACATTGGATTTGCTCCCCAGACCATAACGGTGGGAACATCCAATACAATTAACGTTACCCTACAGGAAGACACACAACAACTTGATGAGGTTGTTATCATTGGTTATGGTACTTCTTCAAAGAAGCAACTCGTCTCCGCAGTGGCTTCGGTAAAATCGGAAGAGATAGTAAACCAGCCTGTATCCCGGGTAGATCAGGCACTGCAGGGCCGGGCTGCGGGTGTCGAGGTGGTTTCCAACAACGGAGCCCCGGGTAACGGAGCAACCATCCGTATCAGGGGTAACAGTTCCATCAACGGAAACAATGATCCCCTGTTTGTTGTGGATGGATTTATTGTGGGTACTGGATTCAATTTAAATAATATCAATATTAATGATATAGAATCCATCGAAATCTTAAAAGACGCCACAGCGCTTGCCATTTATGGTACCCGCGGTGCTGCTGGGGTGGTCCTTATCACTACAAAAAGTGGTACTTCCCTACCTGTTGGCAAGCCTACTTTCACATTAAATTCCTATGTAAGTATGGACCAAATGGCCAATAAAATTGAGATATTGGGCGGTGAGGATTATGTGGATTACATCAATGAGGCGGGCCAGTTCGTTCCCGGTGATCCCATAGACGTCAACGGCACACCGGTGCCCATCGGTTTTACCAATCCAAGCTTGCCGTTGCAGTTTGACAATCCCGGGGAGGTGCCTTTTGTCGATTGGATCGATGAAGTATCCACCACGGGGGCAATTTACAACACTGACCTTTCCGTAACGGGAAGGACGGAAAACACAAATTACTACTCTTCCATCAACTATTTTAAGCAAGAGGGACTGATTAAAAACTCCGGTCTGGAAAGGGTAACTTTTAGGGCCAACTTTGACGTTAACGCATCCGAACGTTTTAAGTTCGGGACACGTTTAAACCTAAGTACCTTTAAAAGGGAGCGGAACAAGGTGGCCTTTGGTAGTATCATTACCAGTGTCCTTCCCATCCGAACCATATTCGATGACGAGGGTAATTTTACGGGTACCGATCCGATAAGTGGTTCACTACAGCGTAATCCTGTGGCCGATCATCAATTGCGTGTAGACCATGATTTGGTTACCAATATCATTGCCAACCTCTATGCCGAATATGAACTGTTCAGGGATTTTAGGTTAAAGACCAGTTTTGGGACAACCTTTAACTTTTTTAAAAGAAATGAATATCAACCGGGGGCCTTACCAGAACGAATATTGAACAATAATATTGGTGGCTTTGGCCGTATACGGACAACTAATTCCAAAGATTTGTTGAGCGAGACCACCTTTACCTGGGACAAGAAATTTGGTGATCATTCCGTGAACGTGCTGGGTGGTTTTACCGCCCAAAAAATCACCAGTGAAAGCACAGATCAACGTGCCGAAGGTTTCCCAAATGATGTTGTCCAGTTTAACAACCTGTCATTGGGTTCGGATCCCGAAACGTATCAAGTTGGATCAGGGTATAATCAACGTACGTTGACCTCCCTCCTGGGTCGTATTACGTACGGCTATAAAGACCGTTATATCCTGACCCTGGTGGGAAGACAAGATGGCTCTTCGGTCTTTGAGGAGGGCAACAAATATGCTTTCTTCCCCTCTGCGGGAGTAGCCTGGAACATGGACGAGGAGAGTTTCATGGCCGATTTGGAAACCATTAACAGGTTAAAGTTTAGGGGAAGCTACGGAATAGTGGGGGAACAAGGAGTGACCCCGTATAATTCCTTTGATCTATTTAATTCCACGTTCAATTATTTTAATGAAACGTTGGTGCCCGCAGTTATTTTGGACAGTCCCGGGACAAATGGGTTGACCTGGGAAACGACAAAGCAATTGGATTTAGGTCTGGAAGTGGGCTTGTTCAACAATCGGATTTCATTTGAAGCAGGCTATTACAAAAGGACTACGGAAGACTTGCTGCTGTTTAGGGATTTGCCAAACACAGCGGGAAATCGGATTTTAGAGAATGTAGGTAGCGTTGAAAACCGGGGATTTGAATTTTTGTTGGACACCAAAAATATCAGCAATGAAAACTTCAGTTGGAACACTACATTCACCTTGACATCCAATGATAGCGAGGTTTTGGATATTGGGGATGAGGAATTCATTAACCTACAATCTACCGGTAATCAAGGTGGCCCATCGGCAAGATTGATTCCGGGGGAAGCCTTTCCTTCCTTTGTGGGAGCAGAGTATTTGGGCACCTATAAGGACCCACAGGAAATTATTGATGACCAAGCGGTGGGGAGGGCCTTTTTGGGCAGTCCCCGCTATCGGGATGTCAATGAAGATGGGACAATAAATCAAGAGGACTTTTCTGTAATAGGCAGCCCTCAACCCGACTTTTTTGGGGGTCTTAGAAACAATTTTTCCTGGAAGGGATTGAACCTGGATATTTTCTTTCAATATTCTTTTGGCGCAGAAATATTCAATATTGTCACACAAAGATCCTTATTTGGAAGGGGCGATGAAAACGTGGATCCAAGGGTTTTGAACCGATGGCGTGAAGGTATTGATGAAACCTCGGACATTCCCAGGGCAGGGACCTCTACAAGCATATTCAATCCCAACAGCACGCTCAATATAGAAGATGGTTCCTTTGTTCGATTGCGAACGGTAACCCTGTCCTATGACATTCCTCTTAAAAAGGCTCGATTGGACAGTATTTTTAAAGGCTTGAACATTTATGTAACAGGTCAAAACCTTTGGTTGATATCAGACTTCACCCTAGGTGATCCCGAGGTCAATAATTTTACCTCTGCAAGCACCAATAATCAATTTGGTGGGGTTTCACAAGGATTTGCAGGAGGGGCTTATCCATATGCAACAAGTATAGTCACCGGTGTAAGAATGGAATTTTAAAAAAACAGCAATGAAAAACAAGACATTTATCCTATCAATTTGTGCAGTTTTGATGGTACTTTCAAGCTGTGACAGTTTTTTGGAAGAAGATTTGCGCAATGAGATTGCCGTGGAGAACTTTTTTAACAACGACCAAGAGGCCCTGTTGGCCGTTAATGGGCTCTACCGTATTTTACACAGGGGCACCCTATATAGGACACGGGGGCTGGACAATTACAATGTTAACGGTGCGGATGAGGTGGGTCCAAGTCGTAATGTAAATGCCCAAATACACAATTACCTTATCCAGGAAGGTGTATCCGATGGGAATGGTACCTGGGGCTCATTGTACGAAATTGTGCGCAATGCATCCTTAAACATTTCCAATATCGAAGGTAATGAAAACCTTTCCGAGGAAATTAGGAATCAAACCTTGGGTGAATCCCTTTTTATGCGTGCATTGGCCTATTTTCATTTGACCAACCTTTGGGGGGATGTCCCCTATTTTACGGAATTACTGCCCTTGGAAGACCTGGGAACATTGGAGCGTTTCCCAAGAGACCGGATAAGGGCAGATATGAAGGACGATTTGGCCAGGGCATTTGACCTTTTGCCCAGTTCTTATGGAGCCAATGAACTGGGCCGGGCCTCAAAATGGGCGGCCACGGCCCTAAAGGCCAAATTCCACCTTTTTGACCGGGAATGGGCCGAGGCCAAGGCGGAATGTGACAATATCATCAATAATTCGCCACATCGATTGCTTGATGACTTCGCTGCTGTTTTTGATCAAACCGATTTGGAAAATCAATATAACGATGAACATATTTTTGCGGTTGACTTTACGACCGACGGAGTTTTTGAGGATGCCGATACTTGGAGAACCGATGATTATAACCCAAGATTGCGGGATGAGCCCAGTAATCGTAACGATCGGCCCGGAGGTGATGGAACACCCGCCAGATGGCAGTTGCTCCAAGCCGATCTACAGGCCATTGATCAGGACATGACCGGTTTTGGTTGGGCCATTCCACTTCCGGAGTTAGCGGATAGGGCCAATTGGGAACTGGACGATCTGCGCTATGACGTTACTATTGTGACCGAATACCTGGGCTATCAATTGAGCTTTCCCTATTTTAGGAAAAATTGGAACTTGAACAATACTTCGCCAAGGTTCAACCACAATGAAAACTATGTTGTTTTTCGATTGGCAGATATTTATTTGATGGCGGCCGAGGCCGAAAACGAGTTGAACGGTCCCGATGGAGCCTATCTGTATGTGAACAGGGTGAGGGAACGTGCTTTTGAACCGGACAAGCCATGGTCGGGAATGAGTCAACAAGAATTTAGGGAAGCCATGTACGATGAACGAAAGTTTGAATTATGTACCGAAGGCCATCGAAGAATGGACTTGATTCGTTGGGGGATTCTTTTGGAGACCGTGCGCAATGTACAGCACAGGCCTTGGAACAATCCGGCAGATAATATTCAACCCTATCATGTATTATTACCAATACCACAGGAGGAGCTTATTCTAAATCCAAACCTATTGAATACGGACCCAACAAACAATGGATATCGGGGAGGTTAATTCTTGGGGAGCTAAAAGGCATACGTTTAAATGAAGGAAGTTATTAAAATTGGGCTTGGCTGCATCCTATTGCTAACGGTATGGGCTTGCAATGTAAAGGCCAAGGACAAAAACACCGGAGCGAAAGTTTCCAAATCGGAATCCAATAGACCAAATATCATTTACATTTTAGCCGATGATCTTGGCTATGGAGATATTGGAGTCTATGGGCAACAGAAATTTAAGACACCCAATATTGATAAGCTAGCCAAAGACGGTATGTTGTTCACCCAACATTATTCTGGTAGTACGGTATGTGCCCCTTCCCGTTCCACCCTAATGACCGGCATGCATACGGGTCATACAGTGGTGCGTGGTAATAAGGAAATAAGACCCGAGGGGCAATACCCAATTCCAGATAGTACCCATACCATTGCCGAAGCTTTAAAAGCCAAAGGGTATGCAACCGGAATTTTTGGAAAATGGGGTTTGGGCTATCCGGGATCCGAAGGCGATCCCATGAACCAGGGTTTTGATACCTTTTTTGGCTACAACTGCCAGCGCTTGGGCCATAATTATTATCCAAGACATTTATGGTCCAATGCAGATTCGTTGCCCATTAAAGAAAATCAAGGACAGCAAAAAGGTGTATATGCCCCCGAGTTGATACACCAAAAGACCTTACAGTTTATTGATGACCATAAGAACACGCCATTCTTCCTTTACGTTGCCACGATTATTCCGCACGCAGAATTGGCTGCACCGGAATACCTCATGCAAAAACATCGAGGAAAATACCCTCCGGAAATAGCCTTTGAAGGTTATGATAAAGGGCCTGAATACCGCCAAGGCCCTTATGAGTCCCAAAAAGAGCCCAATGCTGCATTTGCCGCCATGATGGACTTACTGGACCAGCAAGTTGGCGAGATTGTCCAAAAACTGGAAGATCTGGGGCTAACCGAAAATACCTTATTGGTTTTCACCTCTGACAATGGACCGCATCAAGAAGGTGGTGCCAATCCGGAATATTTTAACAGCAATGCCAATCTAAAAGGCTATAAACGCGATTTGTACGAGGGAGGCATTCGTGTACCAATGATCGCAAAATGGCCGGGAACCATTAGGCCCGGTTCCACTACAGATCATATATCGGCATTTTGGGATGTTTTTCCAACAGTGGTAGAGTTGGCCGGCGGTCAGCCATCAGAAGGTTTGGATGGCATTTCAATATTGCCCACCTTGATGGGAAACTCCGGAGAACAGGAAAAACATGACTATTTGTATTGGGAATTTCACGAAAAGGGGGGCAGGCAAGCGATACGAAAAGGGAAATGGAAAGCAGTGAAATACAATGTTTTTAATGGGGATTCCGAATTGGAGTTGTACGACCTGTCAGAAGACATCCAAGAAGAAGAGAATGTGGCGGAACTCCATCCCGACATTGTTGCGGAAATGGAGCAAATAATGCAGGATGCCAGAACACCTTCATCGGTATTTAAGTTTAGTCAGAAAACGTATTTAAACAGCAAGTAAAATTTAAGTTTAGTTAATTTGAGTTAGTTCTACTAATGAAGGGAGCTGTCTAAAAAGAGTATTTTGTCGGTTCGAGCGCAGTCGAGAACTTATCATAGTTCCGATTGTCAAATACATCTCTACTGCCCTCGATGTGACCAATGCGCGTAGGACTTTTTAGACAGCCCTTTTTTCTAAAGATGAGAAGGGATTTAATACAAATTGTATTGGTCTGCACGTTGTTCCAAGCAACTTTCGGCCAGATAAAGATAAATACCAAAAATGGCCATCCGATAGAAATTGGGAGCAGTGGTTTTAATGTCCGTATTGCCGATAAAGTATGGAATTACACCCACCCTGATTTCAGGAAAGCTGTGCATGAACTGCGACCAGGCTGGTTGCGTTTTTTTTCGGGGACGATGGGTGATGCTTTCAATTGTGCCACAGGTCAGTATGATCTGGATTATGCCTACATGTTTGATAAATCCAAGCAGTATCTCAGGGGATATGAATTCACGGAGATAAAAGGACCCCACCGTATTTTTGACCTTTACCAACTCTTGGGGGAAATCAACGGAAAACTCGTGGTGACCATCAATGCCTTTTCCGAAACCCCCAGAATCACCGAGGAACTTGCACGTTTTGTAAAGAACAACAATATTGAGGTCGAAGTTTGGCAGTTCTGCAATGAACCTTATTTCTATGTCCCGCACCGCGAACGGTACTGGTGGAACAATGGATACGACTATGCCCTAAAAATGCGACCACATGCAGAAGCCATACTGAAAGTTTTTCCAGATGCGCAATTGGCATTGAACTTCACCTGGGACGGTATCTGGGGGTTCATGAAAGAGATAAACCAATATCAAAGCGAGCATGGCGCCTATTGGAATACGTTTTCAAAACACTCCTATGCACCACATACGGGCAAGCGCGAACCCCTTGATAAAGCGTACCGAAGGGCAAACACCAAACTATTGGAGGCCACTGGCAAAGAAGCGATGGAAGAAATAGAAGCATATACTTCCAAAGGCATTCCCATGCTCATCACCGAGTTTGGTATTTGGAACAAGCCTTTGGATGGCATTTATTACAGTATCTACAATATCGAATATACCATGCGCCAGTTGCAACACACAAATACCCGGTGGATCGGTGCACACGAGGTCAGCAATAAATATATTCCCGAAAAGAATTTCAACCATTTGATAACAGAAGCCTATGGGAAAGGTAA
Source organism: Muricauda sp. SCSIO 64092 (assembly GCF_023016285.1). Lineage (GTDB taxonomy): Bacteria > Bacteroidota > Bacteroidia > Flavobacteriales > Flavobacteriaceae > Croceivirga. The sequence continues at coordinate 1,365,268 of NZ_CP095413.1, forward strand.
AAAACTGGACACCGATTCCATTCCAACCGGAATCCACAGGCTGTTGGAGGGCAAGGCCTATAAAATTTACCATAGTGCGGTCAACAATTCCGATTTCGTTTATGCATCGGAACTATTGGGCGGTTTAAAGGTAAGTGGCATGCAGCAGACGGTGGTTGAAGGCATGTTTGCCCAAGCCTATCGTGGTACCAACGGTTATGATTATTTGGTGGTCACCAATCGCAGTTTGGAAGCTGGCGAATTTGATTTGATTTTAGATGGAAAACCTTTAAAGGGAAAGGTTGAGCTTGAATATATCTCAGCAGATGACCTAACGACGAAAAATACGGAAATACGGTCAGAAATCAACAATGGCGGGAGACTGCTTATAAGGCCATTGAGTGTCACCGTGGCCAAATGGAAATCCGATCGAAAAATTTCCTTGTCACCTCCACGGATTTATGATTTGTCAGTTACCGAAAATGGGGTGAACGCGGTTTGGGGCCATCTGGAAGGTGCCTCCGAATATCAATTGTGGTATGGAACGGCACCGGATTCCTTAACGGTCAAAATTAACGGCATAAAAGGCACTAATTACGAGGTGACCAACTTAAAATTGGGCAAAACCTACTATTTTCAAACGATTGCCTTGAGCGCTTCAGGTGATAGTTCAAAGTCCAAAATCGTTTCCCAAGGATATGAACGCCCTTCAACGCCATCAATTTTCAAAACCGCAAGACGGGATGATACGGCCACCATTATGTGGCAAAGCGTCAAAAACGCGGAAGGATATCTCTTAAAATACACATCAACAACAGGTAAAGAAAAGATCATAGATACCAAGAATGTTTTTGGGTTCCGAGTGGAGGGTCTCGAAATGAACGTTCCCCATACTTTTTCGGTAGCGGCCTATAACGGATTGGGACGGGGTAGGTTTTCGGAGTATGCAACTGTAATCCCTAAAGAAAATATTCCCTATTCCCCCAGGGACGTATCCGCTCGGGAAACTCCCAGGGGAAGTATCATGTTGAACTGGACGCCCAATGAACTAAATCCGCCCGGAACAACATATATTGTGCTTCGCGGTGAAAAATTACACGATTTTCAGGTGTTGGCATCAAATGTTAAAGGCACAGGTTTTGAGGATACCTCCATAGAAAAGGACAAGGACTTTTTTTATACGGTAAAAGCCGCTACACAACATGGGGAAAGCAATTTCTATCCCAATATTGCCACCCCCATTAAACTGGAAGCTAACTACAAGATTGAAATAACCGAGATCAACAAGGATACCGAAGGTAACTACATCATAGATGTTACATTTGGCAATATCCCTTTGGATGGTTACCATAGTTTTGGAATCATATACAGCAATATCTCCTATTTAACTGTGGAGGAAACACGTGTTGAAGGAAGTAGCGTGGACAAGAACAAAGGCAAATTTCAAGTGACCATTCCAAAGGAGGAGCTCCGACGGAATTCAAAATACGCGATAAAAGCTTATGTAAATACCAACGGAAAGGATTTGTTTGGAAGACAGCCTGACAAAACAATTACAGTTGATTAAGAAAAACGGGCTATGGTCTTGGTGCATACAATTGCCAAAATGAAAAGCAAGCCAATTATTCAACAAGATCACAGGTCAATTCGTCAAAAATGCTTACTGAGTATAGCTTATACTCCTAATTTTAGGCCAATGTTTAGAATCTTCCTATCATACCTCTTTTTGGCCAGCTTTGTTTTAGGTTGTTCCCAAGCAGAAAAGGAAAGGCCTATGCCACCCAACGTGGTCTTCATTTTTCTTGACGATCTGGGTTATGGGGACTTAAGTTGCTATGGCAATGATAAAATCGTTACTCCAAATTTTGATGCCCTCGCCAAAAATGGTATAAAGTTCACCCAGTTTTATAGCAACGCGCCCGTTTGTTCACCATCGCGAGTGGCATTTATCACTGGTCAGTATCCTTTCAGAAGGCGAATCCATGGGGTTGTTGGTAGTACAAAAAACAATAAAGCAAGAAGGCAGGCCAATTTTTTGGATACCATAGGACCCTTGTTGCCAAAAATGTTGAAAAATAATGGATATGCAACGGCACATTTTGGGAAATGGCATATGGGCGGAGGGCGAGATATTGGCAATGTCCCCTACCCTACTGATTATGGCTATGACCAGAGCCTTGTTGGTTTTGAAGGCATAGGCGACCGAATACTTGATTTAGAGGACCATGCCCTAAGCAATAGGAGTGCCAAATTGGGAAAGGGCAGGATTGCCAGGATACCCAAAAGGGATATTACACGAATTTATGTTGATAGCGCGCTCTCGTTCATAAAACGAAACAAGGATCGACCCTTCTATGTCAATATCTTTCCCGGTGATGTCCATGACCCTTTTAAACCAACGGAATCTGAAATTAAAGGGTTTAGGCCTATCGCGAGGGATGAGGAAGAAGCCAAATTTTTTGCTGTGCTCAAAGAAACTGATAAGCAGGTGGGCAGGTTTGTTCAGGGCCTGGAGTCCATGGGGCTGATTGATGATACCATTATTATCATGTCAAGCGATAATGGGCCTACCGATTGGCCGCGATATTATAAACACAACGGACAACCCCCATCAAGCCAAGGAAATTTACGGGGTAGAAAATGGAGCCTATATGAAGGAGGGATTCGGGTACCCTTACTAGTACAGTGGAAAGGGCATCTCCCTGAAAATTCTGTGGACAGTACCACGGTTGGAGCTGTAATGGACTTGTTTCCCACGATAATGAACCTTACCGATTCCAATTTCAAAGAGGTTGCACCCAATCTTGATGGTATTCCATTGGATGGAGCAATTTATGGGACATCACAATCAAGAAAAGAACCCATATTCTGGTACTTCCCCAACCAGCCTGTTCCCGGCAATCCCGAATTTATGACTCCCAAATTGGCCATGCGATATGCAGATTGGAAGTTTTTGGTCAATGAAGACGGGACCGGTGCAGAACTGTACAATTTAAAACACGATCCAAAAGAAAGTAGTAACATAGCACAGGACCATATGGAACGTGTCGAAATTTTTACCAAGGAAATCTTGGATTGGTATGAGCAGACTGTGGTATTCGTAAATTAAAAACCATTAGAAAATGAAGGAAAATTTAGTTTTTACAATATTGGGCCTTTTTATGACCGCAATGGTAGGTCAGGTAACTCCACATAGAACCGCCCTTGTGACGCAATGGGCAAAAAAAATTGACGAAAATTCGGTTTGGAATGAATACCCCAGGCCACAATTGGAACGTGAAGACTGGCAAAATTTGAATGGACCATGGGATTTTCACCTTGGCAAACGAACCGAGGGAAGACCTCAAAATTTTTCAAGAACGATTTTGGTACCCTTTGCGGTGGAATCAAAACTATCCGGCATTCAAGAAACGGTACTCCCTCAACATCGACTTTGGTACAGCAAGGATTTTGAGCTGAAGGACAGCTTTGCTGGAAAAGATATTATCCTTCATTTTGAAGCTGTTGATTATGAAGCAATGGTATGGGTCAACAATGTCATTGTGGGAAGCCATAAAGGCGGATATGATAGGTTTTCATTTGATATCACGCCGTATTTGAAGAAAGGGAAGAATACCATTACGGTCGCTGTTGATGACCCAAGTAATTTTGGTTCACAAGCCAGGGGAAAACAACAGTTGCCCTCACAGGGGATTTGGTATACCCCGGTGAGTGGTATTTGGCAAACGGTTTGGTTGGAAGGGGTCTCCACAAAAGCTTGGATCAAGGAGGTGAAGATAACTCCTGATATCGACAATGGAACCGTTTCCATAGTGCCCATGCTGAACAAACCCTCCCCTGAAAAATTCCAGGTCAGGATCAAAGCCTCTTCTCAGGGTAAGTTGGTTGCCAATACAGAAATTGCTGCCGAAGAACTGGCAACCCTTTCCATTGAAGACGCCAAGCTTTGGGCTCCCGACTCCCCTTTTCTTTACGATCTTGATTTGGTTTTAATCGATGAAAAAGGCCGAGTTTTGGACGAGATCAAAAGCTATTTTGGAATGCGAAAAATCAGTTTGGGTGACCATAAAGGAGGTAAATACCTGTTTTTGAACAATCAACCACTTTTCCAGTATGGAACCTTAGATCAAGGCTGGTGGCCTGATGGATTGCACACGCCGCCCAGCGATGAAGCTATGCGATGGGATATTGAAATGACAAAAAAAATGGGGTTCAATACCATTCGCAAGCACATAAAAGTAGAACCGGACCGCTGGTATTACCATTGCGACCGATTGGGGATGTTGGTTTGGCAAGATATGCCGTCGGGTATGATGGTAGTGCCAAATCCTGAACCGGAAAAGCGACCCATTCATTTACAACACGCAAAAAAAGGCGCTCCCGATCTACACCTGACCATCGAAACCAAAATGCAGTACGAGCATGAGATGAAACAGATGATTTATGAACATTACAATTACCCTAGCATTGTAATGTGGGTTCCCTTCAACGAAGGTTGGGGGCAGTACGATACCTGTAGGATTGCGGATATGGTCAAAGCCCTGGATGGCTCTCGTTTAATTAACGCTGTAAGCGGTTGGTCGTTACGGCCCTGTGGGGAAATATATGACATCCATTCCTATCAAAAGGAAGTGAAGATTCCTTCCATTTCAAAGGATATGGCATCGGTCATTGGGGAGTACGGGGGCATCGGTTTTCCCGTAGATGGACATCTGTGGAAGCCAGGATTTAAAAATTGGGGATATCAGACCTATGATTCCGAAGGGAAGCTACTCGAAAATTACAGGTTGAAATTCGACCAAATCGTAAAAATGAAGGAAGAAAATGGACTCTCAGCGGCAATTTACACGCAGACCACGGATGTTGAGGGTGAGGTAAACGGATTGATTACCTACGATAGGAAGGTTGTCAAAATGCCTGTGGAAACCTTGGCAAAAATGCATGAAGTACTCTATAAAAAATAATAGGGCGCAAGATGAAAAATACAGTTTTCATAGTGCTACTTGCACTTTTTTGTTCCCATGGCAACGGTCAATCGGAAGTTATAAAAGAATACCCCAATATTTTGATGATTTTGGTGGATGACCTCAAACCTGCTTTGGGCAGTTATGGCGATACCACTGCGCTAAGCCCAAATATCGATAAATTGGCCGCAAGCAGTCTCCAATTTGAGCGTGCTTATGTGAACCAAGCCGTTTGTGGGCCTTCCCGATACAATTTGATGTTGGGCATGCGCTCCACAAGTTCAGGAATCTATGGTTTTGGCAGAAATTTTAGGGAGACCTTTCCTAAAGCGGTCACCTTGCCCCAATACTTTAAGCAAAATGGCTATCACGTAGAATCAATGGGCAAAGTGTATCATGTGGGTCATGGGCAAAGTGATGATGGGCTATCCTGGAGCGTGCCTTCCCGAAAGGATAAGGTCATTGAATACATCTTGCCCGAAAGTAAAGAAGGTCCCTTGACGCGTGAGGAAGCCTTTTTTGAGAATACGAGAAAACACCTGAAAAACATTCCAAAAAATAAGGATTTGCCCCGGGGGGCGGCTTGGGAAATGCCCGATGTACTCGACGATGCTTATGCCGATGGGCGTGTGGCACGCCATGCCATTGACCGTCTGCGTAAATTGGGAAAAGAAAAAAAGCCATTTTTTATGGCCATAGGTTTTGCCAGGCCACACCTTCCATTTTCGGTGCCCAAAAAGTATTGGGATATGTACGATCCAGCCAAGTTGCCCATGCCCGAATTTGAAGATTTTCCAAAGGATGCCCCACAGATTGCACAAAAGCGGGGCGGTGAAATCACACAGTTTTTTCCCGTACCGGAGGACAAAGGTGTAGCCTATTCCGAAGAACTTAAAAGAACCCTTATTCATGGGTACTATGCCAGTATTAGTTATATGGATGCGCAGTTGGGCAAAGTCATGGATGAATTAAAGCGACTGGAACTTGACAAAAGAACCATAGTATTGCTTTGGGGTGACCATGGTTGGCATTTGGGTGACCATGGTATTTGGACGAAGCATACAAATTACGAGCAACCCACACGGATTCCATTTTTAGTTCGGGTCCCTGGGATTACCAAGGAAAGAGCAAGTACCGAACAATTTATGGAAACCGTGGATATTTATCCTACTTTGGTGGATTTGGCAGGTTTGGCGCAACCTGTTGGCATCCAAAAATTGGATGGAATCAGTCTTAAGCCGGTTTTGGAAAATCCCACAAAAGTCACTAAAGATCATGCCTATCATGCCTACAAAAAACGGAGTTACATTGGTGAGGCCATTCGTAACAAGCGATACCGTATGGTACGATGGACCAATTCAAAAGATTTGGATGACGTGGTATACGAACTGTATGATTATGATGAAGACCCCTTAGAAACCAAAAACATCGCCAAGGAGCATAAAAAGATCGTAAAGGCAATGGAGGATATTTTAAACCAATATCCAAGGGCAAAAGAATTGAGGTGATCAAAAAAGGCTATGACATGGGAACCTCACTTATAATTGATCCATGGGTCGTTTTTTCAACCCCACTTTTTCCTAAGTAAAGGGAGTTGTTGTGGATTGTAATCCCGATGACGGCCATCGTTTAAATTACAACATATGCTACCACATTTTGCATCATCTTAAATTGTTTATAAATCGAAATAACGGTTAGCTTTACAATACGCCATCCATAATGCGATACACATCATGTCAAAGTCCCATATACTTATCGTTTTGCTGCCAGTTTTATTTGGAATCAGTGGCTGCAAGGACAAAATCAAAAAAGGAAACAATTCTCATATGGTAGATTCTGAACGCATTACGTTTTCAAAAATAAAAGCATCAAATTTTGAAACTGAAATCGAAGGAAAAAAAGTAGGGCTATATACTTTGAAAAACAAAAATGGTATTGAGGCAACATTTACCAATTATGGCCAGCGCTTAATTTCATTGTACGTGCCCGACAAGGATGGGAATTTTGACGATATCGTACTCGGGTTCCCATCATTGCACCAATACAGAACGGCCAGGGAAAAATACTTTGGGGCTACCATAGGAAGATATGGCAATAGAATAGCACAAGGCAAATTTTCAATCGATACCGTGATGTATACATTGGCAACCAATAACGGTAGCAACCACCTACATGGCGGAAACAAAGGCTTTGAAAGTGTAGTTTGGGATGGTCAACAAAAATCGAACAATGAAATTGAATTTTATCGAACCTCACCCCATATGGAAGAGGGATATCCGGGTAATCTCTCCGTAAAAGTAACCTATAGGTTGACCGATGAGAATGAGTTGATCATCAATTATAAGGCCCAAACGGACAAAAAAACGGTCCTGAACCTTACCCATCACTCATTTTTTAATCTAAAAGGGCATGGAAATGGCACCATAAACAATCATAGGTTACAAATTAATGCAGACCGCTTTACACCGGTAGACAAAGATTTGATTCCTACCGGAGAGCTTAAGAAGGTAGAAAATACACCTTTTGATTTTCGAACACTAAAACCTATTGGTCAAGATTTGAATTCAGAAAACCAACAATTAAAATATGGTCTGGGCTATGACCACAACTTTGTATTGAACACTGGCACCAAAAACAGCGATGGCCTTTCACTGGCAGCTAAAGTGGTAGAGCCGGAAACCGGACGAACCATGGAAGTATGGACCAATGAACCGGGACTTCAGTTCTATGGAGGTAATTTTTTGAAAGGCGAAGAAGGCAAATTGGACAAAACCTATGATTTTAGGGGAGCTTTTTGTTTGGAAACACAACACTTTCCGGATTCTCCCAACCAAGCCAGTTTTCCAAGTACTGTCCTAAGCCCGCATGAAACCTATAAATCAACATGTATTTATAAATTTTCCGTAATAAACTAAACTACTATAGCCTAAAGACGATAGGTTTGATTCCGACTGTAAGTAGGCCAAAGATTTGACCGGATGCACGATAAATTTCACTTTTTGGAAATACAAGCACTTTTTTCCTCGATGATACAGACGAAATCGAGGGGAAAAAGACCTGATGAGGTTTTGCTTGTGCTGAGCGATCTGCATTGAGCTTGCCTGCCCTGAGCGAAGTCGAAAAATCGAAATGAGTCGAAGTAAAAACTGCCAGGCCTGCCACCTTTTTTCGGTAAATAAGTGAAATTTGTCGTATACCCATTTGACCACAAGTGACACTTATTGACAAATAACCCAACCTGCCTGCCGGCAAGGCAGGTAACCGAATAACCCTCAATCGGGCAACACTAAAGTCTTCGCCTAAAAGCGAGGGATTTTCTCCCCGATTGGAGCATTAAGAACCAAGTTCATTTTCCATGAGCAAAGAGCGCTCTTTTTTGATAAAGGAAGAGGGCGACATACCCGTATATTTTCTAAATGCCCTACTAAAGTAATTGGGGTCGCTGAAACCCACTTTATAGGCTACCTCGGCAATGGGCAAGCCCTTTTTTATGAACTGCTTGGCCCTTTCCATTTTAAAGGTCTTGACAAAATCGGATGCACTGCCATTGGTTATTTTTTTCATTTTTAAGTGCAGCAATGACCTGCTGATTCCAAGTTCGCTTGCCAGCTCCTCTATGGTAAAATCCGGATTGTCGATATTGGTTTCGATAAGATTGACAAGTTGTAGTTTGAATTCCCGGTCTTTATTGTTTGTAGGAATGCCCGTAACCATTTTGTCTTGGACCAATGCTGCGAAACGTAATTCAAAGTTTTTTGTTGAACTTAATAAATTACGTACGCTAATATCCAGCTCATTCAAATTAAAGGGTTTGGGCAGAAAGGCATTTGCACCGGCATTAAGAGCATTAAGTTTTTGATCTTCAGTAGATTGTGCGGTAAGAAGAAGTACGGGAACATGGCTATACCTAGAATCTGACTTTATTCTTTGGCAAAGTTCGTTGCCATCCAAATACGGCATTTTTAAATCGGACACTACAATATCCGGCATCGCCTTTTCCAGTTTTTTCCAGGCTTCTTTTCCATTTCTAGCTGTAATGACCTTAAATTCATAGCTAAAATGTTTCGCTAGGAACGTGCGTAGTTCCGTATTATCCTCGGCGATCAGGAGGGTCTGGTTTGTAAGGTTGTTGCCGATTTCCGTAGACTCGGTAATTTCATTCGTTTCCTCTACAAGATCCAAGGGCAATTGAATGGACTTGTTGCCCATAACGGCTTCTACGGTATCGTCCGACGGATTTTCCATCAGAAGTGGCAAGTTGACCGTGCATGTGGTCCCTTTTCCCAACTCACTTTGAAACGTGAGTTCACCCTTAAGGAAATCCACCAGACTTTTTACCAAGGAAAGACCTATCCCCGACCCGTTTTTTTCCGTGTCATTCGAGGAGTTTGTGTAAAAAGGCGAAAACAGTTCTTGATGCTGTTCTTCATCAAAACCATGGCCAGTGTCTTTGATTTGCACAGTGATACTGGAACCGTCATCTTCAGTTTTCGGCGGATAAATAGTAAGGGCAACCATGATTTTACCTCGCTTATCGGTATTCTTTATTGAATTTGACAATAGATTGGTTACGATGGTCTCAAGCTTGTGACCATCAAAATGACAATAAAAATTGTCCATGTTGCTGGAAATGCTTGAGTGCAGTCCTCTAGAGAGAAATAAGGGCTCAAAGGCAAAAACTGTATCCTTAAGATAAAGTACCACATCTCCCTTGACCAGATGAAGTTTTTCGTGTTTGGTTTCTATTTTCCTGAACATCATCAGTTGCTTTACCAAATGGTTCAGCTTTTTTGCGCTTCGTTGGATGGTTTGCAGTTCACTTGTCCGTGGTACGGCCGATACTGTTTTGCTGTTTGAATATTGTTCAATTGCAGCATTAATGAGCGTTAAAGGTGTTTTGAACTCATGCGATATAAAAGTGAAGAAGTTCAAACGGTTTTTGGTTATTTCCCTGATTTTTTCGTTTTCAACTTTTTCCAACTTAATTGCCAGGTTTTTGGCCTGGATAAACCGTATCAAGAAAAAACTTATGTATGCCAATAGCGCGAAAAGGACAAAATAGAGGGCGTATGCCCCAGTGGTCTTCCAAAAAGGAGGCAGAATGGTGATGGCCAAATTTCGGGCAGACAGTTCAGGTTCGGTGCTATTTGTCTTTAGATGAAATACATACTCCCCGTGGGGCAGGTTGGTATAAGTTGCTGTTTTCTTGTCACCTACATCATTCCAATCATTATCAAATCCTTCAAGGAAGTAGGAATATGAGTTCTTTCCCCCACTCAAATAATCAACACCGATAAACTCCAGGGTCAGGGCATTTTGATCATGTTCCAGAGTGATATGTTGGGTCTCATTCAGCGAAAATTCCAACGGGGAACCATTGGCAATAGGGATTCGTTCATTGAACAGCAGTAAGTCCTTTAAAAAAAGCCTTGATGTCCTATTGATGGTATGCACTGAATCCGGATGGAAATAGGTAAGCCCATTGACAGACCCAAAATAAACCCAACCTTGTTTGTCCATAAACGAAGACTTAAAGTTGAATTGGTCATACGATAATCCGTCAGCTGTGGTATAAACTTTGGCCCTGTTGGTTTTGGGGTCAAAAAGTGTCAATCCCTTGTTTGTTGTTAGCCAGAGCCCCCCGGAAGGATTTTCAACAATGCCATAAACATTGTTGTTTGGCAAACCCTGTTCCCTTCCAAAGCATTCAAACATATTGTTTGCAGGGTTAAAAAAGACCAGTCCCCCATTCATCGCGCCAAACCATAGATTCCTATCCGAATCTTCATAAGCAGCTACAAATTCATTGGTGCACAAATCGAAAGCATTGGGGCCTTTGTTGGAATAATTGACCAATTTTTCCGTCGCTATATCCAATCTATAAAGCCCGTTGAAGCGGGTGCAAAACCAAAGATTCGAGTTGCTATCTTCTAAAATGTCGTAAATAAATTTATTTTTTAATTCCGGGAGCACATCACGGTCAAAGGTTTCCGTGGCATCATGAAAAAGATTGATTCCGGAATCCGTGCCCACCCAGAGTCTTTTTTTGGAATCCCTGAGTATGGCATACACGTAATTGTTCGATAGGCTGGTCGATGTATTGGGATGATGGGTAAAAACTTTGCCCTTACGGGTATTTGGATTTATCCTATTAAGACCGCCAAAGAAAGTCCCCGCCCAAATAGTGCCGTCATCATCCTCAAAAAGGGCATGGACATTGTCACTACTTAAGGAATTGGGGTTTTCCGGGTTGTGCCTCAAATATTCAAAACCCTTCGTTGTTTTATTGAATATTGAAATGCCGCCATCTTCGGTACCAATCCATAAATCCCCATTCTGCACTTGCAGTATCTGACTAATGGCCTTACCGCTTACCGAATTTTCAAACTCACTGGGCATAAAACGCTTGAATGCCTTCCCTTTGGGCCTGAAATAATTTATGCCACCAAAATAGGTACCTGCCCAAACAATGTTTTCTTGACTTACAAATAAGGAATAAACGGCTTTATCCGATAGATTATTGGGCAATTGAAAGGCCTGTCCGATATGCGCTTTTGCCTTTCCTTTTTTATCCACCACGGTAATACCTGCTTCCCCACCAAAATATAGGTTCCCTTCATGATCTTCGATTATATTTCGTATCACAATGTACTCTGGACTGCCAAAAGGACGAATAAGACCACTTTTCAAAAAACGATCCTGTCCATAATCGTATTGAAATAGACCCAGGGTACTTCCAACCCAGATGGAGCTCTGCGAGTCCTTAAATAGCTTAAAAATAGTAGGTTTTTCCGATTGATTTTTAAGGGCAGGAGTAACATCCAATTCGTATTCTTTGATACGTTCACCATTGGAATTGATCATTTGTATTATGTTCTCCGAAACAGTCCAAAACACATTGGTCCTATACTCAACAACACAACGAAAAAAACCCTCTGACCTTAGCGTACTTAACTTTCCATTTTTGTTGATTTTGTAGAGGCCCATACCTGTCGAAATAAAGATTTCCGAACCGGTCGAGAGAAAAATATCATTTATTGACAAGCCCTGTAACCCGATGACCGGTTCGAAAGCCTCCTTATTGGGGAGATATTTTACAAGTCCTTTGTCCGTCCCTATCCAGAGCACCCCATTTGCATACAAAAGGGCGTTGATCCTATTGGAGGGGAGCATCTTGTGGTCCTCTTTGTAAAAGGTCCTTATTTCGTGGCTGTCATAACTGTTCAGCCCCTCCATGGTACCAATCCACATTAGGCCATTATCATCTTGGGTCATAGCAAATACGGTACTATGCGACAACCCATTTTCAGTAGTGATTTTTACAATGTCATAGTGCTGTCCAAACAGTTTTACATTCAAAAATAAAAGTATTGCTATTAAAAATAGCTCAGGAATGGACGGTCTCCCAAAAGCCCTTCGCGTCTTCTTGAACATGGATACGCACATTTTTAAGTTATAAATGGTCCCGCAAATCATAAAGGGCATTCTCAACAAAAATGCTACTTATAAGCACAAATATACAGAAAATCAATTTTGCAAAATATTAACATTGTATAATGAATTTTTAAAAAATAGCTTTTGAAAATGAAAAAAATGCAATGAAAGCACTTCTAAAATGGTTGGATGATGGTTTTAATGTATATGATGAGGGCCTGACCGCCGCCATTTTGGGGTACACGAAAAAATATAAGAATCTGGACTTTTAAACAGAACAGAAACTTGATTAACTGATAATAAACCAACACTTATGGAAAAAAAATGTAAATACCTTTTTAGGATAACGCTTGCCGTAATCGTTCCAATGCTTTGCAACTTCAATGCTTTTGCACAAACGGTATCAGGTACGGTAACGGATACCGATGGCACCCCCCTTCCAGGGGCCACCGTGGTTGTTAAGGGAACCGCCAATGGAACACAAACCGATTTTGATGGGAATTATGCAATTGCGGATATCCCTTTGAACAGTGTATTGGTCTTTAGTTATGTAGGATTTTTGCCCATGGAAGAAACCGTAGGCCGAAGAACAACGATAAATGTTTCCTTGGCGGAAGATGCCCAATTACTGGACGAAGTGGTGGTCATAGGTTATGGTTCGGTCAAAAAAAGTGACCTTACCGGAGCAGTTTCTTCTGTTAGTGCTGACGATTTAACACCAGGGGCCAACGTATCACTGGAGCAGACGCTTCAAGGACGTGCCGCCGGTGTTCAGATATCACAAAAAAGTGGTCAGCCTGGTAGCGCAATGTCAGTGAACATTAGGGGAGCAAGCTCCATTGACGCTGGTAATGAACCATTATATGTTATTGATGGCGTACCGTCAAATAATAGTGCGCCGGTTGCAGGTACTGGTGCGGGATTTGTGGGCAGTCAGAATCCACGGAACCCTTTGAATACATTGAATCCCGCTGATATAGAATCAGTTCAAATCTTAAAGGACGCCTCAGCTACGGCAATTTACGGAGCAAGGGGATCCAATGGGGTGGTCTTGATTACCACAAAGAATGGTCGTGCGGGCAAGATGAAGGTCAACTATGACTCTTATGTTGCATGGCAGACCGTGGCCAATCGATTTGAGGTGCTATCACCAACGGATTATCGAGATGTTTTAAACGCTATAATCGATGAAGGTGGCGGTAGTGAGGCACAACGTGTTACCGCAATCCAGGACAATGGAACCGATTGGCAAGATGAATTGTTAAGAAATGCAATTATTCATAATCATAATATCGCTGTTTCGGGAGGTTCTGAAAAAGCGACCTATTATGCCTCGCTAAATTATTTTGACCAAGATGGTATCGTTAAAAATTCTGGTATTGAGCGCTATAACATTAGGGTAAATATAGATGTCAGGGAAGACAAAAAATATGCGTTCGGTCTTAACTTAAATTCCTCATATGTTTTTGATGATTTCGCCTCGAATGGTGTTGGGTTAAATGAAAATGCAGGTGCCGTTTATGCGGCGATCAACTATGATCCCACCATTACTGTTTTTGATGCTGATGGCAACTTGCAACAATCTGAATTTGTGGGTCCCCAAATCGATAATCCCGTAGCACTGTTGAATGGGGAAGATGCTACCGCCAAATCCTTTAGGACGTATGGAAACATCTATGGGGAATACTTTTTGGCTCCCACATTATCCGTGAAAGCGCGTTTGGGGGCCGATGTCAACAATACCCGTAGGGATGTTTTTATTGATGAAACGACCATCGAAGGTGCGGGTCAGGGAGGTATTGCCTCAATATTGACAGGTAGGACCGACTACTATCTGGTAGAAGGTACACTCAACTATAACGAAAACTTTGGCGATGACAACATCAACGCAGTTTTTGGAGCGACCTATGAATATTTCGGTAGCACTACGTTCAATGGAAATGCCCGAGGGTTTGCTTTACCCGATTTAAGAACTGATGCTATTGGCAGCGGTGACCCCCTTTTAAATGGATTGGGTAGTGGAAGACAGGAAGCAACTTTCAACTCTTATCTGGGAAGGGTCAATTACTCCCTGAATAATAAATACCTGTTTACCGCTTCCATAAGGGCAGATGGTTCCTCAAGATTTGGGCCTGAGAATAGATGGGGGTATTTTCCTTCGGGCGCTATTGCATGGAAAGTACATGAGGAAAGCTTTTTGCAAAATGGCCAAACCATTTCTGAATTGAAATTGAGAGCGAGCTACGGAAGTATTGGTAACGCGAGCATTGCAAATTATTTATTTTTGGGAAGTTTCGATACTGCCAACACAGTGGTTTTGGATTCTGAGCGATTTACTACGATTTTACCCACAAGAATCCCTAACCCTGACCTAAAATGGGAGGCAGCCAATCAATTGGATATAGGTATTGATTTTGGCCTATGGAACGGTAGGGTTTCCAGTACCATTGACTACTACAACAGACAGACGGAAGATTTGCTGTTAAGCGTTCCGCAACCTTCCAATACGGGTTTTACAAGTAGGGTGGAAAATGTTGGAAGTATGGAAAACTATGGGTTTGAATTTACCGTAAACGCTTCAATCCTTTCAACTCCGGATTTTAGTTGGGACACCAATTTTAATCTTACAACCATTACCAATAATGTTCTGGATATTGGCGAAGCCGAGGAAATTATAAGAGGAGGCCTTGGATTTGTCAATAATGCTACGATTACAAGACCAGGTGATCCTTTGAATTCATATTATGGATTTAATGTAGAAGGCGTATGGCAATTGGGCGAAGAAGATGAGGCAGCCGTTTTTGGTAGGGTGCCTGGTGATTTGAAATATACGGACCAGAATGGTGATGGCGAAATCAATGGAGATGATAGAGTGGTAATCGGAAAACCTTTCCCCGACTATACTTGGGGATGGACCAATACCATTCGCTACAAGGGACTGACATTGAGTGCTTTTTTGGAAGGTGTTGAGGGAATCAATACGCTGAACAACAATTTAGTGGACACCTATTTTCCGATTAACTTCAGAAGAAATAAGTTGGCAGAACCCTATTTGAATAGGTGGACACCCAACAATACTACCAACGAGTTCCCGTCTTTTGTATCCCCACAAGGAGGTACTGAAGTTAACTCGCGTACAGTTGAAGATGCCTCATATATTCGTTTGCAGTCCTTACAATTATCCTATGAGGTTCCTATCCAAAACCTGAACATTTTTAACAGGTTGACAGTTTATGTAACCGGTCAAAACCTATTTACCATAACCGATTATTCGGGTGTAGATCCTGTGGCAAATGCAAGTGGCAGTAATAATTTAAGGATTGACTACAACGCTTATCCTTTTGCCAGAACTTATTTACTGGGTTTCAATGTAGAGTTTTAAACCTGACCCATTATGAAAAACCATGCAATAATTAAAAATAGAAAGATGAAAAAGAGAGCTGTAAAATATTGGATTTTGATGACAGTGGTCCTTACCCTGGCCGCTGGTTGTTCAAATGAACTGGATTTACTTCCGCCTGGCGAGTTTTCCGAAGGCAATGTGCTCCAATCAGAAGCTGGGATAGAGGCAGTTTTATACTCGGCCTACAGATTTGAGAATATAACCTTCGCCAAGAATACCATAAACATGAACGAAGTCTGTACTGATATGGGCTTTAATACAGGCGGAGGTGAGAATAGGACGTTAGGCCTATTTGTAAACTTTACATGGGACCCAACTACGCCTTGGATATACAACGATTTCTGGTTGCCAAGATATCGAACCATACGGGATGCCAATGTAATTCTAGACAATATTGGAAACTCTGATATAAACGACCAAACAAAGGCTTTGTTCAGGGCTGAGGCCAGGTACTTAAGGGCTGCTGCTTATGCTGGACTGTATACGACTTTTGGTCCTGTTCCACTTAGAACCACTGGTGATTTAAATGCAGAACCAGGTCAATTGTCACGTGCAACGTCCGAGGAAATCCTTTCCTTTGTTGAGGCCGAGTTGAATGCTTCTGTGGCCGATCTTCCGAATCCTGGAAGTGAGTCCCAATACGGTAGGGCGACCAAAGGTCACGCGCTGGGAGTATTGACCAAGTTTCTTTTGAATACAAAACAATGGAATAAAGTGCTTACCTCATCCCAACAATTGATGGATTTGGAATACTATGGGTTATTTCCCGTTTTTAGGGAATTGTTTTTTATAGAAAACGAACGTAATCGCGAAATTATAGTGTCTGCACCACGGGTTAATGTGCAGGGCAACCATACCAACTATCAGAATGGGGCCTTTCCTCCGGGATTTCGTAGGGCACCCAATATTCCCGAGTTTGAGTGGAGACCGGGCATGGCCAATTGGGCTACCCAATACAGGCTTAGGGATGCTTTTGTAGACAGCTATGACCCCGGTGATGCAAGACTTTTGACCATTGTCCGGGAATATGTCAATGCTGGAGGACAAACGGTAAATCTTCGGGATAATGCAGATAATATGCGTTCCCTAAAATATTTTGATGATGCGCAAACAGGGAATTTCAGTGGGTTGGATCTAATGCCATTACGTTATGCCGACATTTTGCTCTCGAGGGCTGAGGCACTAAATGAGATAAATGGTCCAACACAAGAAAGTGTGGATTTGGTAAATAGGGTAAGAATTAGGGCAGGTGTGGCTGCTTACACCATAGATGAAGTCGGTTCAACCAATAACTTCCGAGATTTGATATTGGCAGAAAGAGGGTGGGAATTTGTTGCTGAGGGCAAGCGAAGGGAGGACTTAATTCGTCATGGCAAATTGATTTCCAACGCACAGGATAGGGGAATATCGGCTGCAGCGGAGAAACACAATCTTTTACCGATTCCACAAAATGAAATAAATGCCAATCCCAATGTTGCCCAAAACAAGGGCTACGAATAGTATTTTTTTAATTGGGCGTGTTAACACTAAACGGAAACTATGTATTTTTTAGCATTTTTTTTGGCTTTTGAGGCGTTTTTCGCAAAACATAGCCAAGCTACGTTTAAGAAAACCAACGAAGAAAGACGGAAAAAGGGCAAAAAAGGCTGTTTTTGGATTAGTGTTAACACGCCCCAGTTGAGTTAGTGTTTAGTTAAGTAAAGTGGGGCTAACGAGTTATGTCCCACTTTTTATCAAATCTTTTCCATGGCCAATAAAGCACTTTTTACAGTATTATTAACGCTTTTGATGAACCCCGTTATTGGGCAAGAGCTGGGTTCAAATTTCAATCACAACCCAGAAATAATTGATTTTGAATACCTAAAAAAAGTAAAAGTTGAATGGATCCGCACCACTCCTCGTTTATTGGATTATGTGGAAGGTAAACTTCAAATCGAAAATGATCCGGGAATTCAAAAGGTAATTAAAGCCGGAGAAAAAGGGTACAAAATTGCCTTTGGTTTTCGTTGGGATTTTAAAATGCGCGACAAAAGACTTCCATTACCTGATTCGGTTGAAGAACAACACTATTTCGAAACGGCTTACAGGATTTTGGAATTGGTTGGCCCGTATGTAACGATTTTTAAACTGGGCAATGAGCCAAACTTGGAAACTATGCAAGAAGACCTGGAAGAAGACAAAAACGGTATGGTTGCTTTGGTAAGATTTACTGAACGGCAATTGACCGAAGTTGTACTGCCCTATTTCAAGAAAAGGGATAGTGCCAATATGCCGGATATCTATGTGGGCTCTTTTCCAAGGCTCTTTATGAAAAAGGAACAACAAAAACCTGGTGTACGAAAAATGATTGAATTTGCCCATGGGGATGACAGAATTATGGGATTGGCGGTACACCTGCATATTTCAGATACCATCCAAATTGACCAATCTTTTGAATACGTCAGAAGTATTATGCCAACAAAACCAATGATAGTACCAGAATTCTCTTTGTATCGCTTGTATAGAAAAAAATTAGCGGAACCATTGACCATTAATGATACAGGTAAAGCTTTCGTTGAGAAATATAATTTGAACCCCGACTGGAAGCTTTACCATTGGTTTACCAAGGCCAATTCGCAAGGGGTTAGCCAACAGGAATGGGCCGATATGTTTGCCACCCGCGATTGGTTTCCAAAACACAACCTAAAAATCTATTACGATAGGTTTGTGAAGTATGGGGTTGTTTTGGCAACGTATCCCCTTTTGCAACAAAGTTGCCCCGAAAAGATGACTCCCAAGTCCCCCGCGTGGTTTATCAATCCCATATTTTGCCAAAAATCACTTATGAAAAATGAAAAAGGTGAATTCTCGGCCAACCCTTTACATTTTGATGATTTTGTTGAACTGGTCGAAAAAGGAAAAGTCAAACAATCGACTATCAAAAAGTAGCTTATGACCAGTGCCCCTTTCTTTTTGAAAAAACGGATTTGGGACAGATATTGGATATTGGGCCTACTTTTCCTTTTACCATCACTGTCAAGCGCCTTTCAAAGTAAAAGCCCAAACTTGATTCTTGGGGAATTTATAAATCCACTAACAACAATTAATAAAGAAATATGAAGACAACAAAGGTATTGGCCATAGCACTTATCAGTATCCAGATTTCCTGCAATGAAAAAAAGAACATAGTCAAAAATGAAAATGTTCAGGAGGCAACGACCCGCATTGAAGAGGAGAAAACCAACTTGTTAAAGTCACATGACCAAGCCATATATTTAAAAAGTGGATGGATTCGTGACCCTTATATCCATTTGGCCGATGATGGTTACTATTACCTTACGGGGACCACACCAAAGAAGGATGACCCCAGAGAGGAAACGGAGCCCTATAATACAGGGCTTGACGCCCAAAACCAAGAATTATATGGAACACCCAGTATTGTGGGGCCGGATATCAATGTATGGCGAAGTAAGAATCTGTTGGACTGGGAGTATGTTGGCGCACCATTTTCTTTGGACAAGGGCTATTGGGCAGGGAGGTTCTCAGAAAAATTTGATGGCCCAAGAACCGATTGGCGGCTTTGGGCGCCTGAATTATATAAGATTGATGGAAAATGGGTTTTTGTCCATACTTCACCGGCACCTGTTAAAAATGGCGCCAATTTGGCCATTACCACGGGGGTGGAGTGGAATGGCGATTTTATATTCCCAATGGAAACGGACATGCATTCAAAACACGATCCATCACTTTTTCTTGATGATAATGGTATTTGGTACTTACTGTGGGGAAATACCAAAATTGCTCCTATCAAACCCGGTTTCAAGGGCCTTGCCTCAGCACCTGTACGAATTGACCCCAAAGATCGGGTGATAGGTCATGAAGGCGCAACTTTACGTAAGATTGGAAATAAATATGTACACTTTGGTACTGCCTGGTCAACCGATAAGATGCGAAAAGGTTCCTATAATCTGTATTACTGTATTGCCGATACCATTTTGGGACCCTATGGCCCTCGACGTTTTGTGGGAAGGTTTCTAGGTCACGGTACTCCGTTTCAGGATAAGGAAGGTAGGTGGTGGTGTACTGCATTTTATAATGGGGATGTGCCACCGGTTTCAGACGATGGAATTCAGACCAGGGACCTTTCCGGAACAGCCCAAACCATAAACAAACAAGGTACGACCATTGTTCCGTTAGAGGTTACCATTAAAAATGATGGTGATGTATACATTAGGGCAAAAGACCCAAATTATGCCAATCCCGGGCCTGACGAAGCCCAGGATTTTTAAAGGTACTCCATCCTGTGCCATTTGCAACAAGTTTGTCCCCTTTTTGAACAGATCAACACTTTTTAAAGTCAACAGCTCCAGTACCTTTGATAAGTACATATTATGCTTATGCAGTAATTTTATTTTTAAATTTTTTGGCAATAGAACTTAGAATTTCATCACCGGGAAGAATCAATCTTATTGGTGAGCACGTAGATTACAATGATGGCTTTGTCCTACCTGCGGCAATCGATAAATGCATTTATTTTAAACTTAGGAAAAATGGTTCGGCCAACCGTTGTACCATCAAAAGCAAAGGCTTTGAAAGCATCCTGGTCGTAGATTTGGACCATCTTTCCCAAGGTACCGAGGGTTGGCATAACTATGTGCTGGGGGTACTCCATGAAATGGGCAAGCTTTCCAATGGCCTAAGAGGTTTCGACTGTACCATGGAAAGTAAAGTGCCCATTGGTTCCGGTGTAAGCTCATCTGCCGCCTTGGAATGCGGCCTGGCCTTCGGACTCAATGAACTGTTCGACCTAGGGTTGGACAAGTGGCAACTGATAAAGCTGGGCCAAAGGGCGGAACACAATTTCGTTGGCACCAAATGCGGTATCATGGATCAGTTTGCGTCCATAATGGGCAAAAAAAACCATGTAATGCTTTTGGACTGCAGGTCGTTGGATTTCGAATATATTCCTATCGATATCAATCCTTACCGTTTATTGTTGTTGAATACGAATGTTTCGCATAAACTCTCGACCGGGGAGTACAATGTAAGAAAACAGCAGTGTGAGGATGGATTGGAAGTGGTGGCGGAAAAATTTGGAATAGGGAAATCGTTCAGAAACGTCACCGAAAAAATGTTGGAGGACTGTCAAGAAGAACTTGGGGAAACACTGTTCAACAGATGTTCCTACATAGTTCAGGAGAACAAGAGGGTCTTACAGGCCGTGAATGCCCTGAGGAAAGGTAACCTTGTTAAAATGGGACTATTGATGTACGATACACACGAGGGATTGCGCAAAAAATTTGAGGTAAGTTGTCCCGAACTTGATTTTCTGGTGGATTTTTCAAAAACGAAAGAACAGGTTCTTGGGGCGAGAATGATGGGAGGTGGCTTTGGCGGATGCACCCTGAACATCATACATAAGAGTGCCGTTGATTCGTATGTGAAAGAAGCTTCAAAAGCCTATAAAAAAGCGTTCAATATTGAACTTTCCCATTTTATCACCCTCCCCAGTGAAGGAACATCGATCACAAAACAACCCACATGAAGCTTAACCTAAATGAACATCCGCATAAGCGGTACAATATCCTGACCGGGGAATGGGTGTTGGTCTCGCCCCATCGCACCAAAAGACCTTGGCAGGGAAAACAAGAAAAAATTGCCGATGAAAAAAGGCCTTTGTATGACAAAAATTGTTACCTCTGCCCGGGAAATACCAGGGCAAGTGGGGCTACAAATCCACCATATACGTCCGTATTTAGTTTTGTCAATGATTTCTCGGCTCTTCTGGAGGACACTCCAAGGGACGATTTTGAAGATGGGTTGCTAAGGGCAAGAGGGGAAATGGGCATATGCAAAGTGATCTGCTTTTCCCCGGATCATTCATTGACGCTTCCTAAAATGGAGGTTTCCAATATTGAAAAAGTTATTGCTGTTTGGCAGGAGGAATATCGGGCACTTGGGAGCAATCCAGATATCAAACATGTTCAGATATTTGAGAACAAAGGTGCAATGATGGGTTGTAGCAATCCCCATCCACATGGGCAAATATGGGCACAAAGTTCAATTCCCCTGGAAGTGGAAAAAAAATCAAGGCAGCAACGCACCTATTGGGAGCAAAATGGGAGAAGTTTGCTTAAGGATTATTTGGATCAGGAAATCAAGCTAAATGAACGTATCATTGCGCAGAACAACGATTTTTTGGCCTTGGTTCCTTTCTGGGCGGTATGGCCCTATGAAGTTATGATTGCCCCAAAAAAACACTTGCAGGACATTTCCCGACTCTCAAGTCGTGAAAGACGACACTTTGCAGCCATTTTAAAGGAAGTGACCATAAAATATGACAACCTATTCGAAACCTCGTTCCCTTATTCCTCCGGAATCCATCAGGCACCAACAGATACGGAAGAACACCAAGAATGGCACTTCCATATGTCCTTTTACCCTCCCTTACTGCGCTCTGCAACGGTCAAGAAGTTCATGGTGGGCTATGAAATGTTCGCCAACCCGCAACGGGACATAACAGCTGAGCAAGCAGCGGATGTCTTGAGAAAGCTATCAACTACACATTACAGTTTGAAATGCCAAGAATAAGATCGCAACCTTGACGCCCCTAAATGAAATGGCCAGGGTGTTGGAGTTGGGGCTCCATCATATGCTTTTGGGCCCTGCGAACAGGAAAAGAATATACAAATGACCAACTAAGACAAATTACGATTATGCAACACAATTTTGAATTCTGGGACTACCTTGTTTTTGTAGCTTATGCACTGCTTATACTCGTTATTGGACTTTGGGTATCCAGAACCAAAAGTGGCAGGCAAAAAACAGCCGAAGATTATTTCCTCGCCAGCAAATCACTCCCTTGGTGGGCCATTGGTGCTTCGCTTATTGCCGCCAACATATCTGCCGAACAATTTATTGGAATGTCGGGTTCCGGCTTTGCCCTGGGCTTGGGAATTGCTTCGTATGAATGGATGGGGGCCATAACCCTTTTGATTGTGGGGAAATACTTTCTTCCCATATTCATAGAAAAGAAACTTTATACAATTCCTGAGTTTGTGGAAAAGCGATTTTCAACAAATTTAAAGACCATTTTGGCCATTTTTTGGATAGGTCTCTATGTGTTTGTGAACCTTACCTCGGTACTATACCTGGGAGGACTGGCCTTGGAGACCATCTTGGGAATAGATATGATATACGCCATAATCGGCCTTTCACTGTTCGCAGCGGCATATTCGCTCTATGGTGGATTATCAGCGGTGGCATGGACGGACATCATTCAAGTTGTTTTCCTGGTTTTGGGTGGTTTGGTCACCACGTATCTGGCGCTGGACACAGTCTCTGGCGGCCAGGGGGCCTTAAGTGGGTTAAAAACGGTCTTCGAAGCCGCGCCAGGGCATTTTGATATGATTCTGGATAAGAGTAACCCTGAATACATCAACCTACCCGGTATTGGGGTCCTGGTAGGTGGATTATGGGTGGCCAACCTCTATTACTTTGGGTTTAACCAATACATTATTCAACGGACCCTTGCGGCCAAATCCCTTAAGGAATCCCAAAAAGGGATATTGTTTGCCGCCTTTTTGAAACTGGTCATCCCATTGGTGGTGGTCATACCGGGCATTGCCGCCTTTGTGATAATCAACGACCCTGAGATGTTGCATGGCCTTGGAGCGGAAGGTTTAATGAACATTCCATCCCAGGGAGCTTCCGATAAAGCATATCCGTGGTTGATGCAATTTTTACCAACCGGACTAAAGGGGGTGGCCATAGCTGCTTTGGCGGCTGCCATTGTGTCCTCTTTGGCATCCATGCTGAACTCCACTTCCACAATTTTTACAATGGATATATACAAACAACTCATCAATCCAAACGCAGGCAACAAAAAAACAGTGGGTGTTGGGCGCTTGTCCGCGGCAATTGCCTTGATCATTGCCGCGGCAATAGCTCCCTTATTGGGTGGAATAGATCAGGCTTTCCAATTTATACAGGAATATACCGGAATTGTAAGCCCCGGGATTTTGGCCGTCTTCATATTGGGGCTCTTCTGGAAAAGGACAACCAACAGAGGTGCAATTATTGGTGTGTTGGCCTCCATGCCCATTGCCTTGTTCTTTAAGGTAGGGCCTAAAGGGTGGATGGTTGGAAGTACTTTGGAACCAATATTCCCATCATTGCCATGGATGGATCAAATGGGATTGACTTTTTTAATAACCATCATCGTAATCATATTGGCAAGCCATCTCCAAAACCGTGGTAGGGATGACGCCAAAGGTATTACGTACAACAGGGAAACTTTCAGAACCAGTCCGCTGTTCAATGTTGGGGCATTTGTCATTTTAATCATACTCACAGCAGTGTATGCCCTCTTCTGGTAGCAGATTATAAAGGACGCCAATACCAATGTGATGTGTTTTTGGGCACACCCATAGACCCTATCACAAAGCTTTGCCCGATGCCTATGCCGAGGCTTTAAGAGTTGCCAAGTAGGGCGCCCACGAAATGTTCCCATCAAGAATCCCGTGAAACGAAAAGGGGGAAGATTCCGGGCCATGACCACCTTGTCCGGTCCAAGAAGTTCTTTTTGGATTCCCGGTCCATGAAAGCTTGATAACCATTGGATGTCATATTTACCTTACTTGGGAAAAATCAGTATTTTCACTCGGTTAAACCATGGATTGACCGGATGGGGAAAAAATTTACGCGGGAAGAGTTTTTTGGTAGGCTAAAGGAAAAGAATAGGACCAAAATCGGTGAAAAAGCATTTCTATTGGCCAATGGGATGATTGACGTACATGGTTTTTCGAAGGAAAAAGCCTTTATTGAAGCTGTGGAAATAGCCACAGCCTGGTACGATAATGAAAAACAATACGTTCCTCGAAAACTAAAATGACATTGGGACCGCTATTCCTGTTTCCTTATTTCTTCCATAGTAGGTACTGGGCCTAAAACCCCCTTTACGTCACAAGTATTCTTAAGGCAAAACGATTTTAGACAATTTCCTTCCCATAACTTCCACTAGGTATACCAAAAAAATGTGCCAAACCATCAAAAGTGATGTATAACTTTGTTTTTTGAGCGTAATCATAGCATACGAACCCAAAACAAAAAAAGATATGACACCTATAACGTTTACGAATGGGGACAACATGCCCATGTTGGGTCTTGGAACCTGGAAATCTGAAAAAGGAAAGGTTTTTAAAGCGGTTAAAACCGCTATCAAGATTGGGTACAGACATGTGGACTGTGCTCCCATATATGGCAACGAACAAGAAATCGGAGAGGCCATTAAAGCATGTATTCAAGAGGGCATTGTCCGTAGGGAAGAACTTTGGATTACCTCAAAACTTTGGAACGATTCCCATAGAAAGGAGGATGTGGTTCCGGCCATGGAAAATACCCTGAGGGATTTGTCGCTGGATTATTTAGATCTCTTTTTGATCCATTGGCCCGTGGCCCTAAAGAAAGGGGTATATCTGGCTACATCCGCTGCTGATTTTCTATCGCTGGATGAGATTCCATTGGAGGATACCTGGCAGGGCATGGAAGAAGTCGTGCACAAAGGTTTCGCAAAGCACATTGGGGTATCAAACTTTGGAAAGGCCAACCTTTCCAAACTGATGGGTACTTCGACAATAAAACCGGAAATGAACCAGGTAGAGACCCACCCCTATTTTCAACAAAATGACCTTTTGGATTTTTGTGGGGAAAATGGGATACCCTTAACGGCATATTCTCCCCTTGGATCATCGGATAGGCCCAGCGTGCTCAAGGCTGAAAATGAACCGAACCTGCTTGAAGACAAGATAATTCGTTCCATTGCGGAATCTAAGAATGTTACTCCGGCCCAGGTCTTGATTTCGTGGTCATTACATCGCGGGGTTTCCGTAATTCCCAAGTCCACCAATGACCAAAGGATCAGGGAGAACTTTGAAGCCCGGAACATACAATTGAATTCCGAAGAAATGGAGATGATCTCAAACTTGGAAAAGGGTCGGCGTTACCTCTCCGGTGAGTTTTGGGTCTTTGAGAACGGGCCGTACCAATTGAAGGATATTTGGGCATAACCTTAAGTCGAAAATCAATACGTGCATCATGATGACCCCAAAATGTTCATGGTGAACACCTATGATTCATGGTACGATTGGAAACGACAGGGAAAAACCAAATGGGCATATCCTTTCTGTGCATTGGATTCATGTTAAAATCCCGAAAAACGAACCTTTCTTGGGAAACCTCTTCTATTCGCAATCTGTCTCATTAAATCGCCAATTAAAGGAATGTCTAAGGGCAAAATAGTCATTCTCATAAGTTATGATATAATCACAACCTTTACATTCCTATTATTAGTTATGGATCTATTCCTTTGTTGGAACACAATCAAAAAACAGATTTATTCCACCAATCTCTTCATTATTTCAAATTGAAGTTCATTCAAGTTCGCAGTGTACATATTTGACAATAAAACAATTGTGCTGTTTTCGTTCAAGATTCTTATGAATCTGGTATTTGAGCCTTCAATGGAACCTTGTCTTTCAGCTACTCTCAACTTTTTATCCCCTATCTCCTTCTCATAGACCCAAAGACCACAAGCATATGCGCTCAAATAGGGTTTTAACAGCAATTCCAATGTTTCTTCTCTTATAATCTGATTGGAGTACAAAGCTTTCGAAAATTTTAAGAGGTCTCCTGAAGTTGAATACATTGCACCGGCACCGCCATAATTCTCAATATAATAGAATGGCTCGTTGGTGGCCGTTTTGGAATCCTTGTCCCAGTCGTATGCATATGCTAGTCCAATAATAACCTTTGAATGGGCAGCCAATCCTGAATTTGTCATCCCTAAAGGTTCCACTATTTTGTTCTTTAGTATTTCCCCATAAGACAGGTCATATATCCTCTCCAATATCTTTGCCAAGATGAAGAAATCAGCATTATTGTAATTAAACTTTTCGCCGGGGGCATTTTCCAACGGACCGCTACAATACTTTACTAAAATCTCATCAGAATCAAAGCGATTCTCATAGACCTCATCTCCATTCTTCTCAAAACTTTCCAGCCCGGAAGTGGCAGTGAGCAAATGGTATATTGTCACTTTATTTTCAACATCCCCGGTATAGTCTGGCAGGTATGTCTTAATTTTTTCATCTAGTTTTAACTTTCCTTGATCATAAAGTTGCATGATAAGAACTGACGTGAATAATTTGGTGACAGATGCAATTTTATACTTTGTGTCATTATTGTTAGGAACATTGAATTGGAAATTAGCCATCCCAAAACTTTTATTATATACTGTTTTACCGTTCTTTTCGACCAATATGGTGCCATTGTAGTTATTTTTTCCAGCATATTCATCAATAAAGGCTTCGAGAGTTTTAGATTGGGGAAACGAACTGTAGACAAGTAGCATAAAAACTCCAGTGGCAAGGAAAAATTTCATATCTCGAAGTTTTAGTATTCCATAACAACGACAATCTTAAATAGTTTTTGTTACACTTTTATAAATAGTGATCACATGCCTACTAAAAAGTAGCTGATATGCTTATCCCCCCAATTGATGTATTAGTAATGAACAGAACGTGAGGTACAATGTAACCACAATTGCGACGGATTCGACCACCTCTCGACAAAGGCTGTATCGAACCTGCCAAGATGTCCAGGGAAGGATAAAAGCACTTGGAATTGCCAATTTTTAGTCCTTGACAGAAGAATAGTAGCTTAAAAAACGTATCTGAAAGTTGGACGAGACCGTTGGTCACATTTTTTTCAAGTTCCAAAAACTGAACCTTTCTTGGGAAACCTCTTCTATTTGCAATCTGTCTCATTAAATCGCCTTTTTATAGAACATGATTAAGTTCAAATACTCAGCGTGGTAACAATTTTTGTTTTCTACAGTCTTTACAATAAGTTAATTAATATGGAATAAAAACTACATTTAAGAATAAAATTAGGTTTGAGTCATTATTTTAACTACATTTGAGTTAAATATATTCTTATGAGCAAACATCGCCTAGGGGAATTCGAGGAAGTGGTCCTCCTTACCGTGGCCATATTGCACGACGGGGCATACGGTATCGCGATTATCGATGAAATGGAAAAGCAATTGGAGCGAAAAGTGAGCATAGGTTCACTGCAGACGGTTTTAAGACGATTGGAGAAAAAAGGGTATCTCTCCTCAAGAT
Organism: Muricauda sp. SCSIO 64092; assembly: GCF_023016285.1. Classification (GTDB taxonomy): domain Bacteria; phylum Bacteroidota; class Bacteroidia; order Flavobacteriales; family Flavobacteriaceae; genus Croceivirga. Next base: position 1,393,209 of record NZ_CP095413.1, read on the forward strand.
TCGGGGAGGCAACCAAAATGCGGGGGGGCAAACGCAAGCGATATTTCACCCTCACCAGTCATGGGATAAAGATATTAGAAACCACGAAACAGCAACGAATGGCCCTTTGGAACGCCATTCCAAATTTGGATTTTAGAAACGGGCATGCTTAAAAAGAACAACCATCATCCACCAAAATGGATGCTCGCTTTTTTCCGATGGTTCTGCCACCCCAACTATTTGGAGGACTTGGAAGGGGACCTTAGGGAAAGGTTTGGAAAACGGTTGGAAGAACGGGGAATACGCAGCGCAAAACGGCTTTTCACTCTGGATGTCCTTGGGCTTTTCAGGCCGGGGCTGATACGGTCCTTTCCAAGGACGTTGAACATCTTTGACCGTGATATGTTCAAAAACCATTTAAAAATAGGGTTCCGAAACCTATTGAAACATCGCGTCTTTACGCTGATCAATATCGGTGGGATGACCATTGGAATGGTTTGTTTTATTCTTATTTCCCTGTATATCCAGTATGAACTAAGCTATGATGGGCATCACGAAAAAGCAGATCGGATCTATCGGGTATCCCAAATCCAAAAGGGCAATAATTTCAGGGGTACCGATCGCTTTGCCTTGGCACCCCAGCCTCTGGCACCCGCTTTAAAGGAACATTTTCCGGAGGTGGAGGCGGCCACAACCCTTCAAGTACGGGAAGCCTTGTTTTCCCATGGGGAGCAAACCTTCTATGAGCGCGGTCTGTTCGCTGACGAACATCTATTTGAGGTATTTACCTATCCCATTAAGGAAGGAATGGGAAAAGAGGCACTACAGAATCCCAACACCGTTATTCTTACCGAATCCCTTGCAAAAAAATATTTTGGGGAAGACTCCCCGATAGGTAAGACCCTACATTTTGAAAATAACCGCCCACTTACCGTAAAAGGGATTGTTTGGGATTTTCCTAAAAACCAACACTTTGATTTTGACTATATCACTTCCTTTCAAAACCTACCTTGGTATAAAGATGATGTGGGCCGTTGGGGGAGTAATAATTATAGGGCCTATATGGTTTTGACCGAAGGATACGAATACAAGGAATTGGAAGCAAAATTAGGCTTGCTCGGTACCTACTACAAAGATTCTTTTAAACCCATATTTTTTCTTCAACCCTTACGGGACATCCATCTACGTTCCCAGATCAATTTTGAGATCAGTGCAAATAGCGATATCCGTTATATTTACCTCTCTGCCTTCATTGCCTTGGTCATCCTGTTATTGGCTTCCATCAATTATATGAATTTGGCCTCCGCCCGATCGGCAGGGCGTTCCAAGGAAGTAGGCATGCGCAAGGTATTGGGGGCCAAACGAACACAATTGGTGAATCAATTTATGGTAGAGTCCATTTTAATTACCTTTTTTAGTTTTGGACTGGCCATGGGATCGGTCTACTTCCTATTGCCGGTATTCAATCAACTAATCGATCAGCAGGTTTCTTTGGATCTAAAAGGCAATCGCACTGTGTTCGGAATCATGCTATCCATCGCCATTATATTGGCAGGACTTTCCGGATTGTATCCCGCTATATTGTCATCGACCATAAACCCAATAAAGGCCTTAAAAGGGGGATGGTTTAAAAAAGGAAAAGACGGAGCCTTTTTGCGTAACATACTTGTGGTAGGCCAATTTACTGCGGCCATTGTATTGGCGATAGCAAGTGTTGTCATTCATCAACAGTTGGAGTACATCCAAAACAAAAAGTTGGGGTATACCAGGGATCAGGTAGTGTATGTTCCCTACCGACAGGCCGACTTTTATGAACGTAGGGATGCCCTAAAGGCCGAATTGTTAAAGCATCCCCAAATCGAAAAAGTTTCTTTTGCCAGTTCTTTACCCTTGAATATGCAGTCCCAAGGTGTTGTGGATACATGGGAAGGAAATGGTGGTGAGGAGAAGCTTTGGATTTACCGCAATTATATCGACCATGATTTTATTGACTTGTTCGAGATGTCCTTGGTAGAAGGACGGAATTATTCCCCGGAACACCCGACCGACTCCACCGTCAGCATCATTTTAAACGAGTCGGCAGTCAAGGCACTGGGCTGGGAGTCCGCCATTGGCAAGACCTTCGACAATAAACAAGTAATCGGTGTGGTCGAAGATTTTCATTTTCAACCCTTTAATTTGGCCATAGAACCCATGTTCCTTTCCCTGGGCACCGAGCGCCGAAGTGCGTATGGCAATATTGTAATCAAAACGACCATGAAAGATTGGGACAATTCTTTGGCCCATGTTCAAAGGACGCTTAAAACCTTTTTGCCCAAGGTTCCCATTGAACATCGTTTTATGGACGAATCCTATAATCAACTGTACCGATCCGAAAAGCGGTTTGGGGAGGTCTTCAACATTTTCACGTGTATAGCTTTGTTCATTGCCTCCATCGGCCTTTTTGGTCTGGTGGCCCATAGCATACTGCTCCGCACGAAGGAAATCGGTATCCGAAAGGTACTTGGTGCCACTGTTTCCAACATTTTAGGCCTCGTCTCCAAAAGCTTTTTGAGGCTTGTCCTTTTGTCGGCGATCATTGCCGTTCCCATTGCTTGGCTGGGAATGGACAGATGGCTTGAGGATTTTGCCTATCGGATCCATTTGGATTGGTGGATATTTTTGTCGGTAGGATCGTTGGCTTTGATCATTGCTTTTTTTACCGCAAATGCACAGACCATTAAGGTAGCGAACAGAAATCCAGTGCATGCCTTGCGGGAGGAATAGAACGGTCATTTGAAATGGCCCTGTTAAAGGAACGCCGTTCAAATTTCCAATTTTGGTTTTGCGCTTTGCCGATCGTTGACCCAAACTAGGGAATGCTTGATCTATTTGTCAACGATATTTTACATTCTTGAAACAATTGGAACAAGTGCAACACAATTGTATTTTTTAATCTCCTTGTTTAAGGACAATAATGAACAGCTATGCGATTTAAAACCATTCTCCTTTGCTTCCTGACCGCGATGGGCAATACAAACGCCCAAGAATATGATTTCAAGAAGTCCTTGGACAGCATTTCCAAGAAGATAGATGATATCTGCGCCCATTGGAAGGTGGGGCCCGGTGGTGTGGTCGGCATCGTACAGGATGGGGAAATCGTATTCTCAAGGGCCTACGGAAAGGCCAGTTTGGAACATGATGTTCCCATCACCGAAAAGACCGTTTTCAACATCGCCTCCGTGTCCAAACAGTTCACGGCCTTTTCCCTAGTGCTATTGGAAGAGCAGGGCAGGCTCGACCTTGATGACGACATCCGGAAACACCTGCCCGAAATTCCCGATTTTGGGGAGCCGATTACCATCAGACACCTCTTGACCCACACCAGTGGTCTGAGGAACTTTCAGGACATTCTTGCCATGGCAGGTTGGCGGGGAGGCGATGCAATGCGACGGGAAGACGTACTTCGGTTCGTAACCCAACAAAAGGAGCTCAATTTCAGTCCCGGCACCCTAGGGCTTTATTGCAATACGGGCTTTATCCTGGCCACCTACATCGTAGAACGGGTTACGGGCATGCCGTTCGATCAATGGACGAAAGAGAACCTTTTCGAACCTCTGGGCATGAAAAACACGGAGTTCAGGGAGGATATGGAAATGGTCATGAGGAACACGGCCAAAAGCTACGACCGCGAAAACGATGGCACTTACAAGAAGCGGTTCGAATACTACAATTATATGGGCAACGGGAACCTCTACTCCACCTTGGGCGATCTTGCCAAATGGATCGCTAATTTCGGGGATAAAAAACTGGGCGGGGCCAGTACGATTGAAAAACTGACCCAACAACACGTCATGAAAAAGGGGGACACCCTACACTACGGCCTTGGAATAGGCAACAAAGAACATCGGGGGCTGGCCAACTGGTCCCACGGCGGCTCGGTAGGGGGATATCGCGCCACATTTTCCTATTATCCCGATACCGATACGGGGTTCATTGCCCTGTCAAACTCAAGTAGGGGGAACCCAATCGGTGTGGTCAACCCATTGATCGATCTGTATCTTGGCGATTTGATGGAGCCAAAACCAAAGAACGAACCGCGCTATCCACATTTGAAAAACGAAGTTTCCATCAAAAAGAAGAGTTTTCAGCTTGTAGCGGGCCACTACCGTTTGGAAAAAACCTCGGTGGAACTCTATGAATCCAACGGCAAATACTATATGCAGTCCGAAAAAAAGTACCCCAAGATCGAGCTGTTGGCCGCCTCCGACACCACTTTTTTTGTGAGGGACAGGCCCATCAGTATCTATATCGACCCGGGAAGTGGTCTGATTGACAGGCATATCGTGATAAACGATGATGGGCATATTCAACATGGAAAAAAATATGACCCGGAACTGTCCAAAGAGGAACACCTTGAGCAGTATGTCGGCAGTTATTATTCCCCCGAGTTATGGACCACCTATAATTTTTCTTTGAAAGACGGCAAACTGAAGGGCGACGATGCACGCCAACCGGAATTCGATATCGTACCCTACACCGAGGACTATCTGATCGCCAATGGATTTTTCTTCAACGAAGTCAAAGTGATCCGATCCGATAAGGGTGCTGTGGAGGGCATAAGGGTCAGTAGCAACAGGGCGAAGAATGTCCTGTTCACAAAGCAATGATTCGTCCTAGACTTATTTTACCGATAATTTTGAGGTTTTGACCCTTTGGGAGAGATTTCACGAATGTCGGTACCCCCATCGTCCTATAAATTGAACCCTTTTTGATACTCATTTCATACTGCAAATTCCACTTTTTCATCTTCTGAGCGAGATATCCGGGATATGTAAAAAGATGACTTGTTATCTCGGAAAGTGCCGGAAACCACCAATAGGATTCCTGAATTGGACACGGGATAAATCTGAATAGTATCTACCTGAATTGGTTTCAAAAATGTTCCGTAAAAGGTCAATTAACGATACTACTAAAAATGGGACTGTGTAAATAATTGGAATTAATTCTTCTGCTAAATCCAATAAAACGGCCGTTTTATGGACCAGTTAATGGCCCCATGTACCTATTCATCCCTAAGCCCATCGACAGGATTATTGTTCGCGGCCTTAATGGCTTGACTGCCCACTGTAAGCATAGCCACAGATAGAGCTGCAAGTGCCGCTGCCAGAAAGTTCCATATCTGTAGTGGAATTCGATAGGCAAAACTGGAGAGCCAGTTATTAGTTAGCAGATAGGCTACAGGAAGTGCTATCAAAATCGCAATCAAGACCAGCTTTGCAAACTCGCCGGACAACATTAGAGTGACTTGGGCAGTACTTTGTCCGAGTACCTTCCGGATGCCCACCTCTTTTCGCCTCCGCTCTACGGTATGAACGGCCAGTCCAAAAAGGCCGAGGCATGAAATCAGTATCGCAAGGCCCGCAAAATATCGGGACAGTACCACGACCCTGGTCTCGGAGGCGTATAGCTTTTGATAGTCCTGGTCCATGAACCTGAAATCGAACGGAAGGCCTTGGTTGTATTCATCGTAAAGGTCCCCAATGCGATCAATCGCGGCCCGCTCCATGCCGGGTCTGATCTTTACCAAAATATCGATACCGATGGGATAACACTGTATGATGGTTGGCTTTATCGGTTCATAAAGGGATTCTAGATGGAAGTCCCTGGCCACTCCGATGATATGTCGGTCCTGTCCCCAAAGCTTTATGGTCTTGCCTATGGGTTCCTGAAGCTCCATAGCTTCGATGGCCCTCTCATTGAAGATGACTTTGAGGGTGTCCGATTTGAACTCCCTGGAGAAGGCCCTTCCCTCGGCCATTTCGATTCCCAAAAGCTGTAACAGGTCATAGCTGCCCTCTAAATTCTTGAATTCGATACGTTCCTCCGGGTCTTTTCCTTCCCAATGAACCGACCCAGTACCGCCATGGAGTCCGAATAAATCGTGCCAAAAGCTTGAGACACCACTAACCTCAGGCATGTTCCGGACCTCATCCATGAAGGGTCCGTAATTCTTTTCCAGGTTTCCCTCCCGTTTAAAGACGACGATGTTCTCCCTGTTGTAGCCTAAGTTCTTCGATTGGATAAGATCCGTCTGGCCATGGACAATCAGTACGGATACGATCAAAATAATCGAAATCGCGAATTGAAAGACCACCAATCCCTTCCGTACCCAAAGTTCGCCAGATGATGTTTTCAAAGTACCCTTCAAGACGGCCACGGGCCTGAAACCGGAGAGATGGATGGCGGGATAGCAGCCTGCAATAAGTCCCGTAAGCAACGCAATGGTCAAGGCGGGCCATAGGAACTCCAACACCGATGTAAGTCCCAATTGCTTTCCAGTAATGGAATTGAAGCCGGGAAGCAGCAAAAGAACGAGCAGCACGGCTAATATAAGCGAGAAAAAAGCTGTCAGGATAGACTCGCCCAAAAATTGTAGCATCAAGGTCTTGCGACCGGCTCCGATTGCCTTTTTTATCCCGATTTCCTTGATTCTCCGTGAGGCCCTTGCCACGGAGAGGTTCATAAAATTGATACAGGCGATGAGTAGTACGAAGAGAGCCACCCCAGAAAACAAGTATACATAATCAATCCGTCCACCGACCAACTTACCGTTTTCATAACGCCCATGAAGGTACTTATCGGAATAGTTGCGGAGGAACAGGGTAGAGTTCGAACCTTCGTGTTTGGTGGCGATAAAACCCGAAATTTTTTTATTGAAGGCTTCCTCATCGGCACCCTCCTTCAGGGTGAGATAGGTTCTCGGATTGCTATTGCCCCAGTTTTCCAAATTCATCCGCTCCAGATTGGTCTGAAAGTAAAGTTCGTAGGGCAACAGCACATCGAAATTTTCGGTGGTATTCTGGGGGAGTTTTTCGAAAACCCCGGCGACATAGTACGGCCCAGTATAGTCCTCCCATTCCAATTGTAGGGGCTTCCCGATGATATTTGCCGTACTGGGAAAGAGTTTATCGGCCAGCTCGTCGGATATGACCATTCCGTATTTATCGGAAAGAACGCCCTCCTTGTTCCCTTGCAACAATTTCCATGAAAACATCTTGAAATAAGCTTCCCCGGCGAATTGCGCATCGGCCTTGATTTGTTTTTCGCCATGCGCGATGATGCCCTGGCCCGTGTACCAGAAAGGGGGAACGACGGCAACCGCGTGTTCCACTTCGGGCATTTCTTTTTTTAGGGCTTGGGCCAATAAGGCGGGGTTGCCCTCATGAGTGACGATTTCACCGCCGCCCGCAGGAAAGTTGCGCATCATTTGGTACAGCCAACGGTCCTTTTCATGAAATTTGTCCACACCCACTTCATCGTTGACCCAAAGTAATATCAACAGTACGCAGGTCAGCCCAATCGTAAGGCCAATGATGTTTATTAAAAAGGAGCCTTTGTATTTTTTGATGCTTCTGATGACGAGCAGGAAGTTGTGTTTCAACATGGTCAAGGTATTTGAACTGTGGTACCTTCTGGTCGTATATATTGTAAAATCCTCAGATTCACAATAACGAACGTAACGGCCTATCTTAAAGAGTAGGGAATATCAAAAAAGTTACACGAATAAAGGGAGATTTTGTATCAGTACTTTAAAACCAACGATTTAAAAACCCCATAATAAAGTTTTATGCATACTGCTTTAATTTGTTATCAAATAATATTCCAAGAAGACAGAAGTGTCAAAGTATGGTTAAAAAGGCATTCCTTTCGGTGCCACCCAAATTTTGAGCTTCTTTGAAGCCCTAAAAACAATCCAGTCATCCAATTTCAACAAGGCCCTTTTCTTCTGCTTTTTGAAATATGAACCTCTGAAAGTCCGTGGTTTTTTGTGTTATTGCCAGACTCTTCACAAGTTATCGAACTATTTTTGATATAAGAAAAAACTTACCTGGAAATTAAAAACGAAACTTTGAAAATAGGTTTGCTAGACATTATATAAAACTCCATCCTATAAAAGGTCAATTAACGATACTACTAAAAAAGACCAAGGATGGGACTTGACAATTTAATACCAGTTCATTAGTTGAAGTTGGCCCTTAAAAACGGCCCTTTTATGGTAATATTTAATCGTCAAAAGGGCTTATAACATTTAACAGAGCGGGTTCGGCGACTTGAGTGTATATCATAGTCGTCTTTATAGAATTGTGCCCTAGAAGCTTTTGTATCACTCTAACATCAGTTCCTTTTTCCAAAAGATGGGTGGCATAGCTGTGACGTAAGGTATGGGCCGTAATCTGTTTGTTGATCTTTGCCCTGTTGGCTGCACCTTTAAGAAGCTTGTTGAAGCTAGAAGAGGAATATTTCCCTCCCTTTTGCCCCTCGAACAAATATTGTTTCGGTGAAAATTTCTTGTAGTATTCACGAAGCATTATCAAAATTTTTTCGGATAAGGGAACTATCCTATCCTTGTTTCCCTTTCCTGATTTGACGTGTATGACCATTCTGGAGGAGTCTATATCCCTGATTTTAAGTCCGATCAGTTCACCTACCCTGAGACCAGCACTATAGGTAAGGGCAATCATACTCTTGTGCTTGATATTGTTTGCTTTTTCTATGATTTTAAGAACATCTTCCTTTGCAATTACAACCGGAAGTTTTTGGGGTTTTCTGCTCGGAAACAAAAATTCCAGGTTGATATTCTTTCCAAACATTTCCCTATAGTAAAGCTTTAGTGCCATCGCAATTTGTTTCTGATAGGAGTAGGACACTTTTTTGGTATGCACCATATGATAAAAGTATTTATGGAGTTCAGTTTCATCAATCCTATTTAACGGCTTTTTGAAAAAGTGCCTGGCCATCTTTACGATTGATGAATAACTTTCAATGGTATTCTTGCTATACCTTTTAACCTCCAATATTTTAACAAAATCAGGAATAGACATTATAAAACGAATATATCGATTTTTAGTAAAAAGTATTAATTTTAACCAAATTAGGGCGGTTATAAGGAATCAATCTTATATCCAATAGTTATGATCAATCCCAGAACTTGAAAAATCACCTTTAATATGAAGAAGATAATTCTAACAACAACTGCTATTGTTCTTATTGTAACCTCTTTAAATGCCCAATGGACAGACAATGGAGCTAGTCTAACAACTACTGACAACATTGGTATTGGTACTTCAAACCCAGGAGCGAAGTTGCACGTCAATAATGGAAACAACTCATATGGAACAATTTTAGCAAACGCCGATGAAAGTAGCTTTTCACTTTACGCGAAAACTATTACAACTCAACCAATTAATGTCGAATCCTTCCGGCTGGGGCTAAAATATAATAATGATGAGAATAATGGTTATATATCATTTTACAGAGGCGGAGGAACTTCTGGAGGGTTCATTGGATTTGCTACAAACGGATCAGAAAGATTAAGGATACTTACCAACGGAAACGTAGGAATTGGAACTTCTTCAACTGGTTCACACAAACTTGCTGTAGACGGCTCTATTGGAGCAAGAGAAATAAAAGTAGAAGCCACTGGCTGGTCTGACTTTGTTTTTGAGGACGATTATGAGCTTCGAACGCTCGAAGAAGTTGAAGAACACATTAGTGAAAATGGCCACCTTCCCGAAATTCCAAGTGAAGCTGAAGTAACTGAAAATGGAATCAACTTGGGAGAGATGAATGCTAAGCTTCTTCAGAAGATAGAGGAGCTGACACTTTATTTGATTGAACAGAACAAAGAGAATCAAGAACAACGGAAACTTATTGAAGAACTTCAGAAAGAGGTTTCTGACCTAAAAACCGAATAAAAGATCATAACAAAATGTATAGTGAATGCACTTTCGAGCTTTTCTCGAATACCTGAGCAATCCGATATTTCAGAGTTCTCAGAAAGTGTAGCGCACTCACCATACATAGACGTTAGCCACAAGCAAAAAAACGAAACGAAAACAATATGAAATTAGAAAAGATATTAGACAAATTAGGTTCACTTGAAAAAAACTCATTTATTAAAGTAATAGATAATATCATTTCCAAAAATCCCGAAAACAATAAGGAAATTGACAAAATTTTAAGTTCAGCAGACAAAGGGTTAAAATCTGTTGACAGCCAAAATATCTCAAAGATTTTTTTGCTAACTCAAAATGAGTTTTACAATTACTTGAAATCCGAATTTCAAGATACTTCTTCTCAATTGGATATTCTAATTGACATTATTATTCGTGATGGAAATTGCATAATGAAACAAGATTGGTTTTCGAGATTGTACGATAATGAAATTAAACATTTAAAAAATAGATTGAAGCAATTAAAATCTGATTTAGATAATGACAAATCGGAACTATCTGAATCAAGAAAAAGAGATTATAAAATCTATAATTCTTGCTTAAAAACTGCTTACAACAACGACTTAATAAACAATAGAGAGGCAAAAATAACATTTGATGAATTGTCAATAATTCTAACACTTTCAAAGTCGTTAGGACTTTCTCAAGAAGAAGTTAAGTTGATTAATTACACAATTATTCCAATTAAAAAAGACGAAATACTCGAAATTATAAATAGCCTCAAAAACATTGGAGTAATTTTCTATTCTAAAAAAGAGAATACTGTTTACGTGGCAGATGAAATAGTTAGACTTTTAAGAAAACTAAGAGAAAAAGAAGTTGGCGATAAATTTCTAAGAAGAACTTTAAAAATAATGCGTCAGCCAACGATAAATCAAATATCAAAAATCCATAATATTAACAGAAAATTAGGTCAATCAGAAAAAATTGAGGAAATAATAAAAGAAGGCGTTTCGATTAGGGGAATTTTAGAAAATGACATTTACAAAGAAGGAACGACTTTAACCGAAAAAAAGAAGCAACTTACAGAACTCTGTGAAAAAGGTCTTGGTATAAAATCGTTAAAGGGAAGCACATTAGATGACAAAATTGACAGTTTGATTTCTCATTTCGAGAATATAGAAAAAGACGAAAAAGTTGGCATTTCAATTGACGGTTATGAAAAAATGTTAATAGAATTAAACGAGTCTTTACCAAAACTAAATAAACAACTTAAAGAACAATTTGAATTACAAGACGAATTCGTTTTAAAAGCTAATTTTCTTTTAGACTATAATATAAAACCCAGAGATATTTTAGATTTAATCGCTAAAGAAGATTTAACCAAATTCACAAAAGAATACGGAATTAAGCAACGGGGAGACGATATTTTAAACGTTCTAGAGAACTACAAAGACGCAGAAAACCTCTACCTTGAGAATTACGAAAATGTTGCTTACCGAAACTTGAACGAATTAAAAGAAAACGGAATTTCAATCAAGGAAAGTGAATTGGGATTAAAGTTTGAGGAATTAACCAAAACAATATTCTCAAAATTAGGATTTAACGTAGATGAAAAACTTAAAAAGTCTATTAACACGAGTAAAGACCAAATAGACATTTTGCTCAACATTGACAATAATGAAGTTATAATTGTCGAATGTAAAACCAGCAAAGAAAGAGGTTACAACAAATTTAGCTCTGTATCAAGGCAAATCAAATCATATAGAAAACTAGCAGAAAGTTGTAATCTGAGAGTAATTAAAACACTTTTGGTTGCACCTGAATTTAGTGACGATTTTATAACCGATTGCGAAATGGATATGGAAATGAACTTGTCGTTAATTACAGCTTCTTCACTAATGAAAATATTTGAGGAATTTAAAATATCAAAGCACACAAGTTTACCTCACGTGTTATTTAGAGATATTGTGATTAACGAAGAAAGGATAATTAAAGCCTTAAAGAAAAAATAGCCAGTGGCTAACAATGTGTATAACTAATAGCGGTTTAAGTGATAAAACGAAAGCATAAACATAAAATAAAGGTCAGTGCAAAACCGAAAGGTCTGTGAGTAGAAACCCGCTACTACTCATACACGGGACCATCAGACTGTCTCAAAAGTATTAAGAATTAGAGAGAAACATTATAATGAATTATATACGAGGAGCCTCCCGAGAACAACTTACATTATATACCACATGTCTGGACGATATGGTTGATCGGGATAATACCGTAAGGTTTATTGATGTTTTTGTTGATAATCTCGATTTGGAGCAGTTAGGTTTTACAACTATTTCTAATCAAGGTAGACCAGCATATAATCCTAAAGATTTACTTAAGCTTTATATCTATGGCTATATGAATCGTATGCGTTCTTCCAGGGTATTGGAAAAGGAATGTGTTCGTAATATAGAACTCATGTGGTTACTTAAAAACCTTAAACCAGATCATAATACGATCTCTAGGTTTAGACAATCTAATCCCAAAGCCATAAAGCGTGTCTTTAGAGAAAGTGTTTCTATAGCTCAGGATTTTAATCTTATTGGAGCTATATTCATTGCTGGTGACTCTACAAAACTTAGAGCTCGGAACAGTAAAAAGAACAATTACAATAAAAAGAAAATACAACGCCATTTAGAGTATATAGACAATAAGCTAGATGAGTATAATGAGGCATTAGCTACCGCCGATGGCGATGAAAAAAAAGCCATCGAAAAAGCGATAAACAAACATCGGGTACATCAAGATAAATACCAACAAATACAAATGGTATTGGAACAGGATAAGAGCTGTGAAAACCCACAAATATCAACTTCTGATCCAGATAGCAGGCACCAAATTGTTCGGGGAACGATTACCGAAATAACCTATACAGCCCAAAGGACTGTAGACGATAAACATAAACTTCTTATTGATTACAAACTCACCAATGAGAATGATAAAAAGGCTATGGGTATGATGCTTAGAAGAGCAAAAAGTATTTTAAGAACCAATACATTTACAGCACTTTATGACAAAGGCTATCATACCGGTAGTGAGTTCTATACTGCAAATTGCCTGGGAATAAAAACCCTTGTGGCCATACCAGGTATTGGCAGAAGTAGCCAAGCACCAGACCCAACTTATAATGTTGGGCACTTTATTTATAACAAAAAAGAGGACACCTATACTTGTCCGAAAAACAGAGAACTAATCTCTAATGGTAATTGGTATAAGGCTAGAAACTATAAGTTTAAGCAATATAAAACCAAGCCTTGTAAAACTTGCCCAGTAATGACAAGTTGTACAACTTCAAAGGTCAATGGGAAGATTGTTCAACGTAGCCAGTATAAATCGTACATAGATAGCAACAAAAAGCATGTAGCCAATAACCAAGGACTTTACAAAAAGCGACAAGCCATTGTAGAGCATCCCTTTGGTACGATAAAGAGGCAATGGGGTTTTGATTATATAATTACAAAGAAAGGAATTGCTTCAGCCAGTGCTGATTTTGGATTAACAGCTTTAGCATACAACCTTAAAAGAATGTTCAATCTAGGCTGGAAACCAAAAATATCCGTCTTAAAAGCATTTTTTAAACACCTTATTTGCTTTTATAATGACCAGAGTGTTTGTTTTAACGGAATCTCAGTTTTAGGTAATCCATTTGGAAAACCCTCTAACAAATTAATATATTTTTAAAATAAACAACTAATCACGGTAGTTTTGAGACAGACTGCCATTGTGGACAATTAAAACCAGCATTTATGAAAATAACAAACAAAGTCGTTCAGGTAATTATTTGTATTACGTGCTTGACATCAAATGTATTCGCTCAAAGTCAAAATGATGAATACGCACAATCTGAAAAGTTTTTGAATGAAGGGAAAAGCAATTTAGATAATGGTTATTGGTATGATGGATATTATTTCTATAAATCGTTGGAACACCTTGCCAATTTTGCCAAAATAGAAAATGACAGCGTCAAAATACAGGCACAGCTCTACGAAATAAATTCTCAAGGTCAGATAGGAGATGACAGTTATATTTCATTTACAACTTCGACACTTCCAAAAATGTCGACAGAGTATCAAAAGACATTGGATAAACAGATTGATAGTTTACAAAATTTAATCAAGAACCGCGAAAAATCCGAGACAGTCGAAAAGAATGAACTTTTAATTATTTACAGAGAATTGAATCAGCTACAAAAGTTTGATTTTAACAACGGTAAGTTTAACGGAAATGAATACAAACAATATTTAAAAAAGAGAGCTAAATTAGAGATTGAATTGGGAAAGGTTGATTCTGGCTGTGAAATTCTCTATGAAACGGATTTAAGCTACTTTTTCAATTATGGATTTTCATCAAAAGACTGTAAGGATTGGTATAAAGTAAAATCTGCCAAGGAAACGAAAAAATACGAAGCGGAACAAAAAGCAAATGCTAAAAAATGGTTTTCAGAACATCCTAACTTGATTAAGCTATGTTCACTGATTGGTGAAAGTTTTACAACTGTCGAAGCATATCTTGGCGAGCCACTTTCAGAAAACTATCGGATAGATGCAGGAGTTGGCGTCTATGGGCAACAATTCATTGGTAATAAATACAAAAACGAAAAGGGAGTTTATGAAATCGGCTTTAAGAATGGTAACGTGATGATTATTCAATTTTATCCAAACAAATACATTAAATATTCCCCTGAAAAGTTTGACAGCGAAACTTCAATGTTCGATTTAGATGGTGGTATGGAAGGAGCTTGTTCCGGAGAAACGAAAAACAATCACGTTGGAGATATTAAAATGTTTTCAATCGATTATGATTGTTCAAGTAGCGGATTAATTAGTACAGTTTTTTATGGAAGAAACGGAAAACTTCTATCAGTATTAGCATATTAGAAAATAACTGCCCACAACAATGGTAACCGTTGCACAAGCCCATAAGTCCGAAAATGCGGATTGATATAAACCTTTTTCCGAGAGCTTTTTTGGTTCATACCAGTTTGCGTTTCACCAAGGACAGATGATCACAGAGCCTCAAAGTGGCCGTTACCATGCCATTTAGGCCGAAAAAGTCCCGGGACAGGGATTTTGCCGCGCTCCTGGCCTTTTTCAGGGTGTACTTTAATAGTTTCTTGAGGTTATAGGCTGTGGCGGCCATTTGCATGCACTTGTTGGCCTGCCGGATGCCCAGGGTATATACTTTGCCCATGCCCATGAATTGGGTAAGGGTACCCAAAACAGGTTCCACGGTGCTTTGCCTTTTGGCTTTCATATAACGTCCCTGTGGACTGTTCACCCGTTTGTTGTTGCGCTCGTATTCTTCTCGGTAGTAGGTCAAGCAGATGCGTTTCTCCTGTGACTTTCCCAGGCATGTGCCGCGCAAGGGGCAGCCCAGGCATACTTTCTTGCTGGCCCGGTATTCCTTCTTTTTGGTCTTGGTGCGGTGATCAAGAAATACTTTCTTAAACCAAATGGACTTTCCCTTAGGGCAGATAAAACAATCTCTCGCTTTATCATAAACAAAACCTTCGGGCCCGCCTTTGTATGTACCATGGGGAGGGATAAAACTTTTCAGACCACATTGTTCCAAAAAGGCATAGTTCTCCCCGCTGCTGTACCCGGTGTCCGCCACCACGTTCTCCCATCCCAGGCCCTCCTTCCAGAGCCTGGGACCGACACGTTTCACCATATCGGGCAGGTGCTGGTTGTCCTTGCCATCGGCATGGTATGCCCCGATGTCGGTGATCACATGGTTCGCCGTATCCACTGTCAATTGCGCCGTGTAGTTGAGCTTGCGGGCCTTGCCCGGTTTTACACTTATCCTGGTATCCGGGTCCGTGGGGCTGTAATGGGTCTTGTTGCCGGTATACTTTGAGCCCTTGTTGCCCGACCCCGGTCTTTGGTCCTGTTCCTTGGCCCATTTCCTGTTGCGGCCCTTTAGCGCTTTTAACTCTTGCTCATTGGCCGTTATTCTTCGTTGATCCGCTTTGGACCTGTCCGTCTTGGACTTGCGAAGCGGCTTTTCCCTGTCAGTCGCACTTATGTGGCGTACCCTGCGCAGGTGCGTTTCCAACTCTTCTTCCGGCACTTTCAGTTCCAGGCTGTCCATAGAGGCGTTGGCCTTTACCGGGGCCGAGTCCATCACCTGGGTATGGCCGCTGACCAGACCGCTCTCCACACAAAGGGAAAACACCTTGGCAAACACCTCTTCAAAGACACTTTCCGGAAACAGTTGGCGCGTACGGCTCACCGTGGAGTGCCACGGAAGTTCCTCGTCGATACCGTAGCCCAAAAACAACAGAATATCCAAACGCATACCACAATGGGCCACAAGCCTACGGTCGCTCGGGATATTCTCCAGATAACCCACCAAACACAGCTTGAAGAAAACCACCGGGTCGATGCGCTTCTGTCCACTGTCGCCATAAAATCTCTTGGTCCGAGGATAGAGAAAATCCAAATCCAATGCCCCTTTCAAACGTCTGTAGAAGTTCCCCTCGGGAACACGGTCGCTCAAACGAAAATCCGTGAAGAGCTTTTCCTGATACTCCTTTTTGCCTTGCATTCCTAAAGATACCACGATTTGCTATCTTTAGAAAGTTCTGCAACAGACACAATGGCTATGAGTAATTGCTTGTTCGCGCCTACTTCTGAAAATCCTCGCGGATTTTCAGCTTGGTGTGTACTTGCAAAATTAAGTGCTAACCCACGCAACTACCCATAGCCGAGATCGTTAGCTTAAAAACCCTACTTCGCCATAAGAACAGCTCCCATTTCCCCGGTCCAGTTTTGAAGTCTGTCCAGATACAAATAGGATTCCACGAATTCGCGATGTTCAGGACTTGTCATTTTTTCAACCAAAATCAAGGCAGATATATAACTTGCCAAATTTCCGTTTGAAGAACTGAACTTACCATCCTCTACATAAGTTACCTTAGCATCGTCATTGACCTTTAAATTGGGATAGTCCATTTGAAGCTGTTTACCTCCGCCAATATAGGTCACAATGTTTTTCCCATCCGCTATTCCGGACTTACCAACCAACTTGGCACCTGCACAATTACTCACGGTGTATTTGGTTTCCTTGTTCTTCTCCTGAATAAACTTTACGATATTCCCATTATGTATCTGGGCATACATGTCGTAAGCGCTGGGAATGAAAAGTGCTTCTAATTTTGGGCAATTTTCGAAGGTATAATCAGGCAGTATTTTAAGACCTTCTTCCGCAACAATTACGTTCTCCCCTTCAGCAACGGTGATGACATTGAACAGTTGAAGCCCCTCTTTTGTAGGCTTGGAAAAGACATCGGCCGTAGCCGTGACCTCTGTTGTAAGTACACCGTCATAAATCAGGAGGCCAATCGTAGGTAAATCCTTCCTAAAGGGCTTTAAGTGCCTGGTCAAGGTATCGGGTCCGACTTTTGCCACTTTTTCCCCTTTTACTTCGTTTTCGTTTTTTCCACCTTCGCTTGTTGTATTACAATTAACCGACATAAAGGCAATACCAAGCGTAAGAATACTTAAGACGCCCATTTTTAGAGATACAATTTTCATTTTGATTTAAAGTTTTGTTGGGGGGTCCATCAAAAGGATCCCCATCATTAATAACACGAGTGATTTCCGTTCTAAGCGCTAAAACAGTGACACAAAATTATTGGTGGGAAAACTTGAAAAAATTAAGCTGGTTTAAGAAAGAGGGCAATTTGTTCTCGTTTAAAAGGCAGGAAACGACATTACCAATGGCGCCGATTTCCAGTATTCCCATTTAAAGGCAAGGGAAGCCCATACACTATCGGGTTTATATCAATTTCCAGCTTTGAATTGAATTGATTTTGATTTGCGTATTGCCGATAAATAAACCCAAATAATGAACAAAGCTTGAAGGGGTATTCTAAACCATAGATAGTTTAAACCGCTACCATCGTTCCCTCCCGTTTGATAATTCACATTTTCCAGGGCAGCATAAATATTGGCGGGCAAAACGATCACAAAGAAAACAATCAATGCCCAACCTACCATTGCTCGATATTTGGGAAGCAATAAACCGATAGCAAATAGCACCTCCATGATCCCCGTCAATAGCACCAACTCTTTTTGGAATGGGATCCATTCGGGAACCATGGCCTGCATTCCCTCCATATACATAAAATGGCCAATGGCGGTAAAGACCAACATGACTGCCATTGCAATTCTTCCTGCTAAAGGAAAGTTGTTTTCTTTTCTAAAAAGCCTGTAGACCACTGCCGTTAAAACAAAGGAAACAACTAAAACAAGTAAGGGTTTCATAAAAAGAACTATAAGATTTGTATTTCCATTGATGTCAACTTGGTTTATCCTTTGGCCAATTCCAGGCATGCCAAAGAATTGAACCAAATACCAGCACTTCCACTAATTGGTATAACAGATAGAAGGTATACCAACCTCCTAGATCATTTAGCTCTCCTACGATTAGTATAACAGACATGGAAGACCATATCAAAGCTACAATTAAATTGAACCATTTATTGATTTTTGGCTTTAACAGAACGGAGAAAAGAACCATCAATGAAGGTACGATCAAGATGAAGGAGAAAATCACCAGTAGTTCGGGTGTCACATCACCAACTGGGGTTTTCAGGTTCATTACCTGTTCTATTTTACCAGGGGTTTTCAGCTCAAAATAATCTGCGTATAGGTACAAAAACATAAGACACGCCCAATGGGCGGCCAGTTTGCCTTTTACGTTCACTTTGCTGTCTGTGAGCATGGTATTTCTATTTTGGGATTAACCTTTGCTTTTGGGGAAATGGGACTTTTCCTTCCTAACGAACACCAATTGACCAACCACCATTCCCAATGTATCCTTATGGTAATGGTTTGTGCGTAGCAATAGCAATTCTATTCCATGCATTTATGGTAACTATGGTCATTACGATTTGCGAAAAAGTTTCCTCATCAAAATGTGCAATTGCCTCCAAATAGGTAGCCTCGCTTAGCCCATTTTTATCCAAAACCGTCAACTCTTCCGTCATTTTTAAAATGGCTATCTCTTCTTCGGAGAACAATTCCGTCTTTCTCCAACCATCCAATACATAAATGCGTCTTGGACTTTCGCCTTCCCTTACTGCTTCTGTACTATGCATATCAATACAAAAAGCGCACCCATTGATTTGGGACGCTCTTATCTTGATCAGATTTTTATGGGTGGTACTTAATTTTGATTTGGCCAGATAGCCTTCCAATGCGAACATTGCTTCATAAGCTGTTGGTTGAACAGCATCAATCTGTATTCTTTCCATTGATCATAATTTTGTTTGAGACAAAACTATTTCATGGTCAAAGCAAAAAACTTAAACTGGTTTAAGAACGCCTTTTAGCTCTTATTTCACTTACGTATTCCGGGGTAAGGCCTAGGAACGAAGCTATTAAATATTGGGGTACGCGTTGGGCAAATTCAGGAAAGCTTTCCGTGAAATGACAGTACATTTCTTCCTTGGTGAAATCGAATACATACTTCATTCTCATCAAAGAAGCTCCGTATGAAATCTCGTAGATTTTTCTAAAATAAGTTTCCAAAGCCGGAAACTTTCTAAGCAGTCCTTCCTGACTTTCACGGCTGATTTTTAAAAGTGTGGTGTTCTCTACGGCCTGGATGGTAAAATCGGTATTTTTTCCTTTTTGGTAAGCCAAATTATCCGTCATCCACCAATCTTCAATGGCAAACTGAACTGTTCGCTGAATGCCGTTTTCTCCGGTAAAAAACATATGTAAACAGCCTTGTAACACAAAATAATTGTAGGTACATTTTGAGCCAGCCGAAAGAATAATGTCTTTTTTGCCATACATCCCAATGTCAAAGTAATCTTGAATTCTCTCAAAATCCTCCTTCTTGAATTCGGTAAAATTTCTGATATGTTCTAAAAATTGTAGCAACATTTTTAGTGTTTTAAACCACTATACAAAGATAAAAGCCACCGCTTAAAACTTATATTTTCTAGGCACGGATAAAAGGCCCGCCGTACCATGAACCCCATAAATAGGCCCCTTAAAGTAAAAGCTGTGTTCCATTTCCAGTGAAAATAGCTGTGAATCGAATCAAAACGCTTAAACTGGTTTAAGAATGAATATCATTCCCCAATCGAAAGGATGATAGGTTTTAGTAATACATGGCTTTACAATTCTTTTATTTATGATCTGGAAGTTAACGAAGACTATATTGAATCCCAGGCCGATAATTTATTGGGCATGTTATATCCCTATTTAACGGATCTAGTTAAAAACCAGTATAGGGAACTATTTCCCAAGTACTTTGGATAACATAAAACACCTTACCCCAAACCTGTTTCAAGAATAGGTGCAATCACATTTTCCTTTTTGTGTTTGGTGGCCATGATGGGTTTTCTGTTTTGGACCATGGTTGTTCAAGGTAAGATCATGGATGAGCGATGGTCAATGCCCGTCCTTTTGTTTCTTCGATAAAATCACCGTTGTCGTACACGAGGTTCCCGTTGACGAATGTCTGCTTGACCTCTGTTTGAAAGGTTGTTCCTTCCAGCGGCGACCAACCGCACTTGTACAACAGATTATCTTTCGTGACCGTCCACTGACTGTTTAGGTCCACCAAGGTCAAATCTGCAAAAAAGCCTTTTCGGACAAACCCCCGGTCCTTCAAGCGATAGAGGATGGCAGGATTGTGGCACATTTTCTCCACAATCTTTCCCAGTGAAATGTGGCCTTGCCAGTAAAACTCCAACATACAGTTGAGCGAGTGTTGCACCATGGGCGCCCCTGACATGGACCGGAAATAAGGTTGTTGCTTCTCCTCTAAGCTATGGGGTGCGTGGTCGGTAGTGACAATATCTATCCTGTCATCGAGCAGTGCCTTTAGAAGGCTCTCTTTGTCGCGTTCCGTTTTTATGGCCGGATTCCATTTGATGAGCGTCCCCAACCGATCGTAATCCCTATCTGAGAACCAAAAGTGTTGCACCGAAACCTCGGTCGTTATCCTTTTCTTTCGTAGGGGAGTATCGTTCCTAAATAGATGGGTCTCTGCCTCAGTCGTCAAGTGCAGGATGTGCAATCGGGCATGATGCTTTTGGGCCAGGGCAACGGCCCTTTTTGTCGCTTCATAGCAGGCCTCCATACTTCTAATCAGGGGGTGGAATTCGATAGGGACATCATCTCCATATTTCTCCCGATATACTTTTTCATTGTATTCCACCAGTGCTTCCTTTTCGGAATGGATGGCAATGATGGATTTGCAGTGCGCGAACAACTTTTCCATGGTGTCGGGATTGTCGGCCAACAGATTGCCCTTATTGGTAAAGTACAGCCCATCATCGGAAACACCTATAAATTGACTAGTGTCCGTTCGCAGTACATCATCTATGTTGTCACCATTTACCCCAAGGAAGAAGGCATAATTGGCCAGGGATTTTTTTGAGGCAATGGCGTACTTCTGCCTCAGACTTTCGACGGTCAAGGTGTTTGGAATCGTGTTCGGCATATCGATAAAGGAGGTCACCCCGCCCGCCACAGCCGCCTTGCTTTCGGTATACAGATCGCCCTTGTGGGTCATTCCTGGATCCCTGAAGTGCACCTGTGCATCGATAATGCCCGGCAACAGGTGTTTTCCCGTTCCGTCAATCACTTTTTGACCGGGCTCGATTGCAATTTTTCCAATTTGTTGGATACGTCCATTGGACAACAGTACATCTGCGATAAATGACTTGCCCTCATTTACAATGGTAGGGTCTTTGATAATGATTTCTTGCTCCATACGTCGTTTTGGCGCATTTATCCAATCAATTTTTTCCGGCTCTTTTCGTCGAGGACAAAGGAGTTGGCTTTTTCATCGATCATCAATCCCCAACGCTCCAAGACCGGCAGCTCCAGTTGAAGCTCACGGTACTCGTCCGGCGACATGATGGGGATGCTATAAATGATGGGGTAGTATCGGTTGCATATTGCACAGGTAAGCAGACCCTCAAGGATTTCCCCATTTTCGTCCTCGTTGAAAACGGTTAGCTCCAGTTCACCTTTATCAAAAGGGCAACATAATTTTTCCAGTAGTTTTCGCTGCATATTAAGGTGTTTTGATTTTTTGTAGTTCCAAAATATATTCCTGCACTGCCTTGGCGGGATTGGCACCATCCAAAATCCCCGATATGATGGCCACTCCATCAAAGTCGAGTTTGTTCAGATATTTCAGGTTAGTGATCTGGATGCCCCCAGATAAAAAAATGGGCATTTCGGTGATTGTCCTGGCCATCCGGATGTTCTTTTGACTCACGATTTCGCAACTGTCCACTGATGGGGAAGGGAAAACAGCGCAAAAGCTGATGTAATCAATGTTCTGTTCCTCGGCCCACCTTATTTTATCAAGGTCGTTGCCCACCGTGATTCCTATGGTTTTACCCTTTAGTGTCCTTTGGGCTTCTCCAAACCTATTGGGAATTTCGTCAAAATGCACCCCTTCCAGGCCTGCCAGATCAGCCAATTCCCAATCATCGTGCATCAGTACGGGAACATCAAAACTTACACAGTAGGTTTTGATTTTATTGAGGAATTCCAATTTCTTTTCCATTGGGATGTTTTCCGGCCAATGGTTCCAAACCTGTACAATGCTCAAGCCGCCTTTTAAGGCCCCGTCCAGCTTTTGGAACAGGCTTTCCCAATTTCTCTTGGGATCGATGACCAGGTATACCCCTTCCAACCTTTTCATTGCCAACCTGCTGAAAATGCCCTGAAAAACGCCGCCCAATAGGGGTCCGTTCCATCAAACCCGAACGGCAATTTTTCACCGCTCATTGTAATGAGCTGCTCTTTTTGCTTCGTTAAGGTTCCAATGGCTGTAGCACTAATATTGGCAGTTTTTAAGGAATCAATCAATAATGTCCCGACCTCTGGAGCAACGGCCATAAGCATAGAACCGCTACCAATGGAAAGCAATGGATCGATCTCGAACAAATCGGCCACTTTTTGCACTTCGTCATATACGGGTATAGCATCCGCATGCACTTCAAACCCCAGATTGGAGGCCATTGCCATTTCGTTCAAGGCACCCAAAATGCCTCCTTCGGTCACGTCGTGCATGGCATGCAGGGTTACATTGGCTTCCAATGTCTCCATGGCAATGGCACTTTCCCTCAAAACGGAGAGCTGCCAAAAATTGTCAGCCGCCTTTTGCTGTATGTTCTGTCCCAGTATGTTAGCAACCGTTTTAGGGAAGGCCCTTGCCAAAAGGGAAGTGGAGGACAGGGCCGCAGATCTTGTCATAATGACCGTATCGCCCGCCCGAGCACCCTTAGTGGTCAAAATCTGGCTTTTGGGAGCGGTCAGGAACATGGTTCCCCCACCCGAAATGGTTGAATCCAATCCAGGAACTTGCCCAGTGTGCCCACCGGTAATGGCAATTCCGTGCTCTTCACATAATTGGTGGATGTGCCACCAATACGAATTGAAGTCCGAACGAGCCAGACTTGTGGGCAGGTTCAACACAAATTGGGCGTATTGCGGGGGGAAACCCGTGGTACACATATCATTGGCCAACAAATGGACCGAGAGCCAGGCAGAGACCTCCATACCCATTGAGGGAATCAGGGAAAGTGGATCGCTGGAAATGGCCAGTCCTTTCCCATCCTCCAGATCGATTACGGCCGTATCCACCCCAAAGGACGGCCCCTGTATGACCTCGGAACGTTCTGCACCAAAGTTGCTCTGCAGATCTTCCTTAAAGATTTTGGCATCCACCTTACCGTGTTGATCTTCAAAGGCCCCCATTACACATCGTTCAATTGTACATGCATCCCGAAGAAATCGCCATAAGCTACCTGCCATTGCTGTTTCGGGAACCATTTGGGCAGGCCAGTAGCCTTCCACTCAATGCTATAGTCCCTATCGTACAAGGCCTCCGATATCAATGCTTTCAATGTTTTTGGGGTATAAAACTTGGCGGTGACATAGTAATTGTTCTTTCCAAAGGCCTGTTGTACCCTCCTTCTGACCAGCTTGGGCGTATTCCGGTTCATCATTCCAAAAATGATTCCGTATTTCCCCACCCGTACTGCCTCACGGATGACCTGAATGGGGTTTTTATAATACTCAAAAGTGGTCACAAAGGCAAGGGCATCAAAGGTATGTTCCTTGAACGGCATATGGTGTGAATCGGCCAAAACAAGGTCACCATGGAACAGTTGCCGGCCCTGCGCCAACATAAATGGGGAAATGTCCCCACCGGTCGCATCAATGCCCACTTCGTGCCACCAACGAGTAAAACGTGTTGTGCCACAACCAAACTCCAGCAGGGTCTTTATCCTTGTATCCTTTTTTACCAAACCTTCCAAGGTCTTTTTCTGCCAGACCTCCTGTCGTTTGTATGGTCCTTCGTAATATTGTTCGTAATGGTCGGTATCGTCACGGTTAAAAAACCATTCTTTCCTTCCTTGCCAGTTGCGCAGTTCGCCATCATGGGCAAGTTCAAATTTTTGTTTGGTGGCAATTTTGCCCATCGGTCATCGGTATAAAGACAGGAAAATGCAGCAAGACCGTAAAACGGAGAATGGATTCACAATCCCTTCGCTGGCATTATCCAGATCAGGTTAATGGGTATAATCTCAGCTTTTCAGCACCCCAATGCGTCTGCACAAAGATAATCAAACCCAATTTTGTTCGGCGAATGGATTTCTTAAAATATGTACATTAAATGATAGTTAAGGCTTGTGCTATGTTTCAATATGGCCATAAACGAGGAAGTCCAATCAAGGTGTAAGGTTCTTTAAAAATAGAAACCATAAATAATTCCAACCATTAACCAATTTGGCACTATAGAGTGTTTTACCTGGCATAGATTTATTAAAAAAGTACGGAATGATTTAAAACAAAAAAGACTTAAACAGCAATATATTGGCTAATTAAGTCTTTTTATTAGTGCGGCTGAAGGGAGTCGAACCCCCACGCCTCTCGGCACTTGATCCTAAGTCAAGCATGTCTACCAATTCCATCACAGCCGCATGGCTCCAAATGAATCGGGGTTGCAAATATAATTCAATTTTTCAATTGATACGGTTGGTCGTTTTAAAAACTTCTTTTTAGTACTTTTAGAGTCTGTTTAGGAATTTGTGATTGGGATTGTTATAGGCCGTTTTTAGTGCGGAACGAGGCAAAATTTTTGTGCATAGCCATAGTTATGGACCAAAATTTTAACAATGTACCGTGCAAAAAGGGACATAAAAAAACAATTGACAAATTCCTAAATAGACTCTTAACATTCCAGATATAAATTACATGGAAGAAATCAACAACTACATCCAACAACACAAAGACCGATTTGTAAACGAACTTATTGACCTGTTAAAACTCCCCTCCATTAGCGCGGACAGCGCATTTTCACAAGATGTTATTGAAACCGCCAAGGCAGTGGAGCAGGCATTGAAACAAGCAGGCTGCGATCATACCGAAATCTGTGAGACCAAAGGTTATCCAGTAGTGTATGGCGAGAAATTAATTGACCCAAACCTACCAACAGTGCTGGTGTATGGCCATTATGACGTACAACCCCCAGATCCCATGGAACTCTGGGAATCCCCCCCTTTTGAGCCGGTCATCAAAAAAACGTCCCTGCACCCGGACGGGGCCATATTTGCCCGTGGTGCCTGTGATGACAAAGGTCAAATGTACATGCACGTAAAGGCGTTGGAATTTATGGTGGCCCACAACCAACTGCCGTGCAATGTAAAATTTATGATCGAAGGGGAAGAGGAAGTGGGTAGTGATAGTTTGGCAGACTTTCTGGAAGGACATAAGGACAAATTGAAGAATGATATCATCCTCATTTCCGATACGGGGATGATGGCCAATGACGTACCATCCATCACCACCGGACTGCGGGGTTTGAGTTATGTAGAGGTGGAGGTAACGGGACCCAATAGGGATTTGCACTCCGGTATTTACGGTGGGGCCGTCCCAAATCCCATTAACGTACTATCCAAAATGATTGCTTCATTGCATGATGAAAACAACCATATCACCATTCCCGGATTTTATGACAAGGTGGAGGAAGTCTCGGACGAAGAACGTGCCGAAATGGCCAAAGCGCCTTTTAGCATAGAAGACTACAAAAAAGCCCTCGACATCAATGATGTTTATGGGGAGAAGGGCTATACCACTCCCGAACGTTACAGCATTCGACCCACATTGGATGTAAACGGTATTTGGGGTGGCTATACGGGCGAAGGCGCCAAAACGGTCATAGCCGGTAAGGCCTATGCCAAAATTTCCATGCGACTGGTCCCCCACCAAGATCCTGACGAGATTACGGACTTATTTACCAAGCATTTTGAATCCATTGCACCCAAGGGGGTCAAGGTAAAAGTAGCGCCCCATCACGGGGGACTGCCCTATGTGACCAATATAGACAGTACGGGCTATAAGGCGGCCGCAAAGGCTTATGAAACTACTTTTGGACAAACGCCCATTCCCGAACGCACTGGGGGAAGTATCCCCATAGTTGCCCTTTTTGAACAGGTATTGGGCAGTAAAACCATTTTAATGGGCTTTGGGTTGGACAGCGATGCCATCCATTCCCCCAATGAGCATTTTGGTATTTGGAATTATTTAAAAGGGATAGAAACCATACCTTATTTCTACAAGTACTATACAGAGCTTTCAAAAGGGTAAAGCATAAAAAGAGGCTGTCTAAAAAGTCTGTATTATTGTCAATTTCGAGCGCAGTCGAGAAAATTAAACCTCGGAATATCAATCCATTTCGACTGCGCTCAATGTGACATTTTTGCGTTATTGCGACTTTTTAGACAGCCTCTTTTTGGTACAATCAACTACAAATCAAGGTAATTGGGAATAGCCGTTCCTGGTTTTCCACAAAAAGTATTTTTCGAACAAAACCTTGGAAAAATCGTAGAACACATTGGGAATCATAATGGCAAACTTTCGGGGCTTAAATAAATGATCACTTAAAATGATCACTTCTTTTTTACCGGCGTCCATGACACAGATACCCGGTATTTTGCCCCAGGCCTTTTTCTTAAGTTTCTTTTTCCCTTTCTCCACCCTAACAATATTCTCTGCAACAATTTTCCCGGTTTCATCGGAGGGATATCCTGTTTTTGGACCTGAAAAAGGGACTTTTCCAGGGGTGAAGGGCAAATCGACCTGTACGGCAATCCCAGCCGCCCAGACATTGGGCCAGTCCTTATGACGGTAATCTTCGCCCACAGGTAAATACCCATTGGCCGTTGGGTTCAATGCCGGGGAATTGGTTACAAAATCAACCCCATAAAAGGGCGGCATCAACATGGTAAACGCACTGGGCAGTACCTCCCCAGAGCTCAGTTCAACGCTGTTCGCATTAACCTTGGTGACACCAACTTCCGTCCTATAATGGATATTGAACATCTTCATGAAGGATTTCAACATGGTTTCGCCACCTGGCATTCCATCGATACCAAAATGACCCAGATACGTTTCTGGGGTTATCCAGTACAAATCGACCTTTTTTCTTATTTTTTGTTCACGTAACCATTTCTCAATATTAAAGAGGAACTCATAGGCCGCCCCCATGCAACCCGCATTTTGTGTAGCTCCAATGACGACGGGACCAGGGCTTTTCTTAAATTCTTCCAATGCTTTTTTGGTTTTCATTGCCCCATTTGGCGTACCAATGTAATGGGCAAACTCCTTAACGCCCGGCGCTATGTCAAAGTCGACCTTGGGGCCTGTGGCAATGACCAAATGATCATAGGTAAAGTCTCCCTCCTTCGTTTTTACCAAATTATGTTCCGGATCGACACGCAATGCCTCGGTCTGTATGAATTCCACCCCCTTTTTCCTAAAGATTTCATCCTTCCTAAAGGAAATGTCCTTTACTTCCCTACGCCCAAAAGGCACCCATATCAAAGAGGGAATAAAAAGAAACAATGGCGATCTGTCAATTACCACAACCTTATGGTCTCCCTTTCCTTTTCGCTTTATCTCCAATGCGGCGGTCATTCCCGCGAAATTCCCGCCAATTACTACTGTGGTTTTCATGGCTGTATTGATTTTATGAAGAAAAGTTACTTTATTTCCCAACCAAAAACTGTAACCTAAGTCACACAAAGTCAAATATTTTAAAGAATTTCATTCTACACTTGTAGAATTTAAATTTTTATTCTATGTTTGTAGAACAAAATTTAATTTTCCGCCCATGTCCCTTTCCAAATCCGAAGAAGAATTAATGAACATCATATGGAGGCTTAAAAAGGCTTTTATGAAAGATCTCCTGGACGCTTATCCAGAGCCCAAGCCCGCCACGACCACCGTGGCGACCCTGCTCAAAAGGATGGCCGACAAAGGGTTTGTGTCCTACAAAAGTTACGGCCGTTCCAGGGAATACTATCCCCTGGTAAAAAAGAAGGACTACTTCTCCAAGCACGTAAAGGGACTCATTAAAAATTTCTTTAATGATAGTCCAAGTCAGTTTGCCTCGTTCTTTGCCGAGGAGACCAACCTGAGCAAGGAAGAATTGGAAGCGTTAAGAAAGCTAATCGATCAACAACTAAAAAACCGGTAGTGATGCTAGTGTATTTATTGAAATCGACTGCCTGTATGGCCATTCTATTTTTGTTCTATAAACTCTTTTTGGAGCGGGAGAACATGCACGTGTTCAAGCGTTTTTTCCTTACAGGCTCCCTAGTGGTTTCCTTACTGATCCCTTTGTTGGTTTTTACTGAATATGTTGAGGCAATTCCCATGGGCACGAATACGGCCACAGACGCGGATTCCCTTATTTTTTCTGAACAGGGCAATGCGGATATGGCCATGGTCAATTGGGAAATGCTGTTATGGAATTTGTATTCCGTGGGTTGTCTGGTAGTCGGGTTTCGATTTGCAAAGCACCTTTATCAAATCGTGCGCCGGATCCAAAAGAATCCAAAACATAACGTGAATTTTAGCACCAGGGTGCTCCTAAATGAAAAAATGCCCCCGCATACCTTCCTCAATTACATTTTTTTGAACAAGAAGGAGCTTGAGAACGGTACCATTCCAAGGGAAGTGATCCTTCATGAAGAAACCCATGCCAAACAATACCATAGTTTGGACGTACTGTTTATAGAGCTTCTACAGGTAGTGTTTTGGTTTAATCCCTTGCTCGTTCTATTTAAAAAAAGCATCAAACTCAATCATGAATTCTTAGCCGATAGTGCAGTTTTGAATCAAAGAATATCCACAAAAAAATATCAGAATACATTACTATCCTATTTATCCAGTGATAGCTTAGAAAAATATCGGTCAATCAAGGTGGCAAATGCCATCAATTATTCATCAATCAAAAAACGATTTACAGTTATGGGAAAACAAACGTCAAAAAAATCAGTAGTCTTTAGAGGTCTTTTATTGATTCCACTGGTTGCACTTATGCTTTTTGGTTTTAGCGACAAAAAAGAAGTAATCAAAACATCCAATAGTCAATTTATTGAAAATCCGGATTACAGTGCCCGGAGCATTAGTATTGATATACTTGATGATGGGAATTACCTAGTTGAAGGTTTTAAGGCCTCTAAAAATAACTTTGTAGAGGTAATCAATACCTTTCATAAAGATATCCCTCCGGGAATTAGAAACAAAGTATTGAACATCCATTTAAAATCTTCAAAAGAAATATCAAAACAAGAGGTATGGTTTGTATACAATTCATTGCTGGAATATGGTTTTTATCGCTTGGTCACAGATGATCAAGAGATTATTAGGGAAAAGGGGAATAAGCCATTGGCCATTGAAAATACATACAATCAAAACAAGGGCGCCTCAAGGGAACAAATGAGGGAGTATAATGCCCTGGCCAAAAAGTACAATACAATGCCCAGGGATAATATGCACATTTTAAAAAAGGAAGTGGAGCGCATGACATACCTCTATAGCCTGATGTCCGACAAACAGCGAGCGGATACTGAACCATTTCCAAATTTCCCGGAACCGCCACGGCCACCAGGTCCCAATGGCATTGAGGAAGTACCGCCTCCCCCACCCCCGGTAAAAGCACCAAATATGAAAGAGGTAAAGGAGGTTCCACCACCACCCGCACCAAAATCCCCATTGGAACACATTAAGGAAGTTGCGGAAAAAGGCGCCATTTTCTATTATGAGGGGAAAAGAATAGATGCCAACAAAGCGATTCAATTGTTGGAAAACAATACTGATTTGAACATCACTACAAATCACACCAATGACGAGGATTATGTAGTCACGATTTCAAGAAGTTCAAAAGTTACGTACTAAATAGCATTTAAACCCATGCTACTACATCCCGACAAGAATAGGGGTTTGTAGCACCCGGTATCCTCCACAAGTTTCAAACAATTATTGGTAAGACCATGAGACAAGTAACCCTGTGCTTTGTATTGGGCAGTATCCTCAATATCCAAAACCTTAGCTCCCAGAACCCATCACTATCAATTTCTGAATCCTATGGCGCGTACCAAATAGGTTTTAAGACCTTTACCACTTTTGATAAATCCCGCAGCTTTTCTTTTGAGGAAAACCAGACGGCCGTTGTTGAAGGAAAAACAATTTCCAGGCCCCTACAGGTTTGCATTTGGTACCCCTCTAAAAACAACACCATGCCCACTTTAACATATGAGGACTATTTCTTTCTAAAGGCAAGTGAGACGGGGGAAAAAGTGTTGGACGAGGTTAAAAAGAACGAGGTAATCTCCAATTTTTTGGAAACGGAACCTACAAACAAGGCAATTTTAAGCAGGGAAATGGCCGTTAGTATGAAAGCTGTAAAAAATGCTCCCTACCAGGACTCAAAGAAGTTTCCGGTCATTATCTACGGTCCTAGTTGGTGGGCCTCAGCCTTTGAAAATGCACTATTGTTTGAATTTCTTGCAAGCCACGGTTATATGGTTATATCCAGTCCCAGTGTGGGCCCAGAAAACCGTGAAATGCCCATTTCCAGAATTGGGGTGGAGACCCAATCCCGGGACATGGAGTTTTTATTGTCCCTGGCCCATGACATCCCCAGTGCCGACATAAACAGTATTGCAGTAGCTGGATTCAGTCTTGGTGGGCTATCCAATGTGCTAATGATGGCCCGAAATACTTCGGTCGATGCATGGATAGGACTGGACCCCAGCATACATGAGATATATGATTTTTTTAAGGATTCCCCTTATGAGGATTACGGAAGATTTGTAAAACCTATGCTGTTCATCAACTCATTGGGTTTTATGGATAGCCTGCCTTTTTATGATAAACTGATCTATAGTGATGCCTTTATGGTGAATCTACCCAAACTTGAACATACCGATTTGGCATCGCAGTTCATAAAGCTTTTCGGCTCAATGGACACCAAAGAAAATCTGGCAATCAAGGTCAGTGGCTATAACCTTATGGTCAAATATGTGCTCGCATTTCTGAACGGGATTTTTAGGGATGCTTTGACCTATGAGGAAATGACCGAAAAATATTTTACCCCAAATACAAAGGATGCTACTTTCCTAAGGATACGTTCAAAAAGGGGATTGCCCTTGGCCAATACGTTATTTGTCCAATATCAGGAGAAAAAAGGTGAGGGGCTTATTGATTTTTTGAATAAAACGAAATTGCCCAACGGAACCCCACACTATCCGGAAGCCGATGTACAAAAACTCATTTTTCTAGCCGCCAAAAACGAGTTCTTTAAAACGTCCAAAGATTTGATGACCTGGTACCACACCAATTATCAAAATACGTTTCACGATAGCGTTTTAAATCATATCAACCCTAATCAAATGCTGGAAATGTTTTTGAAAATTTACGATGATAATAAAGCGTGTGATTTTGGCTATGATCAACTCAACCACACGGCCCAGTTGTTATCAATGGGGGGGAAGGGCAAAGAATCCCTTCAATACTTTGTCCTGAACACACAGTTACATCCAGAAAACTATAAAGCGTATTTTAACTTAGGAATTGGATATTTTAGACTGAATGATTTTAAGAATGCCATTTTAAACTTCACAAAGTGTCTGGACCTGAAGCCAGATGCGAAATATAAAAATCTAGCCAATGAGTTCATTTTAAAAAGCAAGGGGTAAATCCGTTTTTGCCTAATTTGAAAACGGCCCGATTAGGGCAATAAAAATTAAAACCCTGCAAAACAGGCATTTTTTGTAACATTTTATAACAATTCACGTTCTAATAGCATCACTTTTGGGTCCTGATACCGTCAAAAACATCCAATACCAACCTTCCATGGATATGTTTTGACCCCTTTGGTGATGTAAAATCATATCATAAACCTAAAACGAACACTATCATGTTACAACGATTTTTTATTTTCTGCTCAGGAGCGGACAGTACTATTTTGGAAACCTGCTCCCAAGGGGAAAGGAACAAATATGCCGGGATTGGGGCTACCGTTTTTTTTACGGCCGTAATGGCCTTTATAGCTTCCGGCTATGCGCTGTACACCGTTTTTGACAATATCTATACTTCCATTTTCTTTGGGTTCATATGGGGTCTGTTGATTTTTAACCTGGACCGATATATTGTGTCCACGATTAAAAAACGGGATTCCTTTAAAAGCGAACTGTTACAGGCCGCACCCCGTATTGTTTTAGCGGTCATTATTGCCGTTGTCATCTCCAAACCTTTGGAAATGAAAATTTTTGAAAAGGAAATCAATCAGGTTTTGCTGGAGGAAAAGAATGCAATGACCTTGGCGAACAAGGAACAGCTTGCATTGCAATATACGCCCAAAATTGAACGTCTTAACCAAGATATTGCCACCCTAAAAAACGAGATTGCCACCAAAGAAGCGGAGACCAATGCCCTTTATGACACCTACATTTCGGAGGCCGAGGGAACCGCTGGCACGGGATTATTGGGCAAAGGACCTGTCTACAGGGAAAAAAGGGAAAAACACGATGCCTACCTGGCCGAACTACAACAATTAAAAAAGACCAATGGGGAGAAAATAAATGCCATCGAGGCGCAAATTACGGCCCTTAACGCCGATTATGAGACCGCTGTGAGCACATCGCAACCGGTAATAGATGGGTTTGACGGCCTCATGGCCAGAATCAATGCCCTCGGAAAATTGCCTTGGTTCCCATCCTTCTTTATTTTCCTTTTGTTCTTGGCCATTGAAACCGCGCCAATTATTGCAAAATTATTGGCTCCCAAAGGGGAGTATGATTATAAGTTTGAAGAAGGGGAAAGCGTTGTGGCCACCTGGGTCACCCAAAAAGTGGAACAACGCAAACTATTGTTGTCCACGGACGCTGCAATGAACCAGGAAATCTACAATGACATCAAATCCGAAGCGGAACTCTACCGATACAAAAAGGAAAAAGCGGAGGAGTTGCTGCGTTTACAGGCAGATTCATTTCACAACGTACAGGTGAAAGGGCTGTAAGGGTTCCTTCACTCCCAACGGATACCACATCCACGGGAAAAGAGGCCCATACCAAAACAATACTATTGGGTTACCCCAATTTTGGCATATGCTTTTAAGGCCACTTTTAGGCTTTCCGTCCAATGGGGAATTTCTAAATTAAAAGTGTCCTTAATTTTGGATTTGTCAAGAACACTATATTTTGGACGTTCTGCAGGAGCAGGATATTGCTCCGATACTATAGGGTTGAGTTGAATGGCAATTCCTTGTTCCTTAAAAATTGCCTTGGCAAAATCGTACCAACTGGCCACTCCCTCATTACTGTAATTATAGACTCCATAGTCAATGGAGTGCGCTTGGATTATGGTCAAAATAACTTGGGCCAGATCCTTGGCATAGGTGGGTGTGCCCACCTGATCATAAACCACGGAAAGTTCTTCCCTTTCATTGCCCAGGCGCAACATGGTCTTCATAAAATTATTTCCGTATTCCGAGTAGAGCCAAGAGGTCCGAATGACAAAGTGCTCTTCCAAATTGTTGATTATGGCCCGCTCCCCCTTATACTTGGTATCTCCATAAAAGCCTATGGGCCTGGCAATATCTTCCTCCTTATAGGGAACATTGAGATACCCATCAAATACAAAATCCGTGGAGATATGGATAAGTACCGTACCACTTTCCTTACAGTTCAAAGCCAAATTCCTTGGGCCGGTCACATTCACCAATCGGGCTGTGTCCGCATCGGCTTCCGCTTTATCCACATTTGTAAATGCCGCACAATTGATGCAGTAGGCATAATTGGAAGACGTCAATTCCTTATTGACAGCATCAAAATCGGTAATGTCCAAATCCGTGAAGGCCCTGAACGTAACATCCAGATTTATTTGGTCTTTTACCACGTCCTTTAACGTACTTCCCAATTGACCGGAAGCTCCTGTGACAAGTATTTTCATGTTTAGCTGGCTACAAATTCGTTTAATGTGGGAAGGATTTTGTCCTTTTCAGAAATAATAAGATCGTTTCGATCCAAAATCCAATCTATATGCAACTTGGGGTCATTATATACTATTCCCCCTTCAGATTCCTTATGATAAAAGTTATCGCACTTATAAAAGAAAATGGCCGTTTTGCTGAGTGTCACAAAACCATGGGCACATCCCCTTGGAAGAAACAGCTGTTTCCTGTTTTCGGACGAGAGTATGGTCCGGACTATTTTTCCATAGCTTTTGGAATTGGGCCTAATATCGACTACCACATCCAAAACCTCACCATCCAAAACCCGAACCAGTTTGGCCTGTGCATGTATCCCGGTCTGAAAATGGAGGCCCCTCATCACACCCCGTGTAGAAAGGGATTGGTTATCCTGGACGAAAAAGGGCTTTGCCCCGGTTTCCCTCTCAAAGATGGATTGGTTAAAGCTTTCAAAAAAGTGTCCACGTTCGTCTTCAAAGACTTTTGGGGTCAATTCGAAACAACCTTCTATTTCTGTTTTTTTTACTTCCATTTTTACGAAATTACTTCCAATAAGCGCTTGCTATAACCACTCTTTAAAAAGGGTTTCGTCAATTTCTTAAATTGATTTTTGGTGATATACCCCATTTTATATGCCGATGATTCTATGGCACCTATTTTTAAACCTTGTCGCTCTTCAATCACCTGAACAAACTGCCCTGCTTGCATCAATGATGTAAAAGTACCGGTATCCAGCCAAGCCGTGCCCCGATCCATAATACTTACTTTTAATTTGCCCCTATTTAGGTATTCCCTGTTCACATCCGTTATTTCCAATTCTCCCCGGGCACTCGGTTTGATGTTCTTTGCGATATCCACAACATCATTATCATAAAAATAGATTCCAGGAACGGCAAAATTGGATTTTGGCACTTTTGGTTTTTCCTCAATGGAAATGACATTGCCATCCTCATCAAAATCCACAACACCATAACGCTCCGGATCATTAACATGGTATGCATAGATAATGCCCCCGTCTGGATCGTTATTGGATTGCAAAAGTTTGTCCAATCCCGAACCATAGAATATATTATCACCAAGAATTAAGGCTACTTTGTCATCTTCAATGAATTCCTCGCCTATTAAAAAGGCTTCTGCCAAACCGTTAGGTGCTTCCTGCACGGCATATTCAAATCGACAACCATACTTCCTTCCATCACCCAACAACTTCTTGAACAAGGGGAGGTCGTGTGGGGTGGATATAATGAGTATCTCCCAGATTCCGGATTCCAACAAGGTGGAAAGGGGATAATAAATCATGGGTTTATCATATATGGGCATCAACTGTTTACTTACAGCCAGTGTAAGTGGATGCAATCTAGTTCCTGAACCTCCGGCCAGAATAATTCCTTTCATCTGTAAATTTTTAGTAGGATGGTTTTAGGCTAAACTTGAGTTCTCCTTTTCCACATATCGGTTTAGGTACCAATCAATGGTCTTTTCTATGCCGGACT
Organism: Muricauda sp. SCSIO 64092; assembly: GCF_023016285.1. Lineage (GTDB taxonomy): Bacteria > Bacteroidota > Bacteroidia > Flavobacteriales > Flavobacteriaceae > Croceivirga. Next base: position 1,428,748 of record NZ_CP095413.1, read on the forward strand.
CAAAGTTTTCATCGGCTTTCCATCCCAATTCGTTTTCTATTTTGGAAGCATCAATGGCATACCTAAAATCATGACCGGCACGATCCTTTACAAAGGTTATCCGCTCTTTGTACGAGCCGCTGCTTTTTGGATGTTTGGCGTCCAACAATTCGCAAACCTTGTTCGCGATGTAAAGGTTATTGCGCTCATTTCGTCCACCGATATTATAGGTTTCTCCAGAAACACCCTTATCATAGGCAAGGGCAATCCCCTTGCAATGATCCAGGACGTAGAGCCAATCACGAATATTGGAACCATCCCCATAAATGGGAATTTCCTCTCCGCCCAATGCTTTCCTAATTATGGTGGGGATCAGTTTTTCATCATGTTGTTTAGGGCCGTAATTGTTAGAGCAATTGGTCGTGACCACATTCATACCATAGGTATGGTGATAACTCCTCACTATAAAATCCGATGAAGCCTTTGAAGCACTATAGGGGCTATTGGGAGCATATGGGGTCATTTCCATAAACAGTCCTTCCTTGCCCAAGGTACCATACACCTCATCAGTGGAAACATGATGAAAGCGGGCATTCCCATACGCTTCCTTATAAATTCCTGGTCCAACCATCCACCATTTCTTGGCCACATCAATTAGGTTGAAGGTTCCTATGATATTTGTTTGCATGAAAGCGTCGGGATTGGCAATGGAATTGTCTACATGGGATTCCGCCGCGAAATGGATAACACCCTTAAAATCAAAACGCTCGAATAATTCCTCTATCAATTCCCTATCACAAATATCCCCTTTAATAAAGGTGTACCTATCGTGATCCTCCACCTCCTTTAGATTACCGAGGTCGCCAGCATAGGTAAGGGCATCCAGATTGACCAAATGGATATCCGAATTATTTTCCAAAAAGTAGGGAACAAAGTTGGAACCAATAAAACCTGCTCCTCCCGTAACCAATAGATAGTTCATTAATAAATATTTATATTACTTTATTTGTAAATATAATCCTACTTTAATAGTTGGTTTAATTTATGTTGTGAAAGCCCACTTTTAGGTGGTACACGTCTTAATTTACACTTATTAAATCAATTGGCGGCAACGATTTACAAATTCCTTAAGGTTTGTATCAGATTATACGGCTTAATCCCGAAAACTTTTTCTTACCTTAGGGTTGGTTTTTATAGATACCAATGAGCCAGCAAGTTACTGAAAAACCCTTCATCCTTGCCATAGATGATGAACAATTAAATTTGGAACTCCTACGGTTTATCCTGGAGCGAAACGATTTCATTTTTAAGGGTACCAGTAACGTTGATCACTTTTTCGAACTTTTGGCCGAACAACGTCCGAACCTTATTCTTCTGGATGTCATTATGCCCAGCATCGAAGGTTTTGAACTATGTGAAAAACTCAAGGGGCGAAAGGAATACAAAGATATTCCTGTAATCTTCCTCACTGGAAAAGTCAATGTAAGGGACAAGGTAAGAGGTTTTCAAGTAGGTGGGGTGGACTATGTGACCAAACCTTTTAACGAGCAGGAATTGATTGCCCGTATACAGACCCACGTTGAGTTAAGACGGGCGAAAAACCAAATAGAGCAACAGGCAGAAAATCTAAGGCAGTCCAATGCCTTAAAGGATAGGATGTTCTCCATAATTGGTCATGATCTTCGCTCTCCTTTAAGTGCTGCCAAGCTCAAGATGGATTTTATTATGCGGGGCATTATAGATCCCAAAACGGACCAGTTTGTGGATGAAACGGTTTTTGAACTGCTCAAGACCATGGATGAAGCCCTTAGCCTGCTCCAAAATCTTTTGGGTTGGGCCAAATCTGAAAGCAATCAAATTCAAGTAATCCCAGAGCACCTTGATTTGGGTGATATTGTTGAACAAACCTTTAGGTTGCTAAAACTGGGGAGCGAGCACAAAAAAATTACATTGATCAATAACATCCCACAAGAAACCTATGTCCATGCGGACCTTAACACCACAAAAACGGTTTTGAGGAACCTCCTATCCAACGCCATTAAATTTACTCCGATTGACGGGGAAATACAGGTCAATGCCATTTCCAAAAAAGACCGCACTATTGTTGAAGTACAGGATAATGGGCAAGGGATTCCACCGGAGGATATTCCTAAAATCCTAAACCCCAATGAACACTTCAGCAAATTGGGAACGGAAAAAGAACCGGGCACCGGTCTGGGGCTTGTTTTATGTCAAAACTTCGTCAATAAGAATGGGGGTACCCTCAAAATTAGGAGTACGGTAGGAAAGGGCAGCACCTTTTACTTTGATTTGCCCATTGGTGAAAAAGTGACGGTTTAGGCAACTGCTTCCGTTGGATTTCCCCCGCGTTTTGCACGCTCCCAATTTACCGATTGGTTTCCTTTAATATACCTCCGGAATCCCAGGAACACCGAAAGGTTCATCATAAAGAAATAGTAGGGGATAAACAGCAACTTCAAACGAATCTGCCTGTTTTCCAAAAACCAACCCACCAAAGCTGCAACATAGAACAGTACCTGTCCCCAAAAGAGAAGGCTAAACGGTCCAAAGGACCCTAACCCCTCGTCCAGGGCCAATACCAAATTTACCGGGATGATCAAAAGCAATAATAAGGGGGTCAGCGTCCATCGCAATACACGATGGGAAATGTATTGAAAGGACAAGGTTCCGTATTTAAAAAAGTTCAATAAGGGCGCCAAACGCACTACGGATTGGATACCTCCCGCAGAAATTCTAATCTTTCGCTTCAGTTCCTCTTTTACATTGGCTGAGGCATTTTCTATGGCATAGGCCTCAGGATTGTATTGAATGGTCCTGCCTTGCATGGCCACCCTAAGTGAAATCATAAAGTCATCCAATAAGGTATCTTTTTCCACTTCCTGCCAAAGCTCGGTCCTAATGGCAAACAACTCTCCGGCAGCACCAACAACCGAATAGAGTTCAGCATCCCACTTCTTTAGTTGGGATTCATATCTCCAGTACATTCCTTCACCTGCTCCCGCCGCACTATCGGCCTCTTTGGAATAGATACGTTTTTCCCCAGAAACACAACCCACCTTTGGATTACGGAAAAGGCGGACTATTTCCTGCACGGACTCTTTTCCCAAACTGGTATTTCCATCCGAAAAAATGACGATGGGGGTCTTAACATGTTTCATCCCCCTGTTCATGGCCGCAATTTTCCCATTTCTTGCCGGTTCGTGCAAAACCTTTACGTCCTTGTGTTTTTTTAGAAGTTCTGGAGTACCGTCGTCAGATCCATCCGTGACCCAAAGTTGGGTCAGTTTTTCCTTGGGATAGTTTAAACTGCGGGAGTTGTTTACTTTTTCTTCCAAATAATCCTTTTCATTATAGGCTGCCACAAAAAGGGTTACCTCCGGTTGGTAGTCCTCATTACCTTCATATTTTTTGCCCAAACCAAATAGCCTTCTCAACTTAATAAGCCCAAACAATAGTATCCCATATCCCAAATAGGAATAAAAAATGATGAACAAGGCTATCCAGAAAAATACTTTTAAAGCTTCCATTTCAATCAATTTGTATTATGCAACCACAGATGGTTTCTTTTGAACCCTTTCCCATTCTCCAGTATGGTGGTTAAACTGTTTCAATACTTTGGCAGGATTGCCCACGGCCACCGAATACGGGGGAACATCCTTGGTCACGACACTGCCCCCGGCAATTATGCAATGCTTCCCAACGGTAACTCCTGCCACAATGGTGACATTGGCGCCTATCCAGCTTTCTTCCCCAATAACAATGGGGGCCGTGGAAACACCTTGTGCATGGATAGGCTGTGAAATATCTTCATAATTATGGTTAAGTCCGGAAAGCACCACATTTTGCGCCAGGCGCACATCATCTTTGATGGTCACCGGACCAATAAGCGTATTGCCCAATCCTATACGTGTGTTCCTACCTATTTTAACGGGCCCAACACCATTGTTGATAGTGGAAAAGTCTTCAATGGTAGAATTTGCTCCCAACTCAAAGTTGTTCCAGGGCAAAACATCCATTCGGGTCCTTCGCCGTATGGTTGCCCCTTTTCCCTTTTTGTGATAGAACGGGTTTACGAACCACCGGACCCATAGTCTAGGCCTGGCCTGGCCTGATGGAACCAATAACCAATGAACAAACCTTTTTAGTCCCTCATTACCCTTTATTTTTTCCTTTAGTCCCATGGCTATGCGGATTTTTTGATGGCTTCGTAAATCGCCTTTACATTGTTCTCCCAGGTATGGCTTTTTGCAAAAGCAATTCGTTCCGCCATTCGTTCTTTGGAATTCTCCTTAAGTGCTTTCTCTACCAGTTCCAGATATTCTTCCTTTGAAGAACCCAGGTATACATGATCTTGGAACATTTCCATGGCCTTGGTCCTGGTGGCCAGGGTAGGTTTTCCCATGGCCAGATATTCATCAATCTTTCTGGGGTAATTACCAATTGTCCAATCATTTACCACTTGAGGGTTCATGGCAATATCAAATCCTTTTACATAAGCTGGGAGCTCCTTGGGATCCTTACTTCCCAAAAAGTAAACATTGTCCATCTCATGCAGGAGGGAGTTTCTAAAATCCTCATCTTCCGGGCCCACCAAAACAATGCTCCAATCCTTTCTTTTTTGCGCCAAGTACTCCAAGAGGGCAATATCCAGTCGCATACTGGTGAGATAACCCACATACCCTAAAACCGGACCGGGAATGTCATTGAACGCTGTGGGAACGACTATCTTTCCATCTTCGTCATTGAATAGGGAAACATCACAGCCCTGCCCGACCATAAAACTTTTGGGATTGTACTTAGCGCCATATTCCGCGTACAAAGTGGAATTGTTCACCACGGTATCCGCTTTTTTAATCAATTGGGGTTCCATTCGTTCCCCATGACGTTTCCAATACGGAACCCGTATCAAATAGTCCCGCATATAATAGGCATATCCCTTGGCCTTAAGTAGTTCTTTAAGGTGAAAGCCCAAAAACATGGAACTATCATTGAAGATGAGGACATCCTTAAATTGAAGCCGGTCTATGGCGGACTGAATATCTTTTGCAAAGATCCTATTGTTGCGTTTATTCAAAAATTTAAATAGCGCATGGAAGGGAATCCAGTTAATGGATTCCGTCATTGTCTTCGGGTACAAATTCCATAGGTTATCATCCAACTTCACTAAATCCGGGGAGTCACCATTCTTTATCCGTATGCGTTTTTGGATTTTTTCAGTATCATGTTCGCGCCTGAGCGATGCCCTGTCCAAAGGAGGGTTTACATACAATACCCGGTTATGCTTGGCAAATTCGGCAGCTATGTTTTTACAATTACTGCCTATTTCAATATCCCATGCCTGGATTCCTATGACCACAATGTCTTGATTACGTATCATATTGTTAGGATTTTATTTCCTCATAGACATTTTCATATAGATCAAGGACATGGCGTGCCATGGATTCCCAGGAAAAGTCCTTGGCCCTTTCAACACCCTTTTCCGATAAAACCTTTGCCAACATTTGATCCTCTACCAACCGTTGCATGGCATGGACAATTTCATCGGGGTTAAAAGGATCGATAATCAAAGCCGTTCCTTCACCCGCAACTTCCGGCATGGAGGATGTATTGGAGGTAATGACCGGAACCCCACAGGCCATCCCTTCCAAAATTGGAATACCAAAGCTTTCCCTAAGTGAGGGATATAGAAAAATACAGGCCTGACTAATAATGGCCGGCAGGATTTGATTGGGAACATAGCCCGTAAGATGGATCAAACTGCGCAAACCAGGATTTCCAATGCTTGCTAAAATCCGTTTTAGCTCACTTTCATCATAATCCAACATCACCAGATGGTTTCTGTCCGGATATATTTCATTGAATTTGGAAAATGCCCTCAACACCCCTATCGTGTTCTTCTTGGGGTCCGTATTTCCAAGAAAAAAGAAATAATTGTCCGGCAAATTGTATTTCTTTTTCACGGATGATAGCAAAGCTGTATCGGTAACTTTTTTAAAATGCTCCCCCACACCGTTGTGGATGGCCGTCAATCGGTCATCCTTGAATCCAAAATACGTATTGATTCGGTGCTTTTCGTAGTGGGAGACCGTAATGACCTTTTTGCTCTTTTTAATCACAGGGGGAACAAAATACCTACGGTACATATTCCCCAATTTTTGGTACCAGGTACCCTCTTTCTTAAAGATGCTTATACTTTCCAAATAAATAATGTCATGAAGGGTGGTCACCAATGGGACTTTACAAAAGATGGGGCCTGTGTTACTGGTACAATGAAGTACATCACAGCCTTCCCTGAAGGCTGCCCTGGGCAATTCTATTTGCTCCCATCCCGGATAACCAAATCTTGATGAAAGCTCTACCACCCTAAAATTGGGAGCTTTGGGAATACACGTGTTGTCCTCATCCGGTCTTACAAAAATGACATACTCATTTTTTCCATCAATAGCTTGTAGATTCTTGATGAGTTCCAGGGCCACCATGTCCATCCCGTGCTTCTTTTTCCTAAAAAGCCGTTGTCCTTCAATTCCAATCTTCATTCGTTTAGCTTAGGTATTAACAGTTCCGTGTTGGGTATGAATAAACTTTTTATTGGCCCCCTTAAGTTTGAACAGTGAAAGGAACATGACCAAAAATGCCTTGGGCAATGTCCAAATTGCAGTAAAGGTCGACTTGCTGTAAAACTTTTTGGGAACGGCCATTATAAAGGCCAGGATAGTAAGTGCTGCGGTGAGGTGCCATAGGTACGATGGAACAATTAACCAGTCCATGGGGAAGAATACATCCATGGCCGTATATACGGTTGCAAAACAAAAAACAAGTCCCAGTAACAGAATCCTGGGAGGGGATATCATTTGATACACCTTATCCGCAAAATCCAGGTTTCCCTTGGTCACCAGCTCTTTGGTTCCCTCCCAAACAAAGCGCTTGAAATAAATAAATTGGGCAGAAAGCCAACGCTTACGCTGATTGGCAAAAACCTCGGTTTTTTGGACCTTCTCATCAAGGACCAAAGCATCATGAAGGTATTCTATTTGATTTCGGTCCCTCAATAGCTTTAATTCCAATTCCTTATCAAAACCACCAACCGCATTGACCTTGGCCATGGTAGACTTGAAAAAATGGTAATCAAAAGCCATTCCCGACCCAATTAAGGCGGAAGACAGTCCCAATACACGATGCCCTTTTCTGAAGATATGGTTATTTACTTCTTCGCTAATGGCATCCAGAATCGCGAACGAGGTATTGGTGTTCTTGGCAATGCGATGCCCTTGCACCACTTTATAGCCCTTATTGAATGCCTCATTGATGCGTTCAATAAAATCGAACTCCATAATATTGTCGGCATCCAAGATCAGGGCCACATGATAGTGGTCACCAATAACCTCCATGGCCTTATTTAGGGCTTTGGATTTTGTGCTTTTCTCAAAGGAAACCTCCACCAGTTTTATAGGGAGCTTTCTTAATTTTTGCAAGGTCAATTCCTGAAAGGAATCCGCAATGACCACTACGTCAAAAAGTTCCTCGGAATAGCTTTGTTCCAGTGCTCTCCTGGCAACTTCAACAATTACATTGTCTTCTTTATAACCTGGTATTAAAACGGCAAATTTCCGTTGTTTTTGAATGATGCTTTCCCTTTGCCTGGGTTTGAACAAGCCCGCAAAAGCGAATACGAAAACATAAATGGATGCAAAGCCAAAGTATGCCAATACCACTATTTCCAAGACATTGGCCAAAATTTGCAGTGCATCCATCGGTTTTCCTATTTACAACTTAACTATATACTTACCAATTCTTTAATGGTCTTGTCCTTTAACATCCCATCAAAATAGGCTATGGTTTCCTTTAACCCATCCCTAAGTTCTACTGTTGGCTTCCAGTCCTTAAGCCTTTCCTTGGCCAGGGTGATGTCCGGTTTGCGCTGCATGGGATCATCCGACGGCAGTGGTAAATGGACAATTTTGGACTTGGATTCCGTTAGATCAATAATGTTTTCAGCGAGCTCAAGCATGGTGAACTCCCTTGGATTTCCAATATTAATGGGGCCAATGAACCCGTCTTCCGTACCCATCATTTTAATCATTCCGTCCACTAGGTCAGTGACATATTGAAAGCTCCTGGTCTGTGTACCGTCACCAAAAACGGTGATGTCCTTCCCTTGAAGGGCCTGCATGATAAAGTTGGAAACCACCCGACCATCATCCGGCTCCATTCTAGGACCGTAGGTATTGAAAATCCTAATAATCTTCACCAAGACCCCATTGGATTGATGGTAGTTCACAAAAAGGGATTCTGCACATCGCTTTCCCTCATCATAGCAGGAGCGAATACCGATGGGGTTAACATGGCCCCAATAATCCTCCGGTTGCGGGTGTACCTCCGGATCCCCGTATACTTCGCTTGTTGATGCCTGCAAAATCTTGGCGTTGATCCGTTTTGCCAATCCCAACATATTAATGGCCCCCAGTACGGAAGTTTTAATGGTCTTTATTGGATTGTATTGATAATGTACCGGTGAGGCAGGACATGCCAGATTGTAAATCTCATCCACCTCAATGAAGTAAGGTAGGGTTACATCATGTCTTATTAACTCAAAATACGGGTTGTCCATTAAATGGACTATTTTACTCTTCCTTCCCGTAAAATAATTGTCCATACAAACCACTTCATTCCCCTCATTTAGAAGTCGTTCGCACAAATGTGATCCTACAAATCCTGCACCTCCGGTTACTAATATTCTTTTCATCCCTTATGTTTGATTATTGTTTGATTAGGCATTTGCCGATTCCCCAACGGTACTATGGATGGCTTCCCTACCAATACTATAGTAGTTGAAGCCGTACTCTGCCATTTCTTCCGGGTCATAAACATTTCTACCATCAAAAATGGTCTTCTCGTTCATCAGCTTTTCAAGAATCCTGAAGTTGGGCATCCTAAACTCCGACCATTCCGTGACCAGAATCAGGGCATCTGCATCAATACATACGTCATACTCATCCTTGGCATACGCTATTTTATCTCCAAGAATCCGTTCAGCCTCATGCATCGCTACCGGGTCATAGGCCCTAATACCAGCACCCAATGCCAGTAATTGCTCTATGATGACCAGTGATGGTGCTTCGCGCATATCATCCGTTTTTGGTTTAAATGCCAAGCCCCATAGGCCAAATTGTTTGCCTTTGAGATTGTCCCCAAAATGCTTTTTGATTTTTTCGACCAAAGTGGTTTTCTGACGATAGTTCACTGCTTCCACAGCTTTTAGTACCTCCAGTGAATGGCCATATTCATCCGCAGTCCTTACCAATGCCTGAACATCTTTGGGGAAACAACTTCCCCCGTATCCTGTTCCCGGATAAATGAATTTATTCCCTATCCTGGAATCTGAACCGATACCTTTCCTCACCAAATCAACATTGGCACCCACCAACTCACAGAGGTTGGCAATATCGTTCATAAAGCTGATCTTGGTAGCCAACATGGAGTTTGCGGCGTACTTGGTCATTTCCGATGAAAAAATATCCATAAACAACAGCGGATGTCCATTCATCAAATACGGCTTGTAAAGACGTTTCATCACCTTTTCGGCACGTTTGCTTTCTATACCGACCACGATACGGTCCGGTTTAAGAAAATCGTCCACGGCACTTCCTTCTTTTAAAAACTCCGGGTTGGAGGCAACATCAAAAGGGATTCTCACCCCTCTTTTGACCAATTCTTCCTCTATTGCTGCCTTCACTTTAAAAGAAGTTCCAACAGGTACTGTACTTTTGGTGACAATTACCTTATAATTCTCCATATGCTGCCCGATCTCACGTGCTACGCCCAAAACGTATTTCAGATCTGCACTACCATCCTCATCCGGAGGAGTGCCCACTGCAATGAATACGGCATCCGCATCCTTGATTCCTTTTTCCAGACTTGTTGTAAAAGAGATTCTACCTTTGTCAAGGTTTCGCTCCAAAAGGGTATCCAAACCAGGTTCATAAATGGGAACCTCCCCGTTACGAAGCATCTCTACCTTCTTTTTGTCAATATCCACGCAGACAACGTTTACGCCCGTTTCCGCGAAACAAGTACCGGTAACCAGACCTACATAGCCCGTGCCAACAACTGCAATATTCATTTTTAGGTTTTTTCGTTAATTAATTGTAAATATTATCTTACAATCTTAAGATTGGAAAATTATGTTGTGAATCGCTTCAATAACGTTGTTAAGCATTCACTTTGAGCGTTTTTTTTTATAGTGGGATTTCCTTAAAGGTTACGTCCTTACGGCCCTATGGTTTTTAAGGTTCCAAAAAATAGCTTCCCAAAACGCCTTTAAATGCCTGAATTCCCTTTTTAACACAAAGCCTGCCATGTTCTTTGGAATGGAGATGAATAGCTGAAAGAACATGCTTACGGCAAGCTGAAACGGTTTAAAATTCCTTCTCGCAAACAAGATCCTGTTCCTTGAAATGTAATAGGTCTTTAGCGGACTGAACTTTCCGGTCGAAAGGGATTCCTTATGAAGGATATAGGACTTGGGCTGATAGTACACTTTATAGCCTGCCCGCTTTATTTGTTCTGCCCAATCGTGCTCTTCGTAATACAGAAAGTACACTTCCGTCATCATTCCAACTTTTTCCACCACCCGCTTCGGTACCATCATTGCAGCCCCGTGTATGGAATTGGTTTCCCCTTCCCTGTCAAACCTACCGTCGTCTTTCTGATGGTATCCGATACTATTGTTCCTAATGGTCCAATGGTTCATGGGCGTATAACCCGCGTACTGTATTAAATTGGCGTCCCAGTGAAATTTGATTTTAGGGCTCACCATCCCTATGGCACTATTGCTCTCCAGGGTCTCCACCAAAGGCCCTATGCATTCCTTGGGAACAATGGTATCATTGTTTATAAAGAACAAATACGCTCCTTTTGCAACGCGGACACCCAGATTATTACCTCCGGCAAAACCCAGGTTTTCCTTGCTCTTTATCAGGTTGACCTGGGGAAACTTTTCCTTGATGATATCTGGATCATCATTTGGGGATGCATTGTCCACCACAATGACCTCCAAGTTCGAATAGTTGACATCCTTGAGCGACTCCAGCATATCCAGGGTTACCTGGGATTCATTGTAATTGATCGTAATTATCGAAACCAATGGTTGTGTTTTCATACTATTTGATTACAGTTTCTTCCAACAATCCTTTTTCCTTTAAAATTTGCTTGTCCAACCTGGGTGCGATGAACATAAATACCATTCCCGTATACATTAAGATACATGTGGGAAATTGTCCAAAAACACCGTTTCCATAAGATGCCAACATAATGCCCGCCATCCCGCAGACCAATGCCGTAATTTGACCTTTGAGCCAATCATCCCGAATTTTATACATCACATTATACGCTCCTGTAACCAGGACAAAGAACAAAATGAACAGGTGCAGGTACAATCCCACAATCCCAGTGTCTGCCCAAACGGCCACAAACCAACTGTCCGTTGCCGTATTGGCCAAAAATGTATTGGGTGAAAAACGTTTCCCCCAGTTGCCCGTGGAACCAATTCCACCTCCAAGTGGCCGAGTAGCCAGGTATCCTTTTAATTTGGCCTGGTTGATCCTCCTCATTTCGAGCGAGGCATCATTTGGATCAAATGCCGTTCGCATTCGTCGAATTTGATCATTGTTGTTCCCTATTGTGGTGTACTTGAAAAAGACAAAGACACTAATGCCCGCAATGATTCCCAATACGATGCTCGGCATGTGTTTTCTAACCAAAATGAACATGACACCTCCCATTGCAGGAACGGCAATTGCCCCACGTGTTCCAGAAATCATCATTCCCCATAATCCTGCCATCGCCACGATTGCACAGAAAATTTGGAATTTTCTGTTTTTGGCAAATAGGGCCAATATTCCAAAGACCACACCCGTATGACCTTGCGAAGCACCAAATTGACCCGCATCGGAATAAAAAGAGAATATCCGTAGCTTCCCAAAAAGTACGTGGGTTACATCGCCCCCTGCGTCCAACCAAGCTTGCTCATAGGGGTCTACCCCAAAAATGAGCTGTTGCATTCCTTTAAGGGTCGCCAAAAAGGACAGGGTTCCCCAAATGATAAAGAATATCCTTAAATCGTTGGGCCTATTGAACAAGATGAACACCAGCGGTATAAAAAGCCACTGATATAAAGCCAATCCCCGCATGGCATAAAACCAGGCCGCAACACTTACCGCTTCTGGATTTACGATCTGTAATACCGCGTAACCAAACCATATGGACACCAGGAGCGTTAATTGCGAACTTGCCCTGTTCCAGGGAACTTTAACTTTAAATGCTTTAAAGAACAGTGCCAAATACATGAGCACCATCATCCCATCCATTAAAAGGCCCCAGGTCATTGGAATGTACCTGCCAATACCAAGGACAAAGAAATTGAAGATGAGAACCGTAATGATCCCTATTCTGGGATTGACAAACAAAGCCCCAACGTACACGGCCACCATTGGAAGTACGACTATGGCAATCGCGGCAACCAATCCCCTTGTTGCAGTAAGATGGGCCGTAATGATGACCACGGACAACAGCAGTAAAATGGGAATGGGCTTCCGCATTTTCTCTGCACCTGATGTCGTCAAAACCGGGTTCATGATGCCAAGTGTGTCTTAAGGTTTTTAAAAAATAAAAGGCTTTCCGAAAAAATATGGCGAATGTGAATCTCCAGTTCCTTCCGTAGGAAAAAGAAGCCCAGGAAAATTCCTATTAGGGTAAACAATACGGTTCCAACCGCAACGCCCACCAAGCTTTTGAACACAAAGACGGCAATTAAATCAAAAATGATATTGGCCAATGTCATCACAATGACCTTGTATAGATTATATTTAGGACGATTGAGGCTATCCAACAACACCCCCGTGAAACGGTCAACGGGCAAGAGCATGACATATAGGGTAAATACCCTGAATATTAAAGTCAACAGTTCCAATGAATCCAGGTATTCCGCCCCCCCTAAAATCAAAACCAGGTACTCCGCAAAAACAAAACCTAAAATCGCTATGGGAAAGAATAAAAAGGTAACCGCTCCGGAATACGTGTAAAATATTTTTCGCGCCCCTGTTTTATCGCCATCCAAACATTTTTTGGACATTCGTGGATAGGCCGTCATGGAGAAACTATGCAGGGGTATACCCAACAAATCCGTTAGTTTTAAAGGAATGGCATACATGGCTATTCCTGCCGAACCCAAAAATGGGCTCAATCCAATGATAAAAGTATCTGCGCTTTTTAATAGGCTGGAACTGATTAAGGTTCCCATAGAGTATTTTCCAAAGTTGACCAATTCCTTCTCCGTCTTTCTCCTTGCCATGGCCAAGTAGATCAGTCCGTCCCATTTTTTTAGGGTACACCAAAAACCGGAAATTAAGTTTACAACCAGATTTGCAATGATTATGGGAACCAACCCCAATTGTACGGTCAAATAGTTCACCAATAGAAAAAAGAGGAACAGCCCAACGTTGGACAACCTAACCCACATCATTCTCTGAAACTGTTGTTCCGCCTGGAAAAGGGCCATTGCATTGTTCCAGCTTAGGTTGGACAATGCCAGTAACGGATACCAAATAAGAAATAGGTCATACCCATTGTTAATTGAGGTCCCAAAACTTTCCTTTAGTATCCACAATCCCCAACAAACTATGGAAATCAATAGGAGTAGTACAAGATTGATCCTGAATGTGGAGCCCAATATTGTTTTTTGCCTGTTTTCATCCGCATTGGAAAGCGCGCGTACCGCCGCTGTTCTTGTAAGGCCAAACCTGAGCAAATCAACAAAGGTCGCCAAGGTGATAAACAAGACCCAATCCCCAAATTGCTCTTTCTCCAATTGGCGTGTGAGTAACATAAAGCTCAACAATCCGGCAAAAGCTACACTCACGTTGGACAGCAGTGAGGATAAATTCTTCTCCTTCCCTATTTTCTTGATCCTGGCCCACATTATGCAACAGAGGTTTTGTTGAAAAATCTGAACTGTACAATCTTCTTCACCCATCTTCGGATCAAGGAACGTTTTTTGGGAAGTTCGCCCAATACGGTCTCCATCTCCAATACTTTTACACCGTTGAGTATTATGGTGGGTTCCGGTCCGGTGGTCGCCTCATTGAACAAGGCCAATGCGTTTTTGTCGGCATCCCCCCAGGCGCGATTGGCCCGTGTCACCAAAAACGTATAATCCATTGTCGATGCCAATTTTACAGGGAAAGGATTCCTTATGATACCTGGTATTTCCAGGATGACAAAGTCAAACGATTTATAGCCCTCCACCACCTTATCTTCAGCAAATTCCTCGACCGTTGCTATTTTGTAGAGTTGGTCACTGATGTCGTATGTTATTTTTTGATAATCTTCCCCCGTAACCCCTATATCCGATTCATCATAGGTAACGTGCAGGGTTTTATAACCCAGTTCACACAGCTTGGCAATGAGGTGTCTACATACAAATGTTTTCCCTTCGCTTTGCTGTGTAGAAAACAACATGTTCACCACGGGCTTTTCTCCGTTCGATTTTTTAAACTGATTTAACAATACATTTCTTGAAATGGCATTGACCGCCTTGTTCTGGATGTAGTCATAGTCAATTTTTTTGTCCGTTAAATTGATGACCGGAAATATGGAAGAAACCTGTACGCCTATTTTATCCTCTGCCCTGGCAGCTGTTTTGATATTGCCATCCAAAAACTCCAAAATGAGAATGGTCATGGCCACGAGAAGGAAACCCACCATTCCCGCTGCTGCAACCAGCATCATGCGCTTACTGGGCTTGGGGTTTATAGGGTAATATGGAATCTCGGTCAGTTTTATATTGGATTTCAATTCCACGTTTTGTTGGCGTAGTTTTGCCAGTCCCAGACTATGTAAAAGGCTTAGATATTCCCTTTCCGCAATATCGATCTTCCTTTCCAGGCGCTTCATGGTGGCCCCCAGTGGGGAGAATTTCTGATAGAGTTCATCAAACTCCAAGCGCTTTTGTTCCATAACCTTTAACTGGGCCTTGAATCCTTCATAATCAATGGTATTTTGCAACCAATCCGAAAGCACACTGGTGGATGCAATGCTCTTATTATCATAATCCGTTTGGTAAAGTACATCTACTTGGTCCGCCAATTCCCGTTCCAATTGGGCAACCTCGTTCATCATTTTGGACACCTTTTGGGAGCTTTTTTCAATCTTGGTCGAATCCGTTTCAATCCCCAAGGTTTCCATTGAAATATTGAAATTGAGCTTGGAAAGCTGCTCCCTTAAATCCATAATGCTTGAGCTGGCAATTCTTTTCCTATCATGGGTTTCCAACTTGGATTCCAAATTTTCCAGGATGGCCCTTGCTGCATGGAATTTTCGGTAAACTTCAAAATATTTGATCTCGAACTCCTCCTTTTCAGCGGCAATGTGTTTGGTCTGTTCGTAGTAGTTAATAATGTTATGGGTACGGTTAAAATCCAACAATTCGTTTTCCGCACCCCTCAGATCCTCAGTTGAATTCTGTAGCTGCCTTTCAAAATACTTTACTACGGCATCGGATTGGTTGACTTTGATATCCGCATTCAGCTTCACAAATACATCACAAAGAATGAGCAAGGTGTTCTGGCAAATGGCAGCATCATCGGACTCATAGGCGATATCAACAAAATCACTGTTGGAAATCCTTCTGAGTCCGATCTTCCCGGTTATCTTTTCTATACTGTAGTCCGGATGGTCAAAGTTTAGAAGCCTGTAAATAAAATTGGAATAGTCGGAGTTTTTGAGTGTTTTGAAATTTTCATAGGTCTGTTCAATGTCCCCTTTTACTACAACTGATTTTACTTCCTCCGGCACGGTTTCCATCAACTCATTGAACTTCTTCCTTGAAATGATCTTTAAGTCGGCACTATCCTGTGCCATATGCTGTGCAAAAAGTTTAAGGCCTACCATTTCGATGGTTGTCCTGGCCTTGATAAGGTTTAAAAGGTTATCATAGGCCGTATTGGCGGCCCTAAAATCCACTTTGGTATTTTCCAGTTCAATAGTGGACCCGGAAGCGATTCCGGTGTAAATCCTTGCCTTGGAATTATAGACCTTGGGCTCATTTTTGGTAAGAAAAAAGACCAATGAGGCCAAAATGATGGGCATTACCACCAGAAGGCCAATATGTCTTAGTAACAGACGTACAAAAAAGAGCAGGTTAAACTTCATATTCAAATATCAAAATCTGCCCCTGTAATATGTTCCAGGGCCATTACCGCCGCAACAAAATCCGATCGTTGTAGTTCATAGTTCATGGATGCCTGGTTCAACATCTGCTGCAAGCGGGTGTACTCCGTTATATTTATAATTCCATTGGAAAACTCTTTTTCCGCGCGTATGGATTGTACCCTAAAGTTGTCCACTATGGAACTCGCCAAAAAGAACATTCGGTGTACTTTCAACAAGTCGTTGTAGAGCGTGACCACTTTTTGTTCCAATTCCATTTCGGCAACTTCCGTTTCGAACCTCGCCTTTTTGGCCTCGCCTTTTGCACTTAAAATTCGGGCCCTTCTATTGATAATGGCCGACAATGGAAGGCGTAAGGACACCCCTACCTGATACCTGCTCTGCTCGGTTGAAAAAAGCACTTGGCTTTGTGGATCCCCAGCGATTTGCTGGTTGCTGAGGTTATCGAAAATACCGTAGTTGTAACCGGCCTCCAGATTAATGTATTGTAGCCAGGCCCGTTGTTCAAAGGAAACGACACCATCCCGGTATTGCTGTTCGTTAAGGGTTACTTTTATAAATGGGGAATGCTCTTTTGCCATGGCAATGAGCGTATCCAAATGGGGCAGTTTTTTGCTAATGTCATTTTCCTTCAATCCATTTTCTATAAATTCATTGATGGATTGTGAAAATGAGTTCGTAGCAATCAATAAAATTGCCAAAATCAATTTTTCCCGAATCTTCATTCCTATACATTTTCCTTTTGGAAAACAGCCCTAAACGTTCTAAGTATTATCCACATATCAATTAAAAAAGCATACTTGCCATTGGCATACTCCACGTATTTCACATCCAACTGCTTTCGCTCTTCCGGTGACATCTTGGAGCTTCGCCCACGGGCCTCTACCTGCCATAGCCCTGTAATTCCGGCAGGACCATTAAAACGTTCCGTCCATTCGTCCGTGGTCAGCATTTCGGCTTCGTAAAGGGGCAACGGTCGGTTACCTACAATGGACATATCGCCTTTTAGCACATTGATCAACTGTGGCAGTTCATCAATACTCAACTTTCTGATGATCTTTCCTACTTTGGTGATCCTGGGGTCGTTATCAAACTTTACAAATGCACTTTCGTTACTTTTCTTACGTTTTTCATTATGGACTATTTCATCTACCTCAGTATCGTCACCAATGAGTTTGGTACCACCTTCCCTTACTTCCTCCACGATTGTTTCGTCCGTTTTTTCCCCATCCGTATCATGGACATATTGGTTGAGATGTTCAAACTCCTTCAACCGTTTGTCCGCATCCGGGTACATGGACCGTAGCTTAAGAAAATTAAAGATGCGGTACCCCGTACCTACCCTTTTGGAAATGTAGTATACCTTCCCTTTGGACTCCAACCTTATGGCCAGAATGACCAATAACAAAAAAGGGGAGGCCAGTAGCAGGACGGAACCGGCAAGGAGGATGTCAAAGGTCCTTTTCCAAAATCCAGTCCTATAGCGTTTGACTGGATGCTGTAAGGTTGAAATCTCCTGTGATCCAAGATTGTTCTTCAGTTCCTTTAAAAAACGTATGCGCTCAAAGACCTGCCCAAAACGTATGGGATGAACGAAAATGTCGTCAAAACCACGCTCCAGGGCCTTTAACTTTTCTTTTTTTGAAACCTTTTCACATAGAAGGACCATGGGTACTTTTCTGCTGGGGTCAAATACTTCAACCAAATATTCCTGAAACTCTGTTAGTTTTCCTTCGGAAAGTTCTTGTTCACATAATATGGCATCCACGGCTTTTTGGGTGTTGACCCATTTTCCTTCATGGAATTCACTCTGGTTGTGCAACCATTTTATGGCATTTTCCGTAGTGGCAACGGTAGTAATGACCACGTTTTCGGAAAAGCGATGAAATTCTTCACCGAACCTCTTGTTGGTCCCTATATAAAGTACCGAAGTCTCCTTCCTGGTAAGTACTTCCATTGTTATTGACGGATTAATAACTTATCTACCCGTATGAGCAGTTCTTCTGGATTAAAAGGTTTCACCATATAATCATCCGCCCCCAACCTCAGACATTCAATACGGTCGCTACTACTATCCCTGCAGCTTAAAACAATAATGGGTATATCTGAAAACATTCCGGTCTGCTTTACCCTTGTTATGAGTTCAAAACCGTCCATTTCTGGCATTTCAAGATCTGTTATGATAAGATCGGGCATATTTCCCGCTTGCAACCAATTAATGGCAGCAAGGCCATTTTCCACTGTTGTAACATTGTAGGATTGTCCCAAAAATTGGGCTACCAATTCGCTCAATGATTGTTTATCATCAACTACCAGTATTTTCATAATCGTAAGATTTGTAGTATTAATTTTATAGAAAAGTAGGATTTATATTACTTTTAATAAATTCATTGTTGTCAAACCCAAACAATGTGTTGTAAGTCAGTTTAAACTGTGTGTTACCTACTTGAAATAGAACGTACTAAACGCCTGCACGATTTAGAGGTCCAAAAAGTGGGACATCCCATAAAAAAAGCCCTTTAGGGGGCTTTTTCCAATTCAAGTTCGGCTATTGTAGTATTGATTCCCTCATCCTTAATAAGAAAACGTTCATTACAAAACGGAAAGGGTTTTCCAGGTTCCCTTGGAGGCGGTAAGGCCGTATAAATGGTAACGGGAACATATTTGAATTTGCCCAGATTGTTCAAATAAATGGCCAGTATACCATCATCACAACCGGAAACCACTTTAAGGTCGGTATTGTATCCTATGGGTAAAATTGCCTCCCTGCGTATGGCCATGGCCACTGCCCTCACATACTTGATCCTATTCATAAATCCCTGGGACAATTTCCAACTGAAGTAATTTACCTTTAACCAATTGCGGATTTGCATTTTTCTGGTCAATTGGAAGTCCCTACCGTAACTTTTTGAAATGGAATAGCACATGACCAAATCGGGGTCTTTAAAGAATGGCAATACCATTTTATCAATGTAGTATGGATCGTAAATGGAGTCCGGATCCATTGTACAGATGACCTGTCCTTTGGCAGTTTCCAATCCTTTTTGCCTGGCGTGTGTTATCCCTTGACGCTCTTCCTTCACCACATTGGCCCCCAATTTCCTTAAAATATCCAGGGTTTCCACATCGGCGTTGTTGTCCACAAAAATGACCTCATACGGTATAATCGTCCTTAGATGGACCAATGAAAAAATATGGGCAATCAAACTCTGTTTTGCCTTAAAAACCGGTATCACCAGACTGGCAATGGGCATTTTTACATGGGACAAAAGTTCAAAGTATAGCACCAGTTTCCTTAAATCGTCCATTTCCAGTTGATCTGGTGTTTTGTCCGCATACTTTTTGTAATCCGTAATATGCATAATGCTCAAATTGATTAGACCCTATCGGTACTTAAAATATAATCTGTGTTGGTAGCTTCCATTATTTTGGAGATTTCCTTATTCTGTCTCCCTATGATGGAAACCACTTTTTTATTGGACGGCGCTTCCTTATAGAGGGCTTCGAACAGGTGTGCGGCACTTGAATCCATTTCAACCACCTTTTCAATACTTATCACAATGCTGTCATTTTGCTCCAATACCGAGTCAAAATATGCCCTGAGCACATTTACGTTTTGGGAAGTGACCCTCCCAATGACCTCAAAAAAACCTCGATTTTCCTTTATTTCCAATGCCATTGCACTCAGTTTTAATGGTTTTCCTTTAGTTTTAGAGCAAATTCAGCCGTTGCATTAAATTGGGTCTCTGGGACCTGCTTATTGGAATTACATTGCGTTCTATTAAAACACTATTATCCTGTATATCAATGATTTTTGTAAAATTGATGATATAGGAACGATGGATTTGCATGAAGAGTGATTCCGGTAATTTTTCCTTTATTTTCTTTAAGGTGGAGTGTACCCTATGTGTGGTTTCCACTGTTTTTATTTCGATGTAATCCCCTTTCGCTTCAATAAGCAAAATATCACCTAGTTTTAATTTTATCAGCCTTCTATCGATGTTGATGTACAAATCCTCCTCTTTTCGCCCCTCCAGGGTGTGGGCGCGATCACCAGAGCTTGCCAAAGCCGGGGCAAAGGCACTTTTTAACCTACCGATGGTCTTTTGAAAGCGTTGGTGGGTTATGGGTTTGATCAGATAATCCACAATAAAATCGTATTCAAATGCTTCAATGGCAAATTCTTTGTCCGAAGTTGTAAATACCACTTTAGGCGGATTTTTTAAGGTTCGAATAAAATCTATACCGGTCAACAAAGGCATATGAATATCCAAGAAGATGACATCTATCTCATTTTGATTGAGATATTTAAGGGCTTCCAGCGCATTCGGAAATTGTGCAACCACCTCAAAATCAGGAAGATTCCCACAAAGCTCTTCCATGATGGCCCTTGCCGTTGCCTCGTCGTCTACAATTATGCATTTCACCTTATTCCATTTTTACAATAAACTCTTGTACTGTGTCCAACACGCTTTCAAAATCCTCTTTTAAAGCGGTATTACCAATCTTAAGGTCCTCTTCGTATTTTATGGCAATCTTATACGCATTGTTCAAACCCAATATCCCAAACTTGTGTTTTATCTTGTGGACCACTTTTGCAGATTCCTCCAGTTGTCCCCCTTTAAGAAGATTGCAATAATCTTCTTTCTCCTTTGGAAATTCAACCTGAATAATGGACAGGAACTTCTTTTCGAACTCCTCATTTCCCCCGGAAATCTCCTTAATGTAATCTAGGTTTGGTATTTCTGCCATTATGTTTTCGTTTTTATTGTAAAATAAAATGTCGTGCCCATTCCCTCTTCGGACGAGAGCCAAATGTCCCCTTTATAATAATTGATGATCTTTTTGACCAAAGCAAGGCCAATCCCGGTAGCATTGGAATCGTTTTCCAATTTCTTGAACATATCAAAAATACCGGTCTGAAGATGTTTGGGTATGCCTTTTCCATTGTCTGCAATACAGAACAACCACTTATCTTCCTGTTCCCTGGCCTCAATGGTAACCAAGCCTGTTTTATTGTTCTCTGTGGCCGTTACCGCATTGTCCAGGATATTTGTGAACAACTGTTCAATACGGTACTTTCCGGTGTACAATGTGGGTAAGGTGCCTTTAATTTTCACCTTTACGTTGTCCGGAACATAGATGGTACGCTCAATTTCCCGGACCAGTTTATTCAGATCCACATCCTTTATCTTTTCCTCGACCGCGTCTATGGTGGCGTGTTTTAGGATGCCATCAATTAAACTATCCATCTTCCTTAAGTTCTGGAAGATCAAATCAAAATTGTTCTTACACCCTTTTTTGAAATCATCGCAACTATCTTCATAGACCCAGGTCACCAAGGAATGGATATTCCTTATGGGGGATTTTAAATCGTGTGAAACCATATGGGCATAGTTGTTCAATGAATCGTTTTGTTGTTCCAAACTTTTTAAGAGCACATCTTTTTCCGCGGTCATCTCAATGATCTTTAAAGTCTGGTTTTCAATATTTTCCACCAGCCCCTGTGGATCAAATCCCCATTCACCATCTGTAGGAACGGCTTTGCTCTCCATAAGGGCCACCGCCTTACTGAGCGTCTCCAATACTTTTCGCTGACTCTCCGTTTCCCTATTGAGACGTGTATTGGCCTCATAAAGCTCCTGGGAGCTTAGAGAGGTTGCCCGCTGGATCATAGACAATTTGTCATCAAAATCACTGTATGATTTATCTACGGCTTCAAAGAATTGCTCCATATTTGGGCATTCCTGAAGCTCTTCCGGGAAAAATTTCTTTATTTGGCGTTTCAGCAATGAATGCATCTATTCACTCATTAGGGTTAATGTCATGGTTTGATTGTGCAAGAGGCATTCGTTTTTTCCAGCAAAAGGGGCCATTTCCCCATAGGAGTAGAATCCTGTGATTTTTGCCTGCTCTCCAACAACATCCATTACTTCTTCTATTTCCTCTTCGGTCCTACCGGCCAAGACCAGTTTTCTACCTACACAACTGACCAAAATGGCAAGCTCTGGCGTAGATTTCCTATTCTTCATCGCCAATTCGGCAGCATTGGACGCTCCTTCGGTAATGTCCGCCATCGTACACATCATTAACTGAACTTTGGAGTTGACCGGTACGTCCCCTGCCAAAATCATGGAATTGGCTTCTTCATCAATATTTAAAATGGTACGGACCAAAGGTTCGGCGTCCTCCGTTTGTTGTACGGTAAGGGGATATAATAATGCGGCCTGGGGCAGCTGATCGGCTTTATCTCCCAAATAGGTCTTATAAAGGTCCAATGCCGGCTTGTGGTCAATCTCATACAGCACATTGCCAACGGATTTTGTAATGGTCCTTTCGGGACCAAAGGGCGTCCACCCACCGTAGTTGGCATATGATATTTCCAAACTGTCCCCATAGAAGCCAATGGCGACGACCTCCCCTTGTTTTGGGGATTCGTTGTACGAGGTAAGTGTCTTTTCGAACCTTGCCCCATCACCGCATAGTCCGCCGGTTATGGTAGCTTTGAACTCCTTATCGGCTTCCAATCCTTCAATAAGTCCACTTCCGTTTACAAAACTGCCATCGGAAACAATGAAAACATGACGCAGATCGGTTTTGTTTAACTGGGCGGCTATTGCCTTGCCCATTTTCTCAATGTCCACAAAATTGGAAACGTTTTCCCTTACAATTTGAAATGTTGTCCGTTCAAATTCAATTGCCGTTAATGTGACCGTTTCCTCAAATACATGGGTTTCCATAATTTCTCCCGAGGTAGAACCAAAAACAAGTTCCCCATCTGGATAAATCTCCCTTACTTCATCATAGATGGAATCTGATTCCAAGATAAACCTGTCCCCAAAAATGAGGACCAAAGGCTTGACCAGTGTATTGGATTGAAGAAATTCCCATTTCCCTTCTTTGTTTCTTTTAGCTTGGTTAATCTTCATAAATTTTGTTTTGTATTACTTTTTTATGGTGAAATGGAATGTTGTACCCACCCCTATTTCACTTTCCAACCATACTTTACCGCGATATCTATCCACAATTTTTTTGACTATGGAAAGTCCAATTCCCGTGGACCGCTCATTATTTCCTATGGATTGGAAAATCTTAAATATTTTTTCATGGTATTCCTTTGGAATTCCTACCCCATTGTCCTTTATACTGAACTCCCAATGTGTAGTGGTTTCTTTGCTTGCAATCTCCACAATCCCCACCTTTTTTTCAATATTGACCACAGCATTGCTCAAGAAGTTTTGGAAGAGCTGATGGATCTTCACCTTGTCCGCCTGAATTACAGGCAGTGTATTGGCCACCTTAATGGAAACGTGATCGGGTATATAAATAATTTCCCCTATTTCCCTCACCACTTGGTTGACGTCCACGTCCGTGTTATCCAAGGTATCACTGTTTACCGTGGAATATTTTAGGATGCCATCTATTAACTTGTCCATTCCCTCAACCTTCTCCATCATCATCTGCAGATTGTACTTGCCGTTTTCATCCAAAACATCATTGTAATCGTCATAAAGCCATGTTGCCAATGCCGTTACACTTCGCAATGGGGATTTTAGGTCATGGGACACAATATGGGCATATTCCTGTAATCCTTGGTTGCTTTCCTCCAACTCGTTCACCAGGTTTTGCTTCTGCAATTCCAATTCCTTTTGTTTGGTAATATCCAAATGCACTCCAATAGAACCCACAATTTTACCTGCTTCATCGTATCGGGGGGCACCACTGATCAACCAATGTTTCTTTTCTCCGTTGTTCAGGGTAATTTCAACCTCATAAGAGTCCGATTGGTCTTTTTTACGTTTTTCAAATTGCCCATTTACTTTATCCAGGTTCTCTTCATCCAAATTCATGAACTCCAGTACATTTTGGCCAAAGAGTTCCTCTTGGGGCACACCAATCATTTCCGAGTACCTGTGGTTGGCCATCAGGATCGTCCGGTCCCCATCAATCTCCACCAATCCCAAATTCATATTGGCAATGATACTGCTGTACTTTTCCTTCTGGATCTCCAGGTTCTTGCGATAGTTTTTTCTTAGTGTAACATCATTGTAGGTCCACAAATGGCCTTTGTAGATATCATCAATGAACAATGGGATATAATCCCGTTCAAAGGTCCTGCCATCAATAAGTTCCAGCTCGTCCGAAAGGACCAACTCCTTCTTTTTGAAAATGTAATTCGTCCTTTTTATGAGATGCTCCGGATCAACAAACAAGTGTTTATACTTGTCAAGTGCCTTTTTACAATCAACACCGGAAAGCTTTTCCGGTGCAATGGGTATTTGAAAAAGATCACAGAATTTTTGGTTGGCCAAAACCATTTTCCTGTTTTCATCTTCCAACAACACCCCCGTTTGAAGATTGGTGATCAAAGTGGACAAACGTTCCTCCGAGGCCTTTATCAATTCTTCGGAAATCTTATCATTGGTAATGTCCTCCACCATAGCCACCTTGTAATCGATCTCGCCTTTGTGGTTCCGTACCGTACTTACGGAGGTTTTTCCCCAAATGGACTTTCCGTTTTTTTTATGAAACTTGCGTACAATGGAAAACTTGTCGGTTCCTACCGTTTTATTGTTTTTGAGGATGTCTTCATAAAGGCTTACGTCCTCAATGGTAGATATATCATCTATGGACATTTTTTTGAGCTCCAACTCAGAATACCCCAGGAGTTCCACAAATGTTTTATTGGCCTTGACGATTTTCCCATTTACCACCAAAACAATCCCCAGGGAAGAATTCTCAACAATAATGTCCTGCTGCTTTTTTTGACTCTCCAGCAGCTCTTTTATTTGGACTTCCTTGGTAATATCCCTAATAATGCCCTGTGCCGCAATTGGTGAACCATCTTCGTCATAAATAAGGCTAGCGTTGATGTTTACGGATTTCTCGACATTCTTTTTGGTGTATATTTTTGCGTTGTAGTTTTTTAAAACACCTACCTGTAGTAAGGTTTTAAAAGACTCTGCGGTGTACTGTTCATAATCCTTATGGACCAAACCAATAAGGTGAACGTCCTGTTTGGTATGATCAAACCCCAAAAATTCCTTTGCACTGGTATTCATATTAATGACCCGTGTACTTAGATCCATGACAACATAGGGGTCAATAATGTTTACAAAAGCACTGTCTATCTTGGAATCTTTTTTATTGAGCAAGGATTCCAATCTACCATTGGCTTCCCTTAGATGCAGGGATGCATCATAAAGTTCCTTGGATTTGTTTTCCAACAGCTGCTCGGCCTGTTTTCGGGCCCGCTTTTCCCGATTAAGTGCCCTTTGCAAAAGGGCTATTTCCGAGCTATCCTTGTTGGACAACG
Source organism: Muricauda sp. SCSIO 64092 (assembly GCF_023016285.1). Classification (GTDB taxonomy): domain Bacteria; phylum Bacteroidota; class Bacteroidia; order Flavobacteriales; family Flavobacteriaceae; genus Croceivirga. The sequence goes on from NZ_CP095413.1 coordinate 1,454,288, forward strand.
ACAAACTTGACTTCTGTTCCTTGCTCATTTAATAATTTCATTTCTACATTTACTTCTTTCTGGAAATGGTCAAAAGTCTTTTTGATAAGACCATGCGCCAAAGCATAGAGCCCTCTGGAAGAACTATAGATCATTGTCAATGAATGGTCCAACCGTTCAAGTATTCTAAATGATGGCAATTCTGCATCCGGATACAGTTTCTTCACTTGTACGTGAATATGGTCTTCTATGGAATAAAGTAAGCTTAATGGATCCTTATAACTGCTCACAACATCGGGATGTGCCTTTGCAAGACTATCAAAAAGGTACAGTCCAAATGTGTACAACAGGTCGTTGATGGAAATTTTAGTGATGGTACTCAACTGATCGACAAGTTGAAGCATCTCTGAAAACTCATACGTCCCAACAGCCGTGTAGGCTCCCCCAGAAGGTAAATCAGAGTTCTCTATGATGGCATCTACCGTTTCAAGCCCAAAGTTGGACTCCACCATTTCCAAGAACTCGGCAAAAACAATTCCTTTCACAATAACGAATATTATGAAATAAAAGTAGGAATTGGACTACTTTGTTAAAAAAGAATGTTGTGAAATGCGGTTTTTTGTTAGGCTTTTATCAATTCACTTATTTCCCAATAATCAAACACTTTTTTAATTTTTGACTCGTAATCCTCATATTTTAAGGGCTTTATAATGTAACCGGCAATCCCAATGCGGAAACATTCCAATAAATCCGCCCTATTTTCCGATGTGGTCAAAATCACGGTAGGCAAATATTTAAGACGGTCATCGGATTTTAAAATGGTCAAAAATTCAATGCCACTCATTCTGGGCATATTTAGGTCCAAGAAAATAATATCCGGCAAGTCCCCACCTTTCAAAATTTCAAGGGCCTCTTCTCCATTTTTAGCTTCAATAATGGTGTGTTTGTATTGAAACTTTGAAATTGCCCGTTGCAATTTCATGGATTCTATCATATCATCTTCTATAAATAATACTTTCACGAGTTGACATATTTGTACGTTACAAACTTCTTACAAAATGAACCAATTCTTGGCCCTTGGGGGATAATTTGTTAGTTATCATCGGCGAATGGTCTAAAAGTATAGATGAAATTAGTAATTTTTTTCTTACAACGTCATTTAGTATCCCAGTTGCTCCCGAGTTCGCTTGGGAAGTTTTGAAACCACCAAGTTGTAGGAGTCGTCTATAAGTTCCTTTAAAAATAGGGGTGGCAATTGATCTAAATAGAGGGTATTCCAATGTTTTTTGCTCATGTGGTAGCCTGGGATTATAATACCATCATATTCCTCCCTTAATGTCAAGGCCCTTTCCGGGTCGCATTTTAAGTTTACCTGGGAGGGCAAACGCTCCAAGGCCACCAGCGCGAACATTTTTCCCATTACCTTGAACACCAAGGTATGTTCATCAAAGGGAAAACTTTCGGTTACCCCTTTCTTGGAAATGCAATATTCCCTTAACTGTTCAATATTCACTGTGGTATGCCCTTAGCGTCGTATACGATTACTTTTTCCCAAAGGTCCTTACATTCCTCAATAAAGGTAAGATGTGCTTCTTCCTTTTGATAACCCTCCTGTGCTTTGGCAGATTCAAAAGTAACGATTAGGTTATAGGTAAATGAATCGTCCACTACCTCCCTGACCGCTTTGGGTGGTCTTCCAATAAAGTTGGTCTTGGCGAATTTTGAGTTATCCAAAAACTTTCGAAGTGATTTTTCAAAGGTCGCCCTATGGGACGGATTATCCGGATCTTTAAGCCAGATATAGACCACATGTGCAAATTCGGAATCAAATTCCAGTATGGTCGATTTTTGGGCGACCACCACCAACGGCAAAAAAAGCAATGCCAACGCTACTATTGTTTTTTTCATCAATTTAACTTTCTAAAAACTGTTTTTCCCTATTTGATAGTTCCAAAGCGGAATAATCCAATTTCCAACCAATGGTCTCCACAATCTTCTCAATGATCAATACAGCCTCCAGTGCTTCCTTCTTTGCTGTTTCCAAAAGACCACTCTCTGGAATTTTCTCCCGAATATGTTCCTTGGCCTTGGCATTTAAATCGGTCAGGTCTTCCGAAGAAAAGGAATTGAACAAACCATTTTTAATATCATAGAACTGAATGTCCGGTTCAATGGACAATACCTCGGGTTCGGGGAATTCTGAGAGGATAATCCTTTTTTTATCCAGGTCGGCCTTCAAAAGTAATTTTTTAAGATCATATCCCACCTGTGCTTTGGCATTGATGACCACAAGGGCTTTCTTCTTACTGCTGAGGACCTTCATAAAACCTTCCTTGATATTCTCATAGCTATAAATCTCAGCGAAATCCCCTTCTACCGAAACCAGTTTACAGACACTTTTGATCTTATCCAAAATTACGGTGGATTGGTGTTGAACAAGCTCCTTTCTCCTTTTTTGGTTGAAAAGGCCATACACCCAATACGTGAGTACCACACCCAATAACAGTCCTAAAATTGCCTCAATAAAACCATCCATTGCTTAAATATAAACAAAGTACCCATTTTGGGTTCATATTGTGTTTTTAGACCGGGCCATATAACAGGGGCCTACTGGGGCTTGCATCATTTTCAAAAGGGGCCACCTGCAGGTTAAGAAGGTATCTACCGTCCTCGATACTATTGTCCACATATACGAATTCCGTAATGGTAGCCTTAAACCGAATGTCCCCGTCCAAATTCCAAAATGTCTTATGGGCCTTGAGAAAACCTCCATCCTTCTCCCTATCCACCGAAGGCAAATCCACCAACAAATGTTCCACCCCCTTATCCCTTAAATACCTAATGGCCTCTTCCAAAAAATAGGGGGGATTGGTATTGGAATACTGTCTATTGTATTTTTCAGTGGTATTGGGCAATGTCCTAATAACGACGGCTTCCCTTTTTTTGGCACCCAACGCATACTGTAATTGCTTCTTGGAAATCACAAAATCCATTCCTTGTTTCTCCGGGGCAACCGTAATCAGTTCCGTCCAGAAAAAGTAGTTTTTTAGATGGTCATTTATCGAGTGGACATTTTTGGTAATATGCCCCACACATTCCGTATGCGTAACATGGGCGTGTGGATTAAAGTGGATATCATTAAAATTTACGCTCCCCCCTTCCTTTACACTTCCCACAAATCCTTCTTCCTTATGTGGCCCTATGGTGGGTGGGGCAACATACCACGCATTGACGTTGGATATACCTCCACGTAAGGGGATGGATATATCCAAAGGCTTGGACAAGTCCACTTTTAACGTCTGGGATTTGTACTTGACGGAAGCTATCATTAATGCTGAACTTGATTCAGTATCCAAACTACTCAAATTATATCGATATTCAAATAAACCACTATGGATTTGAAATTCATGGTTTTAAACAAAAGAATAAGATCTATTACAAGCCGATACATTGTCATTCCTGCGCAGGCAGAAATCCATTCGAACGGGAATTATTGTGGATTCCGCATCAAGTGCGGAATGACAGAACCGTTTGAAAAAAGGGTTATGGAAACTAAAACAAATACATTCGTATTCAAGGGTTTGACATTTCAATTTAATGATAGTATAAATCAGGATTCATTTCTTTCATCAAGTCCTACTTTCACCTATAATCTTTTATTCATCCTATTTAAACTCACGATGTTGCCATACTTGGGGTCAATTTTCCCGTTCAACATATCCGAATATAATTTTTCCAATTCCTGAACCCCAATGTGTTCTTTAATGGAAATTGTTGATTGAACAACCTCCATAAATTGTAGCCAAGCTATCCCAATTTTTTGCTGAAATCCTGATACCCCCCACTCTTCCCGACGTTTTTCTGCGTGTGTGGGAGCAAAGAAAAATTCCCCCTTTTCGGGAAGTGGGTTTTCACCTTCTAGATTTTGCCAATCAACAAGCCCCACCAGACAATTATATACCAAATTTTTGTTCAAAAACCTTTGTAACTGGAATTGGGTGTTATGGTTTCCCGAAAAGTCTATCACAACGAATTTTTCATTGGAATTCAATTGCGCAATCGAATCATAGCTCATGACTTGATCATACCACTCCAATTGTCCCACAAATTCCATATTCCTTTTTGAAGTAAGTCCTAAAAGATTCCAATTCAAAGCATTTTTCTTTTTACGAAATGCCAATAGACAGGCCAATGCTTGAGCCGTTTTACTGGATGCGCTTGTAATTAGTATTTGAGAAGTTTTATAGAAATTCTGTTCTGCTAAATGAGCATCAATCAAAAAGGACGTGACAAACAATGGACGAAATATGGAAATTAACTTTTCGGTTTCTGGAGTGAATGTAGGGTCCTGTTCCGTATTCACATAAAAATTATAGATTGATGGGAGCGCCTGTCTGTGTTTAGTATTATCCACAAAACCTTTACTACCAACATTGTTAACGGTAACCAATAAGTGAGAACTCATGGGGTAATATCCATAAAATCGTTGACCTACTTGTACATCCGGATGATTGGAAATAACTACATTAGCCAACCCCCAAACTGGAATGATTCCGTAACTGGATTGCGTTGGAAAAAATTTCCAATAGTTCATTTGTTTCCCCACTACACCATAGGTGATGTTATTGGAAGTAAATGAAAATTGATCAATCTCTAAAAGTACCTGATTTGGCAATAGTTTCCCAGAATACGTTTTTTCTACAACCTTGACTCGTCGGAAATCATCAATTTTCACCGTAAAGTCCAATGCATTTATAGTTGCCACGCTGAAATAGGTTTTGCTAAATATAAAAAGTACAACTCTGATTATTAACTGCAAGTCGTTCACCTGCACATCGGGCATAAATATTGATCATAACCAAGTATATAAAATTAGCCTTTGTTCATATTTATGATTCAATCTATATTCTTAGGTAAGTTCAAGACAAGTTAACCATAAACAAATCGCTTGCGATCCCATCTGCCAAGAACTTTCCTTTTTTTGTGGTCAAGAGTACATCACCATCCCAAAACAAAAGATGTTCAGCAATATATTTTGCCGCCTGTTGCCCAAGATATTGTTCATAGGTTGGTCCAAATTCCTTCCTTACCTTTTGCAAGGAAACCCCCCAAATGGTTCTAAGCCCAGTCATCACGTATTCGTTATACCTGTCGCGAACACTTAACACCTCATGTTCAATGGGCACTTGGTTTTCTTCCAGGGCCTTGATGTATTTTGAATTGTTCCTAACATTCCACCCCCTCCTCTTTCCATCAAAGGAATGGGCCGAAGGTCCTATCCCTATATAGTGCTTTCCCTTCCAATAGGCCGTATTGTTGTGTGAAAAAAAACCAGGCTTTCCAAAATTCGAAATTTCATAATTGATGTATCCTTTTGCCTCCAAGCAGCCTACAAGCATATGAAACTGACGTTGTGCCTGCCCATCATCCACATCAGGCACTTTTCCCTCTTTAATAAAATGCTCCAAAGCTGTTCTGGGTTCAACGGTTAGAGCATAGGCCGAAATATGCGGAACACCATGGGATAATGCCCTCGTCATATTCCTTTCCCACCGTTTTTCATCCATTCCCGGAATTCCATAAATCAAGTCGATGGATATATTATCAAAAAAGACCATTGCTTCTTCCAGGCAAACGAAAGCTTCTTTGGCATTATGTGCCCGGTTCATAAGTGTTAGGTCGATATCAAAAAAAGACTGTATCCCAATACTTAGACGATTGATCGGAGTTTGGGATAACCGAAGAATTTGATTTTTGGGCAGATCATCTGGATTCGCCTCTAAGGTAACCTCCGGGTTATCGCTCACTTTATAGTGGGCATAAACCGTATCCAGTAGTCCTTCTATTTCATGGGGTTCTAAAATTGAGGGAGTGCCCCCACCAAAATAAATGGTTTCAATGCTTTCATCGTTCAGTTCCGCTTTTCGCAATACCAGCTCTTTTTGCAGGGCCAAAAGCATTTTATTTTTCTTCTTCAGGCTTGTTGAAAAATGAAAATCGCAGTAATGGCACGCTTGTTTGCAAAAGGGTACATGGATGTAGATGCCGGCCATACTAACCAATTTTCTTTGGGTTCTGCTTTACAAAGGCTTCCCAACCCGTGTAGCTTACCCCAACATTTATCCGACCCTCATTGTAAAAATGACATACGGCCGCAGCTAGACCATCCGTACTGTCCAAATTTTTTGGTAAGGTCTTTAGGGCCAAAAGACCCTGCAACATCTTGGCCACTTGTTCCTTACTGGCATTTCCATTACCTGTTATGGCCATTTTTATTTTTTTGGGCAGGTATTCCGTAATGGGAATTTGCCTGGAAAGACCCGCGGCCATGGCCACTCCCTGCGCCCTCCCCAGTTTTAGCATGGATTGCACATTCTTGGAATAGAATGGGGCTTCTATCGCTATTTCATCCGGATGATAGGTGTCTATGAGTTCCAAGGTCCGTTCAAAAATGAGTTTTAGCCTTAGATAGGGGTCATCGTATTTTTTGAGCATGAGTTCGTTCATTTGAACAAACTCCATTTTTTTGTTGACTACCTTAATGATTCCAAAACCCATGATTTGGGTTCCCGGGTCAATACCTAATATGATCTTTTCCTTTGCCAACTTATTTTTCAGTATCCAAAACAATGGGAAGCCTAAATTTAATTTTCACGTTTATCCCCCTTTTATGTGCCGGAATAACCGTTAAATCCTTGAAACGTGTTCGTATCTCATCCCTAAATCCGGGCACTACTTCCTCTATTTTGTTGTTATCCTCGATTTCTATAATGTTTATAAAACCATCTTCATCTACCTCAAAATCCACAAATAGGGTATCCTTGATCTCCTTGTCCACTTCGTAGACGGTATCGCTAAACGCCTCCACAAACCGTTTGAGCATCTCGCGTTCAAAGCAATCGCGCTGTGCTGCTTTTTGTGCCATTTCATCGCATTCCCCAAAAAGTGGAAATTGGTCCACATCGTTCCAATCAATGGCCATAAGTTCTTCATTGACCGCTCTTTTGGTCTGTTCCTCTTTGGTTGAAAAATAGGCACAGGAAGTCAAAATGAGTAGGATTGACAAGAACCAGCTTCGTTGCATAGAGCCCCAAGAATTTGGCTGAAATTACGATATTTTGGAGAAAGTTTGCCCTAGGTCCTATTCTCGCAACCAATGGTTGAGTGTAACAAAATCGATTTAAATTTGTCTAACGATATAAAGTTTTAAAATTGGACATTGCATTACTATTTATAGGTTTTCTTTTAATGCTGGTGGGGATTTTGGGAAGTTTTCTTCCCGTCTTGCCGGGACCTCCCGTGAGCTGGATCGGGCTCCTGCTCCTTCACTTGACCAAAGCTGTTCCTGATAATTGGTGGTTCTTGGGCATTACACTGGCCATAGCTTTGGTGGTCACGGTCATGGACTATATCATTCCAGCGGCCGGCACCAAAAAATTTGGGGGCACCAAGTGGGGCATGTGGGGCAGCATTATCGGGTTATTGGTGGCTATTTTTTTTCCTGTACTGGGTCCTTTGGGCATTATTGTCTGGCCTTTTGTTGGCGCTTTGGTCGGTGAACTGGCCAATAAGTCCGAAAAGGATAAAGCCCTTAAAGCGGCCTTTGGGTCTTTTATCGGTTTTCTGACCGGTACCTTTTTAAAGTTTTTAATTGCAATTGTCTATGCTGGCCTATACATATGGAAATCCATTGAATACATCCCGGAAATCTTTACATTTTCCTAGGGCCTGTTAACCCTAGTCCAACCAATGTACTTTGTTTGAAATGGGTTCCCTTTCCCCTATTGCCGGTTCTTCATCATAATAGCCCAAATAGAACAGCCCCAAACACCTTTCCCCTTTGTTCAGTTCCATAAATTCATCCATGTACTTAATAAGTCCTGGAGAGCTCCAATAACAGCCCAAGTTTAATTCGGTACAGCACAACCACATGTTCTGGACCGCCATGGCCGTAGCGGCCAATTCCTCCCATTCCGGTAAACTTTCCTTGGGATCACGTTGCATACAAATGACAATGACCGCTCCTGCTTTTCTTGGGTTCTCCTGCAGCTTCCGAATCTTAATTTGCTTTGGTTTGGAATCCACCTCTTGATACTTTGAGGACAAAAAATCCCCCAATTTCGCTTTTGACTCCCCCATCAACACCTTAAAACGCCATGGTTCGGTCCTTTTATGGTTGGGTGCCCAATTGGCGGCCTCCAATAATTGTTCTATGGTTTCCCTTTGCACGGGTTTGTCATTGTACTGTACTGGAAAGACGGAACGTCTCTTTTTGATAAGTTCAAAAATCATAGCCTTTGTTTTTCACAAATTTAGGCTTTCAATTACGGTACTTCAACTTGTCCAACAACAATTTTAAACCATAATGCAACACCGGATTGCGATTGTCCGCTTTCCAAATCATGGAAAGAACCGCCCGTTGTCCAATCTTGTTCAATTCAATGAATTTCACATCCATTTGAAAACCGTGTTGTAATGAGGTAGGTACAATGGCAATGCCCAATTTGTTTTCGACCAATGTAAAAATGGTTTGTGCATGAACGGATTTATGGGATACTTTCGGCACAAACCCGGCATCTTGACAGATACCTATTACGGTGTCATAGTACAATGGACTGTAATCCTGGGAAAAAAGAATGAATTCCTCCTCAGCCACTTGATGCATCCCTTTAAAACGGCCATGGTCCAGATGGTGGTCCTTTGGTAGCACCAGGGAGAAGGTATCCGTAAATACCGGTTTCAGACAAATTCCTTTGGGAACCCTTGCCAAGCGCACAAAACCTAAATCCAATTGGTCCTTTAAAATGGCATTGACCTGGGACCTGTTTGATAGTTCCTCCAAACTGGTATGGATACCGGGATAGTGCTGTTGCAATTCCAGTAGTAACCTGGGGACCACATTTTGCATGGCGGAGCCTAAAAACCCTATTCGAATTTCCCCTAGTTGGCCTTCTCCAATAAGTTTCACCTGTTTTTTGACATTCCTAAGATGGTTCAATAGATATCCCACTTCTTTTTTCAGAAACTCCCCGGCAGGCGTAAGCCTTACCTTCTTTTTATCCCGTATGAACAAGGCCGTGCCCAATAGTTCTTCCATTTGCTTTATCTGCGTACTTAATCCAGGTTGGGAAATAAACAGTTTTTCCGCAGCTTTTCTAAAATGCAGTTCCTCAGCGACCATGGAAAAATAGGTTAAGTGACGCAGTTCTATTTGATAATTTTCAGTTATCATATGCCTAATTAATATGTATTGGTGATTATCAAAATTATCAAATAATTTTAGGTAGGTAAATAAAAGCATATGAGTCCCTTTTTATACGGTGAGAATTACCTAACGGCTACCAAGGCACTTGCCCTTTCCCGTAATGTCCTAAAGGCGGAGCTGTCGCCAAAAACCAGGAAACGGGTTGAAAAAAGTGCGCAGAACGTGGCCGCAATGGTTGAACTGGGAACCCCGGTTTACGGAATCAATACCGGTTTTGGTCCGTTGTGCACCACGTCCATTTCAAAAGAGGAGACCAAAATTTTGCAATCCAACATTTTACAAAGCCATAGCGTTGGTGTTGGGACGCCCATCAAAAAGGAATTGGCCAAATTAATGTTGGTCCTTAAGATCCATGCCCTGGCCAAAGGGCACTCAGGAATCCAATTGTCCACTTTGGAGCGCCTGATCTGGCACATGGAAAATGATGCCATCCCAGTAGTTCCTTCACAGGGCTCCGTAGGTGCTTCCGGAGATCTGGCCCCGCTTTCACATCTGTTCCTGCCTTTGCTTGGTTTAGGAAAAGTGATGTATAAAAATGAAACCATCCCAACCTCCCTGCTTTTCGAAAAAACCGGACTGGGTCCTTTGGAACTTGGTCCCAAGGAAGGATTGGCACTTATAAACGGCACCCAATTTATTTTGGCACATGCCGTGAGCGTACTGGAGAAATTCCACAATTGCCTAAGACAGGCAGATATTATCGGTGCCATGATGTTGGAAGGGCTGCAAGGTTCCATAAGTCCCTTTGATAAAAAACTGCACGAATTACGCCCTTATAAAGGAAGTCAGCATGTGGCCGGAAGAATACGGACATTGTTGAAGGGTTCAGAAATCCTCGAGGATCACATGGATTGTGACCGGGTCCAGGATCCTTATTCCCTACGTTGCATTCCCCAGGTACACGGTGCTTCCAGAAATACATGGCTGCATGTAAAGGAGCTCATTGAAATTGAATTGAACTCAGTCACCGATAATCCCATTATCATGGATCAATATCAGGCCATAAGTGGAGGTAATTTTCATGGACAGCCATTGGCCATGGCATTGGATTATGCCGCATTGGCGGCTTCAGAATTGGGGAGTATTTCGGACAGAAGGATCTATTTGGCTTTGGAGGGAAGCCCAGGTGTTCCCCAACTGTTAATGAAGGATACGGGAATCAATTCAGGATATATGATCTTGCAGTATACCGCCGCCGCCCTTGCCAGTGAAAACAAAAGCCTCTGTTTTCCCGCAAGCGCCGATAGTATCCCAACATCACTGGGGCAAGAGGACCATGTAAGTATGGGATCGATAAGTGGTAGAAAGGCTTTGCAGATCCTTACCAATGTTGAAAAAATATTGGCCATTGAACTATTGACGGCAGCGCAGGCCTTTGAATTTAGAAAGCCGCTGAAATCAGGTATCTTATTGGACGAAGTGCACAAATTCCTGAGAACGAAAGTTCCTTTTGCTGAAAAAGACAGGGTATTTGCCAATGATATTGAAACTGCAATAGGGTTGATACAGTCCGGGGAAATCCCGAAATTGATAGACGATGTAATGCTTAAGCACAATATTGTTTGGGAAACTCTGCATCGTGAAGTATTTGAAACGTTTTAACATGTCTGGACATAAACTTATTGGCCCATTTACACAGTTACTACCGTTATCCGGATTGGCTCTGAAAGGTTCGCTTAGGGATGAGCAATTACAACCCATTTCCAATGGGGGCATTTTGGTCTCGGAAGGAAAAATTCGGAAAATAGGTATATTTCAAAGTTTGGAGGCCGAAGCCGAAAACATTGAACGGATTGAACATAAAAGCATATGCCTCCCTGGATTTATCGATGCCCATACCCATATTTGTTTTGGGGGATCCAGGGCCAATGATTATGCCATGCGCAATTCGGGAAAGGGTTATCTGGAAATTGCCAAAGCCGGGGGAGGCATCTGGGATACCGTAACAAAGACCAGGGACGCATCAGAGGAAACATTGATACGTGGAATAATCAAACGTTGCACAAGTCATTTACACCTTGGCGTTACCACTCTTGAAGTTAAAAGTGGTTATGGCCTTTCGGTCAATGAAGAGCTCAAAATGCTAAGGGCCATTAAAAGAGCTTCAGAATTGGTTGTACAGGATATCATTGTTACCTGCCTGGCTGCGCATATGAAACCCAAGGATTGGGTTGGGCCACCTGTTTTGTATTTGGAGGAAATCGCAAACAAGTTATTTCCCGTGTTACAGTCAGAAAAATTGTCCAACCGAATTGATGCTTTTATCGAGGAGAGTGCATTTTCATCAAATGAAATAAAATCCTATTTCTCAAAGGCAAAAGGAATGGGATTTGATATTGTGGTTCATGCAGACCAATTTACAACTGGTGGAAGTCAGGTTGCTGTTGATTTTGGGGCCATAAGTGCGGACCATCTGGAGGCCAGTACCGAGCAGGAAATTAAAATGCTGGCGAAAAGTAGTGTCATTGCCATGGCGCTTCCCGGTGCCTCAATAGGTTTGGGGTGTTCGTTTACCCCTGCACGAAAAATCCTGGATATGGGAGGGGCCCTGGCCATAGCAAGCGATCATAACCCGGGATCGGCCCCAATGGGCAATTTATTGACCCAAGCCTGTATTTTGGGAACCTTTGAAAAACTGTCCAATGCCGAAGTTTTGGCCGGAATTACGTTTAGGGCAGCAGCAGCCTTAAACTTAAAGGACAGGGGAAGTCTGGAGGTAGGGAAAAAAGCCGATTTTGTCATTTTTCCCACGGACAATTACCAGGAGGTTACCTACCATCAAGGGCAATTAAAACCCCACGGGGTATGGAAAAATGGAACTAGAGTATTTTAATTATGCAAACAGCATTGTCAACGGAATTCAAAAAACAAATCCTTCAAGGTATTCCCACGGAATTACCTCCGAAAAGGCCATATCCCAAAGGTGGTAATCCCGCTCCCAAACGAAAGGATATCCTTTCCCCCGAAGAGAAAAAATTAGCTATCCGAAATGCCCTCCGTTACTTTCCCAAAGCATGGCATCCCGAGTTGGCCCAAGAGTTCGCGGCGGAACTGACCGCATTTGGCAGGATCTATATGTTCCGTTTCAAACCCGGTTATCCCATGTTTGCCCGACCTATTGGGGAGTATCCGGCAAAAAACCGGCAAGCGGCAGCCATCATGCTTATGATCCAGAACAATCTGGATCCCGCAATTGCCCAACATCCGGAGGAATTGATTACCTATGGCGGTAATGGTGCAGTGTTCCAAAACTGGGCACAATACCTCCTTACCATGAAATATTTGGCCGAAATGACCGATACACAAACCCTCCATATGTATTCGGGACATCCAATGGGCCTTTTTCCGTCCTCAAAAGAAGCACCTCGTGTAGTAGTTACCAATGGAATGATGATCCCTAATTATTCCAAGTCGGATGATTGGGAAAAATTCAACGCCCTGGGCGTAACCCAGTACGGACAAATGACGGCGGGTTCTTATATGTATATAGGCCCCCAGGGAATTGTACATGGCACTACAATTACCGTAATGAACGCCTTTAGAAAAGTCTTAAAAGCAGGGGAATCCACTGAGGGAAAAATATTCCTGACCGCAGGCCTCGGAGGAATGAGCGGTGCACAACCCAAGGCCGGTACCATTGCGAAATGCATTACCGTTTGCGCGGAAGTAAATCCAAATGCGGCACAAAAAAGACATGAACAAGGATGGGTGGATGAGCTTATCGATGACATTGAACGTCTTATTCTTAGGGTAAAAAAAGCCATTGTTCAAAAAGAGGTCATTTCCATTGCTTATGTGGGCAACGTGGTTGAAGTATGGGAAGCCTTTGCTCGGGCGAACATTTTTGTGCATTTGGGTTCCGATCAGACCTCCCTGCACAATCCATGGGCCGGAGGCTATTATCCCATTGGTCTTTCGTTTGAGGAAGCCAATGCGCTTATGGTGGAAAACCCCAAGCGTTTCAAGGAAAAGGTTCAAGAGTCTTTACGAAGACAGGTAAATGCCATCAATTGGCACGTGTCCAAAGGGACCTATTTTTTTGATTACGGAAATGCTTTTTTGTTGGAAGCCTCCAGGGCCAATGCCAATGTTATGGCGGAAAATGGAACCGATTTTAGATATCCATCCTATGTACAGGACATTCTGGGGCCCATGTGTTTTGATTATGGTTTCGGTCCCTTCCGGTGGGTGTGTACCTCAGGCAAGGCGGAAGATCTGAAAAAGACCGACACCATTGCCCTGGAAGTCATGAGGAAAATCAAAACCCGTTCCCCAAAGGAAATCCAGCAGCAAATGCAGGACAATATCATTTGGATAGAAGAGGCGGATAAAAATAAGTTGGTGGTTGGCTCCCAGGCCCGAATACTGTATGCCGATGCCGAAGGAAGGCTAAAAATCGCTGAAGCCTTCAATGATGCCATTGCCAAAGGGACCATTTCAGCTCCCGTGGTATTGGGTCGCGATCACCACGATGTCAGTGGAACGGACTCTCCATTTAGGGAGACCAGCAATATTTATGATGGAAGTAGGTTTACCGCAGATATGGCCATTCATAACGTAATAGGTGATAGTTTTAGGGGTGCCACCTGGGTTTCCATCCATAATGGCGGCGGTGTAGGATGGGGCGAAGTCATCAATGGTGGATTTGGATTGGTACTTGACGGGACCCAGGAAACTTTGGAAAGGTTGCGCAACATGCTGTTCTATGATGTGAACAATGGTATTGCAAGGCGGAGTTGGGCAAGAAATGACGAAGCCCTATTCGCCATAAAACGGGAAATGCGGCGTACACCACAACTTAAGGTCACTTTACCAAATTTTGTTGATGATCAACTGTTGGATGATTTAATTTAGTTCCATGGCCAATTATCTCTCCCCCAAAAAAAAGCTATGGACCGGCAGAAGCTCGGAAAACGATCTTTATCTGCACGAAAAAGTCCGTTGCCTTCCCTTTACCAAAGTTCCATCCGTTAAGGACCAATTTGCCATTTTAGGATATTGCTGCGATGAGGGCGTTCGGCTCAATCACGGGCGAACAGGGGCCAAAAATGGCCCTGAAGCGATTAGAAAGGCCCTGGGAAAAATGCCCAATCATTTAAAGGCTGGGCAATACGTAACGGATGTAGGCGATATCGTTTGCCATACGGATGGTTTGGAAAACGCACAACACACGTTGGGTGAAAGCGTGGCGGAACTTCTTGAAAAGCATACTTTTCCAATAGTACTGGGTGGTGGACATGATATTGCCTATGGGCATTACAATGGCATTAAAAAATACCTGCTTTCCAAAAACAAAAGGCCGTCCATTGGAATCATCAACCTTGATGCCCATTTTGATTTAAGAAATGATGTCAATGGACCCACTTCCGGAACTCCTTTTTTTCAAATTGCGAATGAAAACGAACCCTTTAATTATTTGTGCCTGGGCATTCGGAAAGACGCCAATGACAAACAGTTGTTTCAACTGGCGGAAGAGTTGGGGGTCACTTATGTCCTTAGAAACACCTTTCGTATACAGTTTGTAAAAGAAATCAATACATGGATCCGTGCCTTTATGGCTAAGGTGGATTACATTTACCTAACCATTGACCTCGATGGTTTTTCATCTGCATATGCGCCCGGTGTGAGTGCACCTTCGCCACTGGGTTTTTCACCTGACGTAGTCTTGGAAAGTTTGGAAACCATTACCTCATCCGGCAAGTTGATCAGTATGGACATTGCGGAAATGAACCCAAAATATGATGTGGATGGCTTAACCGCAAAACTGGCGGCTTCATTGGTTCACCACATCATTCATTCCGAATTTCCATAAATAAAAAAAGCCTCCCAGAAGGAAAGCCTTTCATTGGTTAACGTCTTTCGACCTAACACAATCCGCCCATAGCGGATTCAACACAACTCCGCAAAGATATGGAAAGAATTAAATTCAACGGTTTTTTTCCCAAATTAAAGCTGCAGCACCACAAATGGCAGCAGTTTTACCTTCCATTCCCGACTCCAATATCTTGACCTTTCCCTTATAGACCTGCAATAAGTATTCATTGAAATATTTATCCAGTGGTTCAAGGATCCATTTTCCGCTATTCACCAGTCCGCCCATTAAAATAAAAGCTTCCGGTTGGGTAAAGGCGGTAAAATTTGCCAGGGCCAGGGCCATCATTCGCGCGGTATAATCAAAGGCTCTCAAGGCAATGGTGTCACCCTCTTCGGCGGCTTGGGTGATTTCCTCACCGTGTAGATCATTATAGGCAACATTTCTAAATCTACTCTCATCCATATACTTGCTTAGCATATACATGATGGTCCGTTTTAGCCCAGTGGCAGATACATAGGCCTCCAGCCCACCTCGTACCCCAAGTCCTGTCAATCGGCCATCGCCCACGGTCATATCTACATGACCCAGTTCACCTGCAAATCCATCATATCCATCGATCAACTGTCCATTGGCCACAATACCGGCCCCAAATCCCGTACCCAAGGTAATTGCAATAAAATCGGTCATTTCCTTACCCCTTCCGAACATCAATTCCCCCAAGGCCGCTGCACTGGCATCATTCATAATACGCATGGGAACGTTCCATTTTTCCTTCAATCGCTCCAAAATGGGGACACTGCCCTTCCAAGCCAAATTGGCCGCACTTTCAATGGTTCCCCTTTTGCTGGATGCATTGGGCGCACCAATGCCACATCCAAGAATGTTAGGGGTAAAATCCAAATTGGCTATAAGTTCATCGCAGGTTTTTTTCACCTGCTCCAAATATGCATCCAACTCAAGGTATTCCTTGGTTCTAAAAAAAGTCTGTTCCAAACAGACTCCTTTATTATCCACCAAGCCAATCTTGGTTTTGGTCCCCCCGATGTCTATTCCAACTACTAAGTCCATGGTCGATCAATAAGATTGGCCTAAAGATAATCCATAAGAAGTTTTTTCTCTAATTTTAAAACGATTGCCTTTAACAATAAATCCAAATGTACTTTTTAGGAATTGATTTGGGAAGCTCATCCATAAAGATTGCCCTGGTTGACCGGATATCCGGGAGGCCCTTGGCCGTCCTACAAGAGCCACAAAAAGAAATGTCCATGTATGCTCCCCAACAAGGCTGGGCCGAGCAAAACCCGAATGATTGGTGGCATTTTACCTGTAAGGGCATTCAAAGGATCATAGAGGAAAACAAGGTTACCAAAGAGCAAATCCTTGGGATTGGAATAGCTTATCAAATGCATGGATTGGTGGTGGTGGACAAAGATGGGAATCCATTGCGCAATGCCATCATCTGGTGCGATAGTCGTGCTGTTGGTATTGGAAACAAGGCATATTCGGATTTAGGCCACAATTTTTGCGATGGCCATCTTTTAAATTCACCAGGAAATTTTACAGCTTCCAAATTGAGATGGGTGCAGGAAAACGAACCCGAAACCTTTGCCAAAATCCATAAATTCATGTTACCTGGGGATTTTTTGGCCTTTCGCTTCTCAGATAAGATCAACACCACTGTTTCCGGCCTATCGGAAGCAATCCTATGGGACTTTAAAAAGGATCAAATCTCCCAGGAAGTACTTGGACAGTATACCATTCCATCCCAAATTTTGCCAGATGTAGTCGATACTTTTTCCGAACAGGCCACGGTTTCCACAACGGGCAGCCAAGAGAGTGGCCTTGCTGTGGCAACCCCCATCTTGTACCGGGCAGGAGATCAACCCAATAATGCATTGTCCTTAAATGTTTTTCTCCCCGGAGAGGTGGCCGCCACTGGCGGAACTTCGGGGGTCATGTATGCAATTACGGACAACTTATCCGCTAAGGAATGTTCCCGGGTCAACAATTTTGCCCATGTGAACTATCGGTCAAAAAAGACCAGAACCATTGGAAAACTGCTCTGCATCAATGGTGCTGGCATCCAATATCGTTGGTTGATGAACAATTTGTCCGTTACTTCCTATGAGGAAATGAACCAACTTGCGTCGGAGGTAGAAATCGGTTCGGAAGGGGTTTGTATCCTTCCCTTTGGAAATGGAGCGGAGCGAATGCTGTTACATGCGGATATCGGGACCCGAATAGTAAACCTAAATCTGAACAGACACCATAAAGGCCATCTGTGTCGCGCTGCACTGGAGGGCATTGCCTTTTCGTTTGTTTATGGGTTTGAGATCATGCAATCGGATGGCATTCGACCCACCGTGATCCGAGCGGGAAACGACAACCTTTTTCGTTCCGAAATTTTCTCCAACACCCTAACCACTTTGATTGGTCAACAAATAGAGATTTACGACACCACCGGTGCCATTGGAGCTGCAAGGGCCTGCGTATTGATCGATGATGACTACCAACAATTTGCTTCCTTCACAAAGGATGACCATGTGTTGACCTACATGCCCAAAAAAGAAAAGGCCGCCTATGGCGACGCCTATGAAAAATGGAAAAAAGAACTGAACTTGATTTTGAAACACTAAAAATACCGAAATGGCAACCATAGGAAATACCGAATACTTTAAGGGCATTGGAGAGATTACATATGAAGGAAAAGCGTCTGACAATCCTTTGGCCTACAAATTTTACAATCCGGAACAAATCGTGGCCGGAAAAAGCATGCGCGAACATTTCAAGTTTGCCATGGCCTATTGGCATACCCTTTGTGGCACCGGTGGAGATCCATTTGGTCCGGGCACCAAAAACTTTCCCTGGGCAACAAAAAACGACCCCATTGAGGCTGCCAGGGAAAAAGCGGATGCGGCGTTTGAGTTTATCACTAAAATGGGTTTTGATTACTATTGTTTTCATGATTATGACCTTGTGGACGAAGCGGATTCGCTGGCAGAATCCGAAAAAAGGGTACTGCATATGGTGGACTACCTAAAGGAGAAAATGAAAGCTTCCGGGGTAAAGTTGCTCTGGGGAACGGCCAATTTGTTCTCCCATCCCAGATATATGAACGGAGCTGCCTCCAACCCTAATTTTGATGTAGTGGCACGAGCGGGGGCGCAACTCAAAATTGCCCTGGACGCCACTATGGAATTAAACGGTGAAAACTATGTTTTTTGGGGCGGCCGTGAAGGGTATATGTCCCTGTTGAACACCGATATGAAATTGGAACAGGACAATATTGGACGGTTTATGCGGATGGCACGTGATTATGCCCGTTCCCAAGGGTTTACAGGCACGTTTTTTATAGAACCCAAACCCATGGAACCCTCCAAGCATCAATATGATTTTGATGCAGCGACCTCCATCAATTTCATACGTGAACAAGGATTGGAAAAAGATTTTAAACTGAATATTGAGGTAAACCATGCCACATTGGCCCAACATACCTTTCAGCATGAACTTCAAGTAGCGGCAAATGCCGGAATGTTGGGAAGTATCGACGCCAATCGCGGGGATTATCAAAATGGGTGGGATACGGACCAGTTCCCCAATAATGTTCTGGAAACGGCCGAGGCAATGTTGGTTTTCCTAAAAAGTGGCGGGTTGCAAGGTGGAGGCATCAACTTTGACGCTAAAACCCGTAGAAACTCAACCGATCTGGAAGATATTTTTATTGCTCATATTGGCGGTGCCGATACGTTTGCCCGTGGGTTATTGGTAGCCGATGCCGTTATTAACAACTCCAGCTACGAAGAATTATTGGACAACCGTTACGCCTCTTTTAATTCGGGAAAAGGATTGGATTTTGTGCGTGGGTCCCTTTCGCTGACCGATCTTCATGATTATGCCAAACTTGCAGGGGAACCTGAGCAAAGAAGTGGAAAACAGGAGCTTTTTGAAAATATTTTGAATCAGTACCTCTAAAACCTACTGCCCTAAAGGTGAACAACGGAACTCCACCAGTTCATTGCCCGTAAAGCTAGCCGTGACTTCAATGGGATTGCAACACACCTCACAATCCTCAACATAGGCTTGTGTGGACACCGAGGTATCCAACAGCATTGAGATTTCTTCCCAGCAATACGGACATTGAAAGAAGTGCTCCAACATTTTTGAATTGTTTTTAAGGCTTTGGCATTTCAACCAGACAGCCCTACAACCAAATTATAACTCTACGTTCAATAATTGCCCTGTGAGTTGCAACAACTGCAGTTCTGCCAGTTTTGCATTGTATTTGGCCAAGTTCCTACTCGTTTGGGCATTCAGTAAGTTAATCTGTGCCTGTCGTAACTCTACGGACGTGATCTGTCCCAGTTTGTAGCGTTCATTAGATCGATTGTAGTTGTCCGTAGCCGTAAACACATTTTGTTCCTGAAGTTCAAAAACCTTCAATCGGTTTTCATAATCTCCCTGTGCATTGGCAATATCCCGTCTTACCTCCAAAACGATCTGTTTTTGAAATGCCTCCTGGGATTCCAATAGTACTCTTGCATTCTTCAGTTGGGTAATACCGTTCCCACCGTCAAAAAGATTCCATGTAAGGTTCGCTCCCAGACCAAAATTTCTCCTGTTGTTTACAGTTACTCCCGGGAAAAAGGGTCCTGGGGCATTTTGGTTAAGGTTCCATCCATAGAAACCGGTCAATCCAATCGTGGGCAAGAAAACGGATTTGGATGATTTTAAGGTATAATCATTGATGGTCATGTTGGATTTTGCCTGCAACATGCGAACATTGTTTTGCTCCCCTTCCTTTAAAAAACCCTCCAGCCGGATCTTATCGATAAAGGCAATTGTGGTATCGACCGCAAATTGCTGCTCCAGGTCCTCATTGAGGATAATATTCAAATCCCGCATAGTGTTCTCCAACAGCTGCCTCTCGTTCATTAGGTTAATGCTATCGTTCACCAAATCTACCTGGGCATTCAAGACATCCAACTTGTTTATCTGGCCGTATTCAAAGCTGTATTCTGCCCGCTTCAATCGATCTTCGGTATTGGCATAGGTATCTTTGAGGACCTGGATGTTCTCCGAAACCCTTGCCATTTCAAAATACACGGTAAACAGCTGTAGGACCGTGGTTTCAATCGTTTCCCGGGACTGTAGTTCGGACAGATTGTACTCCTCCTTTAACCGCTTGTAATCGTATAACCTACCCAAACCGTCAAAAAGGACATAGTCCGCGGTCAATCGGGCATTATAGCGCTGCGCCTCTGCCTTAAAAAGACTTGCATCCGGTCTTTGTATGGGATTTCCTTCCGAATCTATTTGTACATTGCCCTCATCGTCCCTTAAAAATTGTCCCGGAAATTCAAAGGTGGAATCATCCCGTTGATAGTTTGCCCCGGCCGTCCCCGTAAGGGTAGGAAGAAAACCTGAATTTAGGACACTCTTATTGTTTTCCGCTATTTCAACATCGTTCTTGGCGATTACAATCCCTAAATTGTTTTCCAAGGTAATTTTGACCGCCTCTTCTTTGGAAAGGAAACTTTGTTGTGAAAAGAGGAAAAAGGGGAAAATCGCAAAGAGAAACACGATTTTAGCAGTAGTGAATATCTTCATTATAGCACTTCTTCTAATTCTTGTTCTTGAGAATCGTCAATAACAACATTTTGGTTTGTTCCATTGAGGTGTTTGGTTTTCCCTTCGACCATGTCCGCTTCTTCCTGTTTTTCCTTTATGGCCCGTTCCACCTCTTCCTTACTAATTTTATCTCCGGTCCTTAACCACTTGAAACCAACTTTTACTTCATTGCTAAAGGACAGAAAAATTGGGAGCATTACCAAAGTAAGGACTGTGGCAAAAGCAATTCCATAAGCTATGGAAATGGCCATAGGTTTTAAGAACTGGGCTTGCCTGCTCTTTTCCAACAACAGGGGAGCGAGTCCGGCAATGGTAGTTACGGAAGTCAAAAATATGGCCCTAAACCGCGATTTCCCCGCTTCATACAAAGCGGTTTCAAACTGCATCCCGTTCCGAAGGTTACCATTGAACTTGCCGATCAGTACCAAACCGTCATTGACCATAATCCCAATAAGGGCTATAATACCCAACATGGAAAGAATGTTTACGGGAAAATCATGTATCCAATGACCCCAAGCTACGGCCGTAAGGCTAAAGGGGATAAGAAGCAACAACAATAAGGGTTGGCTAAAACTCCTAAAGGTAAACGCTATGGTAATGTAGATTAAAAACAAGACCACCGGACCTACATAATTCAAAGAATCGGTCAGTTTGTTGCGTTCCCTATTCTGTCCTTCATAGGAAGCCGTCACCGTTGGGTACTTAGACTGTATATCGGGCATTATTTCAGTCCTTATCCAGGTCAGCACATCCGGAGCACTGGTATTTTTTGGGTCTTTTAAATCCGAGCTGACCCGTATTTCCCGTTGTCCATCCAAATGGTTGATGGCAACATCCCCCCTGGCAATTTCATAATTGGCTATTTCCTTAAGTGGCACGCGACTACCGGACGGGGCAACAATACGCATTTCGTCCAGTTGGTTAATGGAGGCCCTATTGTCCCGATCATACCGGACCCAAACCCGAATTTCGTCCTGTCCACGTTGAAAACGCTGTGCCTGGGCCCCAAAAAACCCAGATCTTACCTGATTCATGACCGTTCGTAAATCCAAGCCCAACAAATAGGCGCTTTCCTTAAGTTCCAATTGTATCTCCTTGATTCCGGCAGGGTCATTGTCCGCAACATCCTTGAGCAGGGCATTTTCCTCCATGGCCGTCTTCAATTCAGATTTTGCAGCTTTCAGTTCGGTGATATTGTTGCCCAAAAGGGATACGGAAACCGGATCGCCCCCAAAATTCCCTCCTGAACCATAAATGAGACTTTCCACGCCAATCACAGGTCCCACCAATTCCCGTAATCTTCGAGTTACCAAATCCGCAACAATCGCATCGGGACGTTCCTCTCCGGGCAAAAGATTGATTTCCAAAGTTGCCGCCGCCGATCCCGGCCCCACGTTCTTTATCATATTTTCAAACAGGACTTTCCCTGTTCCCTGGAGGTATTGTTCCGTTAGTTCCTGATTCACAATTTTTGCTTTTTCCTGAATCAAGCTGATAATGGAATCCGTAACCTTTTCATTGGTCCCATTGGGCATTTGCAACTCCACGGCTACCCTGTCACTGGCGATCCTGGGGAAAAAAGCGGTTCGTATGATGCCTCCTCCAATGGACCCAAACGTCAAAAATAACGCCAGTACAAAAAAGGAGAACGTGAGTAAACGATACCGAAGTGCAAATTGTAAGGTGGGACTATACATTTTGTCCCGCATCCATGCCATTGCCCCATCCCCCCATTTATTGATAAGCCTTAGTTTGGAAAAGACTTTGGCTATCCCTGTTTTGGGTGCTTTATTCTGTTTGGTAAGGGCTTTGGAATGCGCCAAGTGGGCCGGAAGAATGATCAGTGCTTCAACCAAGGACACCACCAAGGTCAAGATGACGATAACCGAAACCTCGCCAAAGAAGTCCCCTATCCTTCCATCCAAAAACAGGAAAATGGAAAAGGCCAATACCGTAGTAATGATTGCGGAAACGATGGGCGGAATTACTTCCAAGGTCCCATCGATGGCCGCGCGGACCGGTTTTTTCCCTTTTTCATAATGCTGATAGATATTCTCTGCTATAACGATACCATCGTCCACCAAAATACCAATGACGATGATCATTCCAAAAAGGGAAAGCACGTTAATGGTCACATTGACCATAGGGGCAAAAATGAACATTCCCAAAAAGGCTATGGGCAAACCAAAGGCCACCCAGAAGGCCAATCGGGTATTTAGGAAAAGGGAGAGGAAAATGAGTACCAACAGCATTCCCATAATCGCATTCTCCGTGAGCAGTTGGGTACGTTGGGTCAATGTGGTGGAGAGATCCCGTACCACATTCAACTGTACGTTGTTGTACTTCTGGTTAAAGTCCGATATGTACTCTTTAACGTTTTCCGCGGAACCAATTAAATCTTCGGTGTTGGTACTGGTTATTGTAACATTGACCGACAGATTCCCATCGTAATAGGAAGCATTTGGCGTTTCGGAAAAACGATCTCGTATCTCGGCAACATCCTTTAATCGGATCGCCTTACCCGAGGCATCTGCCCTCACAACGATATTTGAAAGTTCATCCCCATAGTAAGAACGGTTGTTGGCCCGTATCAGGTATTCTTCCGTATCGGTTTTAATATTCCCTCCGGTAACCAGGATATTGGCATTGGAAACGGCAAGGGCCACTTCTTGAAAGGAAACGTCATAAGCCAATAAATTGTCCTCATTGACCGCAATTTCAATTTCCTCTTCGGGATATCCGGCAATGGTAATCTGGGATATCCCTGGAATTGCCCTAAGGTCATTTTCTATCTGCCTTCCAATTTGCTTTAAGGTAGCCAGGGAGATGTTTTGTCCACTTACGGCGAAACTGATCGTTGGTCGTACCGCTTCCACTTTGGAGACAATAAGGGGTTCCATTCCGGTGGGGAATGTGGGCACGCGGTCTACGGCATTCTTAACTTCCAATAACATGAAGTCAATGTCATAGCCTTTTTCAATTTCAACATTGATGGAGCCCGAATTCTCACGTGAAGTGGATGTTACGCGATCAACACCTTGCAAGCCCTTAAGGTTGTCTTCAATTTTTAGTACAATTCCTTCCTCAATCTCTTGTGGGGAAGCTCCAGGATACGTAATGTTGATCACTACATTTTTGGATTCCGTGAGAGGGAAAAAGGAGGATTTTAAAGAGAGCGCCCCTACAATCCCAAAAACAAAAAAGGCAACAATGATAACGTTTACCGCAACATGGTATTTAATAAAGTATTCAATGACCTTTTTCATTCCACCGCTGTTTTTGGACCACCCTCATCGAATACCTTGACCAGCATACCCGCGTAAGCACCCACAACAGGCTTGGATACAATGGTCTCGCCTTCCGGCACGTTTTTGAGTACTACTTTTTTATCGGAAAAATAAACAGGCTTCACATCTATTAAATCCAAAATGGAGTCGCGAACCACAAAAATTTGGTCATTGTCCGTTAGTAGGGAACGATCGATCTGAATGGCATCCGTTTCATCCTTTGCACTAAGATTGGCTTCCAAATACTGCCCCTCCCTTAAATTATCGCCCCGCACTTCAATGAATGCGGTAATGGTTTGTGTTGCCTGGTCTACCTTACCATTTAACCGAATCACTTCCCCAGTGTAGGTTTGGGTTTTATTTAAATTGGTAAGTGTCACTTTTTTTCCCACGGCAAGGTAATCCGCATAGGTCTTGCTTACGGCCACCTCCAGTTCATAGGTCCCTTTTTTGATGAATTCACCCAATCGTTGACCGGGCCTCACCAAAGTTCCTTCCGTTACCAATGCCTCGGTCAATATCCCGGAAAATGGGGCTCCGATCGAGTATTTGGAAAGACGTTGTTCCAAATTCTTTACATTGTAGTAGTCCCCGTAAATTCCACGTCCGGTAATAAAGTATTTTTCTTTCTCCGAAGTGACCTTTGGCAATTCAGGTGTCGCTTTGTCCAAATCGAATTCCGCCAGATAGTTCTGCCACTTTGGGAAATGCTCCGGATAGTCCAGCTGTAAATCGGGCATGATGGAAGTGAGTAAGTTATAGAAGTCGCTTTTGGCAGATTGCACACTAGCATAATATTCCGAAGCATCAATTCTGATCAATGTTTGTCCTGCCGTATATTCCTGACCGGTCTTGAAGGGTTTACTCCCTTTTTTGAAAACCCCCTGGACCTCAGCAAAAAGTTCTACCCTATCCTTGGCCACTAAATTTCCATTGGCGGGAACTATAATGGGCACCGTACCATTGGTAATCGTATCAACAAACACTATTTTTACCACCTTTTGCGGTCTAGGTCTCCGGTCCTTTTTGCTATCGATAATAGCTTTTGCTCCAAAAATGGCACCAACAATAATAAGGAGTCCCAGTACAACGGAGATAATTGTTCTTTGCATAGTTGTAGCATTGGTAAGACACAAAACTATTGTGTCCTTGGGCCGGGACAGGTTAAAAAATTCATAAATGTTTAAACAGAATAAAGAAAGTGTGAAACAAAAAAAGGGGGATACACCTCTGCATCCCCCGAACCAAACAAACTAAAGTATAACTAACTACTCATTATTGTCATCATCTTCAAACTTGGTATCCGCCATGCGGGTACGTGTTTTTCGAAGATTAATTTCGTTATAAGGATTCAAGGTGGCATCATCGGTGTCAAAAACCAGAAAACGTTTTGTATCCATGTTCTTTAATCCAGTAAAGGATTCGAACCTATTGTTCTGTATTTGCAAAATCCTTAGGCTTGCCAATTGGGAAAACTCCACTGGAATTTCCCCTCCCAGTTGATTATTGGCCAATACCAGTTCCTTAAGCTGCCCCAGATTTCCCAACTCCCCGGGTATTGTCCCTTCCAGGCCATTTTCAAATAATCCCAGCTTTTCCAATTTGGTAAGGTTGCCTATTGCTGTGGGAATAATGCCTTTTAAATTATTACTGGACAGGTTCAGTATTTTAAGGTTCTTCAATTCTCCAAAACCCTCCGGTATTGGTCCCGAAAGAAAATTATTGAACATGGAGAACTCTTCCAATTGCCCCAAGTTCCCAATAGCCTCGGGCAAAGCGCCCTTTATCCTATTCATTTCCAGTTTAAGGGTCCTGAGGTTTTCCAATTTTACAATATCCTTGGGCAATACCCCAGTTAGGTTGTTGAACGCCAAATTAAGGTGTTCCAAATATTTAAGGTTGCCCAAACTCTCCGGTAAGACCCCGTTAAGATTGTTATTAAAAAGATTAATGGAAATGATATGGTTGTTCTTAACGGTTATCCCTTTCCATGAAGAAACAGGCCCGTTCAAATCCCAGGTCTGGGTCCATGAATCGCCATTGGTCTGTTCGTAAATATCCAGTAAGGCCCTTCTTTCCGCTTTTGTAATTGTGGTCGTTGAGGCTAGTCCTACATGAACCGAAATCAAGAAAACCATTAAAATGGGCAAAAACGATTTCATACTCGGATAATATTAGTAAGATTTACCCTACAAATTAAGCATTCGTGCTGAGAATGGGCAAATTACAGCACCGTAAATTGCTGATTTTGTTGTGAATTTGATGCTAGGTGTGGTGTAGGTCTAAAAAATGGATGTCGTCATTTTATGTTTCCAACTCGTTTGACATCCTTTCCCACTCCTCCATAAGCCTGTTCAATTCCCCTTTCCTCTCATGGTATCTGTCAAAAAAACCAGGGTCTGCAACGGTTTGATCATATTCCATCAACAGTTTATGGTCCATATCGCCTATTTCCCGTTCCAGGGCGGTAATCTTTTTTTCCAGGGAACCCAATTTGTTTTTTAGCGATTTCAGTCGCTTTTGTTCCTGGTAATCGTTGGCAGTTTTGCCTTCGCTTTTCGCGCTTTCCTTTGGCGAATGTTGGGTTTTCTTTTCAATCGCCCTAAAATCCAACGCACTTCGCTGCTCAAGGTAATCATCAATATCGCCAAGAAACTCTTTTACGTTTCCCTCCCTAAATTCATATACTTTTTCCGTTAGACCTTGAAGAAAGTCACGGTCATGGGACACCAAAATCAATGTCCCTTCAAAATTGTTCAATGCCTGTTTCAGCACATTTTTGGATTTTATATCCAAATGATTGGTGGGTTCGTCCATGACCAATACATTAAAGGGCTGCAACAGTAGTTTGGCCAAGGCCAAACGGTTCCTTTCCCCTCCGGAGAGTACTTTTACCTGTTTGTCCACATCATCGCCCCTAAACAGGAAAGACCCTAAAATATCCCGAACTTTTGTCCTATTTGTTTCATTGGCGGCATTCAACATAATGTCATGTACGGTTTTTTTCTCCTCCAGATAGTCCGCTTGGTTCTGGGCAAAATAACCCAATTGGACATTATGGCCCAATTTAAGGGCTCCACTGTAATCCAGCTCCCCAACAATGATTTTGGCCAAAGTAGTTTTGCCTTGACCGTTCTGGCCAACAAATGCAATTTTGCTCCCACGTTCCACCATTACGTTGACGTCCTCAAAGACCAATTTTTCACCATAGCTCTTACCTATACCTTGCCCTTCAACCACAACTTTCCCCGGTTGTACAGATACTGGAAAACGCACGTTCATGACCGTATTGTCCTCTTCGTCCACCTCAATACGTTCTATTTTATCCAGCTTTTTGATCAGGGATTGGGCCATGGACGCCTTGCTTGACTTAGCCCTGAATTTTTCAATCAATCGTTCTGCCTGTTGAATTTCCCTTTCCTGGTTTTTTTGGGCATTCAACTGTTGCTCGCGCATCTCTTTGCGCAGCACCAAATAGGCTGAATACGGTTTGTTGTAATCATATATCCTTCCCAAGGAAATTTCAATGGTCCTATTGGTAACATTGTCCAGGAACATCTTGTCATGGGAAACGATGACCACCGCTCCCGGATAGGTTTTTAAGAATTGCTCCAACCAAATTATGGATTCAATATCCAGATGGTTGGTAGGCTCATCCAAGAGCAAAACGTCATTGTTTTGGAGCAGTAACTTGGCCAATTCAATCCGCATTCGCCAACCTCCGGAAAAGGTGTCCGTTTGATTTTCAAAATCGGCCCTTTTAAATCCCAATCCCAAAAGCACTTTTTCCGTTTCACCCTGATAATTGTATCCCCCCAGAATTTCATAGCGATGTGTGACCTCATTTAAATCAACCATCAACTGGTGATAGCCCTCACTTTCATAATCATCCCGAACCGCCAATTGTTCATTGATTTCCCCAAGCTGAAATTCGAGCTTTTTTAACGCTTTAAAAGCTTGATGGGCTTCTTCCAAAACCGTCCTGCCCCTTTCAAAATCGATATCCTGTTTTAGGAACCCTATTTTCACCTCCTTATCGGAAGCGATAACTCCGGAATCCCCTTTCATCTCTTTGGCAAGCAGTCGTAAAAGGGTGGATTTTCCCGCACCGTTCTTACCGATCAAACCCACTTTATCGCCCGGATTTAACTTAAAGGATATTTCTTCAAAAAGAAACTCACCACCAAAGGAGACACTAAGATTATGGATATTGAGCATAAATTGTAATTGAAGTTACAAAAGGGCCTAAAAGTTCTTTGTAATTTTGTAAAAAACTGTTGCAAATGTTAAAAAAAGGCACAAAACTGTACAGTATTTTAACAGGAAGTTGTCCCAAATGCCATTCTGAGAGCATGTACGAAAATCCCAACCCGTACAATATCACACAGCTCTTTAAAATGAATGAACGATGTTCCCATTGTCACACCAAGTATAAGATCGAACCTTCATTTTTTTACGGTTCCATGTACGTGAGTTATGCCGTTGGCATTGCATTTGCGGTGGCGGCATTCGTCATCAGTTTTCTTTTTATTGGTACGGATTTGAAAACGTCCTTTATTGCCATTGTATCCACCCTGGTCCTTTTTTTACCGGTAATCATTAGACTTTCCCGAAACATCTGGATCAATCTGTTTATGAAATACGACAAAAATCTTGCGAAGGAAGCTTAGCGCTTGTTCTGGAATTTGTCCTTAAAACGGTCAATGTCCATTTCTGCATTGATTTTGGCACCATTTTCCACATGCCGAAACAGTTGCAATGCGGCGTAGGGAGCAATCAAAACCCCTCGGGATCCGAAGCCATTCAATACCAATAGGCTTTTGTGTTTTGGATGTGTCCCCACCAATGGCCTTCTATCGGTAACGGTTGGGCGAACGCCCGCAACGTGGTCCACGATCTCAAAATCACATTTTAGGAACGTCCTTAACTTCTCCAGAAGTTCCTTTTTGGCGTCCGCTGTCGGTGTATTGGTTTTATCCTTCCATTTATAGGTGGCCCCTATTCGATACAACTCTTGACCTAAGGGAATGATAAACACGGAAGACTTTACAACACTTTTCTCACGGAGCAGGGGGGCTTTTATGGTCAGCAGTTCCCCTTTGGTCCCATTTAAGGGAAGATAGTTGAAAAAAGGGTTCTTTTTTAATCCAAAGCCTTCTGCAAAAACGATTTTTTTTGCAGTGATTCCCTTGTATTCAATTTTGTCCGTACCAATGGACATCTGGTCAAAACTGAACTGTTCTTGATGTAAAAGGGATTTTTGGATCAAATAATCGGAATACCCATTAATAAGCTTAGCGGTATCGATCCTACCGGTGCTTTTTACTTCGCCCATACCATGGGGCGCATCGATTTGGGCATTGTTGTTCCCAATAATTGTAGTCGCTAAAAAGGGTTTTAAGCTTATTCTATCCGCAGCTTCAAACCAGAGATTTTGTTCTTCCACGGAAGCAAACCTGCGATATACGGGAACTTTATAATCCAACTTTAGTTGGAGCTTTTTCTCCAGGTTTGCGTAAAAGGGTAATGCCAAATCCATCTGTTCGGCGGCATTCCAGGCCAAAGTAAAGCGCTTTAGGATCACCGGATTATAAAGTCCCCCTGCCACTAGGGAGGCCCGCTCGGAATCATCCGAAACAACAACAAAGGATTTCCCATTTTGCTCCAGTTGCTCGCAAAAGGAAATTCCGGCCAAACCCAGACCTACTATTACATAATCCAGCATGGGGCAAAAGTAGAAACTCAAATTGTCATTTCCGGCATAGACAGGAAATCCAATTGCAATTTTCCTATCTATAAAACAAATTGGGATGCTCCAACAATGGAGGTACCCTTAAAGAATAAACAGCATAGGTGGGAATACAAAAACGTCCTGAATTTCTTCAGGACGTTTGTTTGTAATGAATTGGAAATTATTCTGGTGTGGATTCCGAAATAAATTCGGGATAATTCAGCCGTCAACTTTGCTTTCCTGTCTTACAGTCTTCAAAGTTGGGGTTCATTAATATGCCCACATATCTTGTTCCCTATCCCGGACACTTTCCTTAATTCGGTTGGCCTCCAAAAGTTGGAACAAGGCATTATCAAAAATGTAATCATTGATTTCACGGTCTCCGTGAACGTTATCCTCCTTATAGATGACTCCATTGAATCGTCTTGCATTCAACAACATATCGAAGGAAATGGGCTGTGCCGAATTCCTGTTGTTGAAGACCTTGGAAGCATGTAGAATCTTCCTGGCACTTGGGTACCATACCCAGAACAATTCTACCTTGTTTTCACCGGGATCGACAGATTCGTCATCAATAAAGTTTACGTCTGGTGCTACCGGGGCTATCCCCAGCAAACGATATTTCAATTCCCCTTGACGTTTATCAAAATACCAGATACCCTTAATACGGTACTCCTCAATATCCGCTGCCGTAATATCCCTTTTATTGATGAATTCTTCAGAGATTTGCTCACCGGCATTCAATTGTTCGTACCCTAAATCCGTGGTATCCACTTTTTGTAACGTGGCCGTAAGGTCACCAAAATTTCGTTTTTCAGTGAAATAGGAATCGGTGTACACATCGGTCAATTTCCCATTCTGGATGTTCTTCATCAACACATGGTACAATGACCTCCGGTCCTTCCCAATACCTATGGTATCCGTAGGATAATATAGTGGGAAGTTTACACGCTCATCCAGATCAATGGTTTCCCAGATGGTCTTGGACCATAGGATGTCCCTATCGTCCACATAGCCGTACTCCAATGGTTCATCATCATCGGCAGCTATTTGCGCTTCGGTCTTTTTCCCGACATCTTCCGGCTTTTTGGCATTTAAAATATTTGCCTGTGCCATTATGGAGATCGGTAAAAAACCTAGTGCAACAATTACAATTACATTTTTCCAATTCATAATGCTATTCTTAGTTTGTCAATTCAACTACAACTGGAGATACTTTTTTCAACTTGTAGCTCTTGTTGTTTGTGATATACGCTTTGATGTCAAAAATCTGGACTGGATCACCACGTTTTGCCCTTTTCAAGGCAGACTTGGCCCTGGCATCCAACTTATTACCATTTACACTTACCGTAGGCTGACCAGGTACTTTGAACTTAAATCCACTTACTGCCAGATTTAAATCAAAATCGAAGTCTTCCAACATGGAACCGATAGTGGCGATTTCCAAGTTTCTCCTCGGCATTTTTACGCTACCCGCCTCTCCACGGATCGTACCCGCAGGTCTGGGAATATCCTTGATACGGAAGGTGGCAGGAGTGCTTATACGCTGCCCGTCCGGTAGTACACCAGATGCGTTGATGGTTACTTCACGTCCTGTCCCAGGGTTCATGATGTATCTACTTCCACTTACAGATCTTAATCCAGGTGCTGAAGCTGATACTTTATTATCAGGAATACCAGGAATGGAAATGGTCATAGGATTGGCCACACCACGATACACTACATTCATTTTGTCAGCGGAAATAACAGCTGCATTTGGTTTATTGATAGTTGGAAACTTATTGTCCACATCAACTTCTATTTCCTTACCATCTTGCATGAAATACAAGGTACCTGCAATTTGATGGTCTCCAGCACCGCCAGCACTGATTAGCATCTGTACGCCTCCGGCCTCCAAACGATAATCCCTTCCTTCCGTCAACTTTCTACCGTCCAAAGTCAGTTCGGCCTTAACGGGTGTGGAATTCTTATCGGTCTTGCTAATGATGATCTTACCGTCGTATTTCTCCCCACTATAAAATGCAGACTTGGATGCATGTAAGGAGGTGGCAAAATTCTTTAATGATACCGCAGCGGTCAAGTTACCTTCCAATAGCCCTTTCAATACCTCTTGCTCCGTAGCTTTGATATCGGCCTGCAATTGGGTAATCTTGGTCAGGGAGGCTACCAACGGGAAGCCCTCAAAATGGTAATTGATCCAATCTTGACGGGTACCATCACGCTTCTCCACTTTTCCATCATTTTTCTTGCCATCTCCGGTGGCAAAACGTGTCTTAACGGACGCTTTGATATCCTCAAACTTCCCTTCTGGAAGTTCAGCAACTACCCCTTCACGATAGTTGTTGATCATATCCAGGAACCTTTGTCCTTCAGTTTTCAAGTTATCTCCCTTGAAGAACAGATTATCCAGGTAGTCCGATTTATCCATGACCACATAGTCTTTTGGATCTTCCAAATCTGCGGTCATTCCTTTTTTCAATCCTTCCAAATAGTTGTAATATTTGGTGGAGAGTTCCTTGACTTCCTGTGCATTTTTGTACAGCGTCCCATATTCTGCTTCATTTTCAGAAGCTTTGGTAGCTAAATTTTCAAAAAATGCAAGGTTGTTTTCGTCCGTTTTGGCGTTGGACTCTTCCAACTTTTCGTTCATTAGACCAAAAGCGGCAAGAACCTCCTTACTCATATTTAAGGCCAACATCGCAATGAAGATCAAGTACATAAGGTTGATCATCTTTTGACGTGGTGTTTGTTTTCCTGATGCCATTTTACTAATTAGATTTAATTAAATGTGATTAACGTTTGGTTTGTTTGGGGCCTAATTAGTTTTTAGCCATCGCAGAAAGCATACCACCATATACTCCATTTAAGGAAGATAGGTTGGTCGCCAAGGATTCCATTTGCTCTTTAAGGGCACCTGCATTCTGTACCACTTCTTCGTTAATGGACGCCTGACGGCTAGCACTCTCCAATTGTACTTTGTACAAGCTGTTCAATGATTCCATTTGAGCAGCGGCATGGGACAACTCCTCTGAATACTTTTGGGTATTTTGGATTGCATCCGTAGTAGGGGCGATGTCTTTGGCCGCTCCCTCAAAACTTCTGATACTTTCACCCAAGCTGCTGAACAACTGGGAATCGATATTTGCTTCTTTCAACATCTCGTCCAATTTTCTGGAAAGCAATCCTTCAGCTTCTTTTGCTTGTTTCGCATCATTTTTGTTCCCTTTGGATTGACCATTGGACAATTCTGGGTATACCAAAGACCAATCGTATTCGTCATCCACAGGTTCAAATGCTGATATTGCAAAAATCAATGCTTCCGTAATAAGCCCTATTGCAAGAAGAAGTCCACCGTTAAGTGGTCCGAATTCCCAGTGAAGGATTTTAAACAATGCACCAATGATCACCACCGATGCGCCCAGCCCGTAGGCCATGTTAAATAGTTTTTTTGTTGATTTTGACTGTGCCATAATTTCAGTTTTAATTAAGTATATAAATAAGAATTGGTTACTGGATTCGTAATTAAATTCCTGTTATTCTTCACTATTTTATAATCCGTTGTTCCCTCGGGTAGAATCTTCTTCACCCATATAGTCCTGCACCGTTCTAAAGCCAATATAGCTCCGGGCAGAATCTTGATATTCATAATCCCGTGTGCTCACTTGCAAGAAGTAGGCCACATCTTTCCACGATCCCCCACGGATCACTTTTCTCTTATTTTGACCGGAACCGGCATTTGGGTTCATTGTGGATACATAATCGTAGGCTCCTGGATCATAGCTGGAATTGGTCCATTCCGCTACATTCCCCGCCATATTGTAAAGGTTGAATTCATTGGGTTCATATGACTTTGCCTCTACCGTGTACAATGCGGCATCTGCTGCATAATCCCCACGTTGCGGTTTAAAGTTGGCCATAAAACAACCCGTATCACTGATCACATAAGGTCCTCCCCATGGATAGGTTCCTCCTTCAATACCACCCCTTGCGGCGTATTCCCATTCGGCTTCGGTAGGGAGCCTGAATTGGTTCACAAATTGTTTGCCACGACTTTTCTGGTCATCGTTTTTGAATTTGGTCCTCCAATGACAGAATGCCTTGGCTTGTTGCCAGTTTACGCCCACCACCGGATAATCACTATAGGCATCATGCCAGAAATAATCATTGTGCATGGGCTCATTGTAAGAGTACTCAAAGTCGCGAATCCATACCGTGGTATCGGGGTAGATCGCCAACTGTTCGGACTTAATAAAATCACTGCGCTTGCCGGATTTGGCACGGGCAGCAGCCTCTATGTCCATCCAATTGTATTTGTACTTCAATTGTTTCACATCAATTGTTCGTTGACCATTGTACGTCTCCTCTTCTGCCAGGTATAATGAATCCATTACCTCCGCGTAGAATTCGTCCGGATAATCATTGGTATCCCAGATAAGATCGATATCCTTGTTAAGGGCATAACCTTCGTAAGGGTCATCTCCAAAACCTAGGTAATTATCAATCTTATATTTTTCCCAAACGGACAATCTGGTCGTATCCGCACTTTTAAAAGCAAATTCCCCAATAGTGTCGTCATCCTCGGGACCAAGGCCCAACTCATCGGACAGAATGGCCAATTTGGTCCGGGCGACCGAATCCTTTACCCATTCCACGAACTGTCGATATTCACTATTGGTGATTTCCGTATCGTCCATATAAAAGGAACGTACGGTAACGGTCCTGGTAGGGGCATTCAAAATTTTTGCCTGATCCTCATCGGCCTTACCCATGACAAAGGAACCTCGAGGAATCAATTCCATTCCATATGGCTTCTCGGGATACCATTTTTTCCCTCTCACACCAACCAATTCACCTTTTGACCTTGATTTTGAGCCACAACTAGTGAGCAAAAACACAAGTGCTAGAGATGATAAAAATAGCTTTCTCATACTTTAGGTTAAATTTTCGATTTAAGATTGTAAACTGTGCAACACAATTTCCTAATCACAAAACTTCAAATTGAGCAAATTATTGTGCCGATACGGTTTATGTACCAAAAATATTTGTTCAGTTTAAGCCTTTCTTATAGGCTTTAAGCCAGCGCTCTGGAATATTTTGGTTGCAAGCATCCAAATAGTCCTGTTGAGTGCATGGTAATAACGCAACTGAATTATTTTTAGTATGCTCCGGTAAAATGGAGGGAACTTCAACCCACCAACGTTCCGTAATATGGCTTTTGAAGAATACCAATTCCTCTGAATCCGTAGGAACGGTAAATTTGGTAAAGTCCTCATCGTTGGAGCTTGGCAGTTCTTTTATCCTAAAGCTCAGCCCTTCAATAAAGCACCAAATTATTTGGGCTACAAGCCGAAAGGACAATAGCGTGTTTTCCATTTCATAGATTCCAAAGGCACTCACCTTTTCGCTTATTCCCGCATATCTGGAGATGCCGCATATTTCCCTACCGTCAAATCCGTTGGGGGAAAAGTTTGCCGTTACCCCCATTTCACTTGCTTTTACAGCGCGTAAATCCAAACTTACCAGATGGGCGTTCCTTAAAATAGGTTCGGCCAGCGTAATATCGGAAACAATATCCCCCAATCTATAGGCGTCAAAGAACAGGCGTTCCATAAGATCGATCTCTTCCTGGGCATTGAAATAGCTTTGATAGCCCAGATTGGAAAAATTATACAGGTTGTTGGGTTTGTCCGTGATGATTTTGCTCATGTAGGATTCCGAGGAAATCAACTCATCGTCCTCGCCAAAGTCGAACCTACTATCAATGGATACCAAATTGATCATGTCCTTAATGCCATCAAAGGCCCTGTAGGTGGGAAAAGTGACATCTTGTGTCGCACCGATGACTATCGGAATTATTTTTTCTTCAAGCAGGCCGGACATGATCTGATTGACCACAAAGTACGTGTCCTCAACGGTATTTCCCTCTTCCACATCACCAATATCAATGATCGTGGCATTCCAATTGCCCATCATTAATCGGTACAGTTCAATCCGCAGGGAATCCATGTCCAATTTTTCCTGTCTTTTCTCAAAAGCGTTCCTGGATTCCAAAACGCCAAAAATCGCCACTGTGGCATTGGCGAACACGGGCAGGCCTTTTTTTTCAGTATGCTTATGAATATTTTTTCCCAGTGCCTGCGAGGGAAGAAATTCTGAAAAGGCCAAAACCTTTTCACTTATTGGCACTAAAAAATCAAATGCCATAATTATGGGTGTTATTACTTAGCTTTCGACTTTGTTTTTCTTTTGGGTGCTTTTTTATCAAGTAACTCTTTTGCTGCCTCCAAGGAAAACTTGGCGGCATCAACATCCTTTGACAACTCCACTTTTATCCTTCCTTTAATGATATTGTGCCTGCCCCATCTGGCCTTTTCAATACGAATGCCTTCCTCGGGCCAGGATTGGACCAATTTTTCCTTTTCCTTTTGTTTTTTGGTTTCGATAAGTTCTTCAATGTCAGCTTTGGAAAGATTGTCAAAATCATATTTCTTGTTGACGTTGATGAACATTCCGTTCCATTTTATAAAAGGACCAAACCTACCTACGCCTTTGGTCACATCTTGACCCTCATAATTGGCAATGGGAGCATCTGCCCTTTGCTTTTCCCTGATCAATTCTATGGCCCGATCCATATCTACATCAAAGGCGCTCTCCCCCTTATCCAATGAAATAAACTTTTTTCCAAATCGGACATAAGGTCCATAACGGCCAACATTGGTCTCCACTTCTTCACCTTCATACACCCCCAATTTTTTTGGAAGCTCAAAGAGTTCCATAGCTTCTTCAAAGGTTATGGTGGATATGGATTGCTCGGGCAACAAACTGGCAAACAATGGCTTTTCTTCTTCTTCCACAGTCCCTATTTGAACCATGGGACCAAACCTCCCCAACCTGGCGGCAACCTGTCGTCCTGTTTTGGGATCCGTACCCAGTACCCGCTCGCCACTTGCCCTTTCCGCATTTTCCTCAACGTCCAAAACGGTAGGATGAAAACTCTTATAAAATTCCTTCATGACTTTTTGCCAATCCTCATCCCCAGAAGCAATCTCATCAAAATCCTCTTCCAATTTCGCAGTGAAATTATAATCCAGAATATTGGAAAAATGACTGACCAAAAAATCATTTACGATTGTCCCTATATCCGTAGGGACCATTTTACCTTTGTCCGACCCGACCATTTCGGTCAATTTTTTTTCCGAAAGCTGGTCGTTTTCCAGAACAAGCTCCATGTAGGGCCTTTCGGTTCCTTCCACGGTTCCCTTTTGAACATATCCCCTATTCTGAATGGTGGAAATGGTGGGCGCATATGTTGAAGGTCTTCCGATTCCCAATTCCTCAAGTTTCTTGACCAAGGAGGCCTCGGTATATCTATATGGCGGCCTGGTGAAACGCTCCGTGGCACTAATGTAGTTGTTCTCCAGTTTTTCATCTACCCGCATTGCCGGTAGCATTCCTTCCTGTTCTACGGCATCCTCCTCATCCACACTTTCCAGGTACACCTTTAAAAACCCATCAAAAGTGACCACTTCACCATTTGCAGTGAATTCCTCTGCGTGGGTATTGGATTGTATTTTAACGTTTGTACGCTCCAATTGTGCATCACTCATTTGGGAGGCGAGTGTCCGCTTCCAGATCAACTCATATAATTTGGTCTGGTCACGTTCCAGCGTTGGGGATTGCAAATTCATGTCTGTAGGGCGAATGGCCTCGTGGGCTTCTTGCGCCCCTTTGGACTTGCCCGTATAATTCCTTACCGTGCTGTATTCACTTCCATAATTGGACACTATGGTGTTCTTGGCCGCGTCCAGTGCTTCCTTGGACAGATTAACACTGTCCGTCCTCATATAGGTAATGAGTCCGGCTTCGTACAATCGTTGGGCCACCTGCATGGTCCGGCCAACGGAAAAGTAAAGCTTCCGTGAAGCCTCCTGTTGTAAAGTGGATGTGGTAAAAGGGGCCGCAGGCGATTTTTTAGCAGGCTTTTTATCCAATTTCGAAACTGAAAAATCCGCTCCGATGTTCTTTTTCAAAAAGTCCTCTGCTTCTTGCTTACTCCCAAATGGTTTGGACAATTTCGCATCAAAATTCTTTCCATGCGTGGTACGGAAGGAGGCCTTTATCCTATAACTGGCTTCCGGGGAAAAAGCCTCAATTTCCCGCTCTCGCTCTACAATCAATCGTACCGCCACCGACTGCACCCGCCCCGCGGAGAGTCCCGGTTTGATTTTTTTCCACAGTACCGGGGAAAGTTCATATCCTACCAACCTGTCCAAAACCCTACGCGCCTGTTGCGCATTCACCAAATCATAATTGATTCCCCTTGGATTCTCTATTGCTTTTTGGATGGCGGATTTGGTTATGGAGTTAAAAACAATGCGCTTGGTCTTATCCTTATCCAATTTTAATTTTTCCGCCAAATGCCAAGAAATGGCCTCCCCTTCGCGATCTTCATCACTTGCCAACCAAATGGTCTCGGCTTTCTTCGCCAAATCCTTTAGCTTTTTGACCAAGGTCTTTTTTTCCTTATCAATGATGTATTTTGGTTCAAAGTCCTTTTCAACATCCACCCCCAATTCCTTTGAGGGCAAATCGGCAATATGACCAAAACTGGACTCTACCTGATATTCTTTTCCTAAAAATCTTTCAATGGTTTTAGCCTTCGCTGGGGACTCGACTATGACTAAGTTCTTGGGCATCTAGATTGGTTTTTTGGGAACAAAAGTATGTGAATTTTTTAATTCCCATTTTTGGATGAAGCTTCACAAACAAAAAAAGTGTGCGGTTTAGGCACACTTTCACCAACGTAAAAATCCACTTTTTAGTTTCCGGGACCAGGTTACTGATAAACCAGGACCGCTTTTCCGTCCTCACATTCAATACGTGTGGGGGGACTGACGAACGCACAGTCCGAAAGGGCCCCATTGCTTTCATTATAAGCCCGAACCGCCTCGTTGTAAGCGGCCAATCGATTTAAAAAATCAACAGTATCAATTGAAGTGGAATAGGCGATATAACCCGTGGGACCACCACAGGGCTTGGACCCAATTCCCGCAAATTGCCAGTCATTGCCGTCTACGCAGGCCACACTTTCCGAAAGTGCCACAAGGGTCTTGAGCTGCTCTTCCAAATCATCGGCCTGGATATCATCCGAGCTACAGGACAAGAGACTGCCCAACACTACTATATAGAGGTAAAATTTAACTTTAAAGGGCTCCATGTTAATTCAGGTTCAAACTACTAATGAGTCTAATATCATCATCCAAATATTCATATTGGTACAGCACACCATTACCTATCATAAGCAATTGTTCTTCCATGGGAATGACATCAAACGTAACAATATCTTTAAAATGATTTAACTGTGGAAGGTCGGGGACTTGGGATTTATCATACACCTTAAGACCTGAGTTTCCGTCACAAACAAAAAGCTTATCATCCTTAATCCCGAGCCCATAAGGTTCATCCATTGGATAAATCACTTTTAGTTCCGGTTTCTCGATAGTGGAAATGTCAACAATGTAGAGACCGCTTTCCACAGCACCACAAAAGTTACCTCCACGCAAGGTAACATAAGCGTAGTTGCCATCCACAACCACGGGATCACATGCGGTACCATGTACAAACTCCGAGATGTACTTGGGGGCAGATGGTTCGGAAATGTCATAAATGTACATGCCCTGCATACCGCCCAAAAACAAAAGGTCGCCTTGGCTAAAAATCGTTTCTATCCCCCAGCTGGTGTATACCTCATCCATCACTTCGGGGGCGTCCAAATCCGAAATATCAAAAACGTTTATACTGCTCCATTCAACGGCATACAGATAATCGCCAACAATCCTAAATCGGGCCAAAGAACCTCCCTGTCCCGTATCCGTCGCATTGGTGGTGGGCCCATCGGAATTGGCGAAGGAGGCCTCCCCATGTAAGTATCCGAACTTTTCATTGAATTGGTTCTGCGTCATGGCCACTTTTTTGGTTTCCCAACCTACTATGGCCTCCCTATTGGGATCTAAATCTCCGTAGTCAAAAGCATCTGCCGTTGGCCACTCCACATCAAAACCTACGGTGCACCAAAATTCCTGGTAAATGGCATTTTCCAAACGTTTTACGGAACCAATGTTGTTGATGTCCGAAATGTCCATAATGACCAAATCCCCATAACTGTCCGCATATAGCCTATCATTTTTTATGGAGACATCATTGTTGCCCTCCAACTTAATGAAGGCCGTTTTTTGGGGTGAAGCCGGATTGGTATTGTCCAAAACATGTACGCCCTTATTGACATCGTTGACAAAAATGTAGTTCTTATAGGCATATATCTTTCCAGATTCCACAATATCCGTAGGCTCACTTATAGCAATGGCCTCTTCTTTAAAGGTTATTAAATCCGTTGTCAATGGGGTAGCAATAACGTATTCGTTATACCCAAACGGTAATTCTCCATCATCCTCGCAGGATATACCGCAAATGATAAGTAGTAGGATCAGGGGAAGTTTCGATAGCTTTTTCATTGGTCAATTTTTTTTGTTTGATCTTTTATCATTGAATAACACTTTTAAGATGATCCATGTTAAACAAAGTTGCGTCGGTATGTGTAAAATCTGGAACGGCTTTCCCGTATTGGCATGCAAAAAACCGATGATAAAACCAAAGGTGATAAAAAGGGGACTTCCCATGAGGACTTCTATTTTGACTACAAAAAATTAAGTACAAAACGATATCTTTATAAAAGCAATATTTTCATTTTTAATGTCGAAAACTACATTTCTATTGGCAACCTTAGGTTGCTGGCTACATCTTTGTTATGGTCAAAACAAACCTTTTAAAGCCTATAGCGAATCCATTCCGGGAAGCACATTGACCATTAAAATGCTACCCATACCCAGTGGTAGTTTTCTAATGGGGAGTCCTGAAACGGAGAAAGGAAGGAAAAAGGATGAAAGTCCGGAACGGAAAGTGGATATGGATCCGTTCTGGATGGCTTCACATGAAACTACCTGGGATCTTTACCGACTTTTTATGGCCCGGGAAATTGATAAGAAGCGTCCTACCCCCCCTAAAGGGGACGAAGTCTTGTTGGATGTCGATGCCATTGGCGGAGCTACAACACCTTATGTGGAAATGAGTTTTGGCATGGGAACCGAAGGCTACCCAGCTATTTGTATGACCCAATACGCCGCTATAAAATTCTGCGAATGGCTCTCTGCCATGACCGGAAACTTTTATAGACTCCCTACCGAGGCAGAGTGGGAATACGCGGCACGGGCTGGAACCCAGAGCCCTTATTCGTTTGGTGCAAGGGCATCAAATATTGACGAGTACGCATGGTACAACGGAAATAGTAATGGCAAATACCATAAA
This sequence comes from Muricauda sp. SCSIO 64092, assembly GCF_023016285.1. GTDB lineage: Bacteria > Bacteroidota > Bacteroidia > Flavobacteriales > Flavobacteriaceae > Croceivirga. The sequence continues at coordinate 1,495,354 of NZ_CP095413.1, forward strand.
GTGGGGCTGAAAAAACCAAATCCATGGGGATTGTACGATATGCATGGCAACGTTGCCGAATGGACACTTGACCAATACCTTGATTACAACGCAAAAAAAACAAAAAACCCTTGGGCCAAACCTATAAGGACATACCCGAGGGTGGTGAGAGGAGGGTCTTGGAAAAACCGTGAGGAAAACCTCAGGAGTGCCTCGCGAATGCCCTCCACCGCCGATTGGAAAATGAGGGACCCACAAATACCTAAAAGCAAATGGTGGCTTACCGATGCGCCTTTTGTGGGATTTCGTATTGTCCGCCCTTACAAGACCCCCAGTGCAGAAGAACAAAAGAACTATTGGAAAGCAAAACATTCAAAATAAATCGCAATGAAGAAAAAGACCAAAAAACAGAACACAAAATCAGTTGATCGAAGATCTTTTGTTAAAACCACAGGACTTGCCGGTGGTGCTTTATTCACTTCTTCATTGCCTTTGTATGGCATGGGGCACTTATATAATCCAGGAAAACTAAAACTAGCCGTTGTTGGTTGTGGCGGTCGGGGCACCGGAGCTGTTGTTCAAGCTTTGATTGCTGACCGTGACGTGGAACTTGTGGCCATGGCCGATGCCTTTCAAGACAGATTGGAAAACAGCCTTAATGCCATTCAAGAGCACTTTGAGGGACAACGTACAATAGAGGTGAAGGAAAAGAACCATTTTGTAGGTTTTGATGCCTATAAAAAAGCGATGGACAAAGCGGATGTGGTCATCTTGGCGACCCCTCCTGGATTTAGGCCGTTGCATTTTGAATATGCCGTAGCCAATGACAAGCATGTTTTCATGGAAAAACCCGTGGCTACCGATCCCGTGGGTGTTAGAAGAGTACTGGCCTCGGCCAAAATAGCCAAGCAAAAACAGCTTAATGTAGTAGTGGGCCTCCAACGTCATTATGAAAACAAGTACTTGAAGCTCTATGATGAAGTACAAAAAGGAACCCTGGGGAAAATAGTTTCGGGACAGGTGTATTGGAATAGCGGAGGAGTATGGGTACGCCCCAGAACCCCGGAACAGACCGAAATGGAATACCAAATGCGTAACTGGTACTATTTCAATTGGCTCTGTGGGGATCACATCTTGGAGCAGCATATCCACAATATTGATGTTGCCAATTGGTTCTTAGGCGAATACCCTGTATCGGCCCAAGGCATGGGAGGACGTGAAGTACGGACAGGAAAAGACCATGGTGAAATTTTTGATCACCATTTTGTGGAATTCACTTACCCATCCGGTGCAGTAATCTCCAGTCAATGCAGACACCAAAAAGGTTGTATGAACAGGGTTGATGAAGCATTTCATGGCACTAAGGGAAGATTGGTGACCAGCCAGGGCACCATTACCGATCTTAATGGCGATGAATTGTTTAACCATCAGAGCAATATTGGGGATCAAAAAGACCCAAACCCCTATCAAGTGGAACATGATCATCTTTTTGCAGCTATAAGAAACAAGGATGAAGTATTGGCCGATACCGAAAACGGGGCCAAAGCCACCTTATCGGCCATTATGGGACGAATGGCCACCTATTCAGGGGATGTCATCACTTGGGAGCAGGCCCTAAACTCATCCATGAAATTGGTTGAGGACAATTTGGACTGGAATTCAACACCTCCCACACGGCCCGATGCCAATGGCAACTATCCCATTCCCACACCAGGCAAAACTACGTATACCAAAAGCGAGATATAGTGAAACGAAGAAAGTTCATTGACCGGTTGGCGGTGACAGGCGTAGGTTTGGGATTGGCTCCGCAATTGGTGGGTCAAAAAAAAGAGCCATATACTCCAGTAACACCCTTTAACCTGAATTATGCGCCTCACTTGGGAATGTTCAAAAATACGGTTGGTGAGGATCCCATTGACCAACTCAATTTTATGGCAGATCAAGGTTTCTTGGCTTTTGAGGACAATGGGATGAAAAACAGGGATACCGTTTTACAGGAAAAAATAGCGGCGACCCTACAAAAACGGAACATGGCCATGGGGGTTTTTGTGGCGCATACCATCTCTTGGAAAACACCAAATCTAGCCAATGGCGATCCTGCCCTTAGGGAAAAATTTCTTTCCGAAATCAAAAAATCGGTAGAAGTGGCCCAGAGGGTCAATGCCAAATGGATGACCGTGGTACCTGGCCATATTGATGCAAGACTCAGCATGGGCTATCAAACCGCCCATGTGGTCGAAAGCCTTAAAAGGGCATGCGATATTTTGGAACCCCATGGCCTGGTCATGGTCTTGGAACCCTTGAATTTTAGGGATCATCCTGGGCTATTTCTGTCCAAAAGCCCACAAGCTTTTGAAATTTGCAAGGCCGTGGATTCCCCTTCGTGCAAGATACTTTTTGACATCTATCACCAACAGATTCAGGAAGGGAACCTAATTCCAAACATTGAAGCTTGTTGGGATGAAATCGCCTATTTTCAAATCGGGGACAATCCAGGACGTAAGGAGCCCACTACAGGGGAGATCAATTACAAAAATGTCTTTAAGTACATCCACCAAAAAGGATTCAAAGGTATATTGGGCATGGAACATGGCAACTCCAAACCCAATGAAGAAGGGGAAAAAGCAGTCATTGAAGCTTATAGAACCTGTGATGATTTCCTGTAGTGGGCGAAGCGCTGTTTTTGGCATTTTTTTAACCGCGCTGTTTTCTGCCAAATTGTCATAGTTGGTTAAGAAGCATTATCTTTGCATCCTTGTATTTGAAAGGAATCATGAAGAACCACAGTGTGGAAAAGATAATTGAAGAGGACAGACAAGGCGCTACTTTGACCTTGGATGCCAACATTTCCAACTCTAGAAAGCTATATATAGAAAGCTACGGCTGCCAAATGAATTTTTCGGACAGTGAAATCGTAGCTTCCATTTTGGCCAAAGAGGGTTTTAATACCACCAATGAATTGACGGAGGCCGATTTGGTATTGGTCAACACCTGTTCCATAAGGGAAAAAGCCGAGCAGACCGTTCGCAAACGATTGGAAAAGTTCAATGCGGTAAAAAAAGTGAACCCAGGAATGAAAGTGGGTGTGCTGGGTTGTATGGCAGAGCGCTTAAAAAGCAAGTTTTTGGAGGAAGAGAAAATCGTGGACATGGTGGTAGGACCAGATGCGTATAAAGATCTTCCCAACCTCATCCAGGAAATTGACGAGGGCAGAAATGCCGTCAATGTCATCCTTTCCAAAGATGAAACCTATGGCGATGTAGCTCCGGTTCGTTTAAACTCCAACGGTGTAACGGCATTTGTATCCATAACCAGGGGCTGTGACAATATGTGCACCTTTTGTGTAGTACCCTTTACCCGTGGTCGTGAACGGAGCCGGGACCCACGTTCCATCATAGACGAAGTCAATGACCTTTGGGAAAAGGGGTTCAAGGAGATTACCCTATTGGGGCAAAACGTGGATAGTTATCTGTGGTATGGTGGAGGTTTAAAAAAGGATTATGAAAAGGCCACGGAAATGCAAAGGGCAACTTCGGTCAACTTTGCCAAATTATTGGAATTGGTGGCTTTGGCACAACCTAAAATGCGAATCCGTTTTTCTACGTCCAACCCACAGGATATGACGTTGGATGTGATAGAAACCATGGCCAAGTATCCCAATATCTGTAATTACATCCATTTACCGGTGCAAAGTGGAAGTAACCGTATCCTTAAAGCGATGAACCGTCTGCACACACGGGAGGAGTACTTTGAATTGATTGACAACATTCGAAGGATCATCCCGGATTGTGCCATCAGCCAGGACATGATTGCCGGTTTCCCTACGGAGAACGAAGAGGACCATCAGGACACCTTGTCCTTAATGGAATATGTAAAATATGATTTTGGGTTCATGTTCGCCTATTCCGAAAGGCCCGGAACCTTGGCAGCCCGTAAAATGGAAGATGACATTCCAGAAGAAACCAAAAAAAGAAGGTTGAGGGAAATCATCGACTTACAGCAAAAGCATGGTCTTTTCAGAACCCAACAACATCTTGGAAAAGTTGAAGAGGTTTTGATTGAAGGCCCATCCAAAAAATCCAATGCACATTGGATGGGGAGAAACTCCCAGAACACCGTAGTGGTCTTTCCCAAGGAAAACTATGCAATCGGGGATTTTGTCAACGTAAGGATTAACGACTGTACCTCCGCTACCCTACTTGGCGAGGCAGTTGGATTAAGCGATGCTCGATAGATGGAATCCGTACAGGCCATAAAACAACGTTTTGAGCTTATTGGGAACAACCCTAAGTTCAATAGGGCTTTGGAAAAAGCAATGCAGGTTGCCCCCACGGATATTTCCGTATTGGTCACTGGGGAAAGTGGTGTTGGTAAGGAATCCATTCCCAAGATCATCCATTCCCTCTCGCACAGAAAACATGCCAAGTATATTGCCGTAAACTGTGGGGCCATCCCGGAAGGAACCATAGACAGTGAACTTTTTGGTCACGAAAAAGGGGCCTTTACCGGTGCCACCCAGACCCGGAGCGGTTATTTTGAAGTAGCCGATGGAGGTACCATTTTTTTGGATGAAGTGGGAGAACTTCCCTTAACTACCCAAGTGCGTTTGCTACGGGTATTGGAAAATGGGGAATTCTTAAAAGTAGGTTCTTCCCAAGTCCAAAAAACGGATGTACGTATTGTGGCCGCAACCAACATCCATATGTTTGAAGCCATAAAAAAGGAGAAATTCCGTGAGGATCTCTATTACAGATTGAGTACGGTAGAAATCAATATCCCCCCCTTAAGGGAACGCCAGGGAGACATCCACCTGTTATTTCGAAAGTTTGCTTCGGACTTTGGACAAAAGTATAAAATGCCTACGGTGCGCTTATCCGAAGAGGCCATTCAACTGCTCCTAAAACACCGATGGCCGGGAAACATCCGGCAGTTACGGAATATCGCCGAGCAAATTTCCGTTTTGGAAGAGAACAGGGAAATATCTGCTGTTACATTACATAGTTATTTGCCCAATATGGCTTCCACCAACCTTCCTGCCATTGTCAATTCCAAAGAAAAGGAAAGTGACTTTAGCAATGAACGGGAAATCCTCTACAAAGTTTTGTTCGATATGAAGAGTGACCTCAACGATTTGAAAAAGTTGACAATGGAACTGCTCAAAGGGGATAATTCCAAGAAGGTCCAGGAAGAAAACGAAACGCTGATACGAAAGATTTATGGGGATGAAAAGGAAGCCGTGCCTACGGAAGAAACGGTTACCGAAGTGTTGTCCCTCCCAGAGCCCGTTGTTGAAAACATGGCACCATCCAGACCACAGCCCGTTGAGGACCGGTACCATTTTGCCGAGGAAATAGAGGAGGAGGAAACCCTTTCCCTCCAGGAAAAGGAAATAGAGCTTATACGAAAATCCCTGGAACGGAATCGCGGAAAGCGAAAAGCGGCCGCGGCAGAATTGGGGATATCGGAGCGAACACTGTATCGAAAGATCAAACAATATGATTTATAGTCACCTAGTGCCATAACCCTATGAAAAAACACATTTCAATTGTAGTACTTCTTGTATTGCCCCTCCTTTTTAATGGTTGTGGTATTTATAATTTTTCCGGAGCCAGTACGGGGACGGCAGAATCCTTTCAGGTGAACTTTTTCCAGAACTATGCGGACCAAAGTCCAGGTTCCACCATAGAGCCCCAGTTGGATAGGGACTTCACCAATTCCCTTCAAGATTTGATTGCCAACCTTACCAGCCTGTCCCTAACGAGCAATGGGGGCGATTTGGTATATGAGGGTGAGATTGTGGAATATCGGGTTTCCCCAATGTCCGCTTCCGCCAACCAAACGGCGGCCCAAAACCGCTTGACGATCAGTGTCAATGTCCGCTTTTATAATACGACCAAGGAAGATTCGGATTTTGAACGCCGTTTTTCATTTTTCTTTGATTTTCCAGGCACCCAACTTTTGGAAAACGTGAAAGGGGAGGCCCATGAAGTGATTTTTGAGCGGATTACCCAGGATATTTTTAATGCCTCATTAGCGGACTGGTAATTATGAACGTTTCAGATTTTAAAAAACTGCTCCAAGACCCGAATACCATTCTTTCTCCACGGGAGACCAGGGAACTGGAGGCCATTTTGGAAGAGTACCCTTATTTCCAAGCGGCAAGGGCACTTCACCTTAAAGGGTTAAAAAATCTGGAATCCTACAAGTACAATACCGCCCTTAAGCTTACTGCCGCACATACGACTGATCGGGAAATACTTTTTGATTACATCACCTCCAAGGAATTTGACCAAAACCATATCGCAAATTCCATTATGGGCAGGGAAACTACCCTGACCGACAAACAAACCATTTCCGAAGAAATCGATCCCAACCCTGATGCTGCGGTTATCCTCGGCGAAACGGACGAAAGCCCATTGCCCCAAAATATTCAACACGCGGAAAAAATCCTGGACCCCAAATTATTTGACAATAAGTTTCCTGCAAAGACCTCCACCGAAGAAAATTCCCCTGAAAAACAATTGGAACTGGGCAAACCCCTCGCGTTCACCAAAGGCGAAAAACATTCCTTTACGGAGTGGTTGCAACTTGCCCAGAAAAAACCTATTGAAAAATCGGCCGATGACCCGCAAGAATCCCTGGACAAAAAGAAGAAGTTTGCACTATTGGACAAGTTTATAGAAAACAACCCCAAAATTGTACCCAAGGAAGACGCCGAAGTAAGGATTGATATCAAGGAATCGTCCAAAATAGACAGCAACGAACTCATGACCGAAACTTTGGCAAAGGTTTATTTGGAACAGAAAAAGTATAAAAAGGCTGTTCAGGCATATAAAATATTGAGTTTGAAATATCCAGAAAAAAGTGGTTTCTTTGCCGACCAAATTAAAGCGGTCAAAAAGCTGCAAAAAGAAAAGGATTAAGATGAGTACGTTTTCAATTTTTTTGGTGTTGATTATCCTTGTTTGCCTACTATTGGTTTTGGTCATTATGGTTCAAAACCCAAAAGGTGGTGGCCTTTCATCCTCCTTCGGAGGTGGAGGAAACCAAGTAGTTGGCGGGGTCAAAAAAACAGGGGACTTTTTGGACAAAAGCACCTGGACATTGGCAGGATTGTTAATTGTCCTGATTTTACTGTCCAATGTGGCCCTAAAAGGAAATTACAGCACTCCCGATTCAAAACTGTTGCAAGGGGACGATATTGAAAATACGATTCCTGAAGCTGTTCCCGAGGAAATTCCAGAAGAGGTGCCAGCAACTGACAATTCCTTGGATACCATCCAATAAAAAATAGTTTTTACAAATTAAAATGCCAGCTCAATGACAAGCTGGCATTTTTGTTTTAACAGATTGTCAGTTTTTGGATAATGGCACAATTTCTGTCCCATGGAAGGCAGAATTATAAAACCATAAAATTTATACAAATGGCTAAAGTAAATATTAAACCATTGGCAGATAGGGTCTTAATTGAACCCATGGAAGCCGAAACCAAAACAGCTTCTGGCATCATCATTCCAGATACGGCAAAAGAAAAGCCCCAAAAAGGAAAAGTTGTTGCAGTGGGACCTGGCACCAAGGATGAGGACATGACTGTTAGTGTTGGTGATTCTGTCCTTTACGGAAAATATTCCGGTACCGATCTTAAATTGGACGGTGTAGATTATTTGATAATGAGGCAGAGCGATATCCTCGCAATTGTATAAAGCTAAAACGAAGAAATTAATCAACAATTCCCACTACCAAGGGAATGAAAAACAAAACATATCATGGCAAAAGACATAACTTTTGATATCGATGCAAGGGATGGCCTAAAAAAAGGGGTTGATGCATTGGCCAACGCGGTTAAAGTAACGTTGGGTCCCAAAGGAAGAAACGTAATCATAACAAAATCCTTTGGCGCACCCCAAGTGACCAAGGATGGGGTGACCGTGGCCAAGGAAATCGAACTTGAAAATGCCCTTGAAAATATGGGTGCACAAATGGTGAAGGAAGTCGCTTCCAAAACCAACGATCTAGCCGGTGATGGTACAACAACCGCAACCGTTTTGGCCCAGGCTATTGTAAAAGAAGGATTGAAAAACGTTGCCGCAGGTGCCAATCCAATGGATCTTAAAAGGGGTATCGATAAAGCAGTGGATGCCATTGTTGCAGATTTGGCAAAGCAGTCCAAAAAAGTCGGTGATTCTTCTGAGAAAATCAAGCAAATTGCCGCTATTTCCGCCAACAATGACGAGGCTATCGGAGATTTGATTTCCCAAGCCTTTGAGAAAGTTGGAAAAGAAGGTGTCATTACCGTTGAAGAGGCCAAGGGAACGGACACCTATGTAGATGTGGTGGAAGGAATGCAATTTGACAGAGGATACCTTTCCCCATATTTTGTTACCGATTCCGAAAAGATGATTGCAGATTTGGAAAACCCTTATATCCTGTTATTTGACAAGAAGATATCTGCAATGAAGGACCTGCTTCCCGTTTTGGAGCCTGTTGCCCAATCCGGAAAACCCCTTTTGATCATTGCAGAGGATGTGGACGGTGAAGCATTGGCGACTTTGGTCGTGAACAAGCTCCGTGGTTCCCTAAAAATTGCTGCGGTCAAAGCACCCGGTTTTGGGGATCGAAGAAAAGCCATGTTGGAAGATATCGCCATTTTGACCAATGCAACGGTTATTTCCGAAGAAAGAGGTTTCTCTTTGGAGAATGCCACAGTGGATATGTTGGGTACTACGGAACGTGTCACCATTGACAAGGACAATACTACCATTGTAAACGGTTCCGGTTCCGCAAAGAATATCAAGACCCGGGTAAATCAGATCAAGTCCCAGATAGAGACCACCACTTCTGATTACGATAAGGAAAAGCTACAGGAGCGTCTGGCCAAATTGGCAGGTGGTGTGGCCGTTCTTTATGTTGGTGCTGCTTCCGAAGTTGAAATGAAGGAGAAAAAGGACCGTGTGGATGATGCATTACATGCAACCAGGGCAGCCGTGGAAGAAGGTATTGTTGCCGGTGGCGGTGTAGCCTTGCTTCGCGCAAAATCAGTATTGAAAAAAGTGGAAACCGAGAATGCCGATGAGGCTACCGGTCTTCAAATTGTTACTCGTGCCCTTGAGTCCCCATTGCGTACCATTGTTGAAAACGCTGGTGGAGAAGGTTCTGTGGTCGTTGCTAAAATCCTGGAAGGAAAAGGAGATTTTGGATACGACGCCAAGTCCGATAAATATGTTGAAATGATGAAAGCGGGAATTATCGATCCCAAAAAAGTAGCACGTGTTGCTTTGGAAAATGCTGCTTCCGTTTCAGGTATGATTTTAACCACGGAATGTGCGTTGACCGATATCAAGGAAGATACGCCCCCAATGCCTCCAATGGGCGGCGGTGGAATGCCAGGAATGATGTAAATCCATAATACAAACAAGCCTCCATAACGCTTGTTTGTGAATACCATAGCGCCCCGTCTTGAGCAAAAGCAAAAGACAGGGCGTTTTTTATACCATTTGGGCAAGCATCCCAATGGCCATAAGTAACATAATGGCATTTTCAATAAAGGTGGCTTCGGTCATTGGCAATTGTAGCGCCGTACCCAAACAAGCGCAACAAATTGCTTTTTTATCCAAAAGGGTTTTGGTCACACCATAGGTGGTTATGCCCAAAATTAAAATGGTGGCCATAAGGGCAATTTGGACCTCAAACCGCATGAGGAGCATCAATCCCAATAGCAGTTCCAAAAAAGGATAGATCCAGCCATAAATCGGAATGGCCCTGGCCAAGGGATCGTACATTCGAAAACTTTCGGGAAACCCCTTTAGGTCCAAAAATTTAAAGAAACTGAAAACGATATAGAACAGGCCCATAAAATCGAGCATGGCCTCCCCCGTATTCCAATCCTCGTAATGTAAAAGAAAGGCCGCAGCAAAGAGGTAACCGAAAATTAGGAGCAACGGTTTCAGTTGTTGAAATTTGGACTTCTCAACAACTGAATTTTGTTCATATGCTTCACGAATACCCATTTCCCCCAGACTGTATTTATCGGGAAGTGCCGCCCTTAGGTCCGACAGTCCCAAAGGGCGTTGCATGGTAATTTCCGCTTCCCCTTTGTCAAGGTCAACCTCAACCGCTTCAATTCCATCCACGTGCAACAGCTTTTCCTTAACCGAAGAGACGCATCCCTGACAGGTCATTCCATCCACGGAATAGGTCCGTTTCATTGCTAATGTTTTTTGCTATCGTCCGTATCATCCTCACGATACTTGCAACAGGCATGGATGTTGTCATATGCTTCCTGGGTTGCCTTCAATTCCTTGGTATCGTGTCCTACAGCGACCAAAGCCGTTTTAATTTCCATGGGATTGGTTTTCCGCTCATCAACAATCAGTGATAGTTGATGGGAGGGAATATCCCAGTCCGCAAATTTCACCCCAGGTACCCCCAAAGCTGCTTTTTCAATCCGCATTTTGCACATTTCACATTTGCCATCTACCTCAAAGGTCATTTTCTTGTTCTTCTCCTGTGCGAAACCAATGGTGCCGATCAGAAGAAAAAGTGCAACGATTACATTGTTTTTCATTGTTCTATTTTTAGTTATTAATTTATGATTTAAATCGAAACCCCAGATACACCATTCTTCCTAAAATGGGCGCATATACAATAGTGGTATCAAAATTTGGCCCAAAAGGGTTGCCTGCGTCCAAAATAGGATTGGGTTGGGTTACCGCCGTTAGGTTTTCCCCACCAACATACACTTCAAATTTATTGGAAAACACTTTGGTGACCTGGGCATTCATTAAACTATACCCATCAACAAAATCCCCCAATTGCAAGGGTACGGGATTCGCCGATGTATTGGGAAGACGCTGCTCCCCAACGGCGTGAAGGGTGTAATCCAATCGCCATTGACTTCCATTTTCCTTAGTTTTGGTCTCATAGCCCAAATTGGCAAAAAACCGGTTGCGGGCCACCAATGGCCGTTGTAAAAGTCCCGTTTGGTATTGGGTCTTTACATCATAAAATTTATAGGCCGTCCTCAAATCCAAATTGGGTACTATTTCATGGTTCAATTCTATTTGAAGGCTATTGGCGTAACTCTCCCCTTCCAAATTGGAGAAAACCACGGCCCTTGGATTTTCCCAATCCACTACGACCTGATTTTCAAAATCCGTTCGATAAAAATCGATTGAAAAATTTCCAGGTCGGTCAAATAAAGTGAATCCCTGTAAAAAACTGACTCCAAAATTAATGGCCCGTTCTCCATCAAAACCATAAATATCGCCCCCATTGCCCAAAAGTTGAATGGTCCTTGAAGATCCGAACAACTGCTGGTTTTCAGCAAATATATTGGCCGCCCTTCTTCCTATACCAAAGGAACCCCGCAGACTTCCCAGTTCCCATGGAGTATACCGGATATGAAAACGCGGAGTGAAAAAATTTCCCAATCGGTTGTGCGTATCAAAACGCAAACCCGCGGTAAGGCTCACCTTCTCCAAATTATCATAACTGTATTCAAAAAATGCCCCTGCAGAGCGATCGGACCGTACAAAATTGGCATCATTTACCAATTCGTTGTAACCATCATAAGCAAAGGTCAATCCCGTTTTGAACTTATGTTGCGTGTTTCCAATGATGGAGTTAAAAATGAGATTGGAATAGATGCTTTCATGATCAATATCGTACACATTGAACCCATAGTAGGAATCCTGTTGATGGTTGCTGTACGCCGCCTGAAAGCCAAAACTCTGAAAAGGCAGATTGGGAAATACATATCCCAATTTTAAAGAGGAGTCAAAACGTTGGGTATCAATTTCACTCCCCCATGCATTGGTGGTGAACCTATCCGTATCTGGGTTAAAATTGGTCTGCCCCACTTGTTTTTCGTCATTTAAAAAACGAAGGTTAACAAAACTGACCCAACCCTTTTCGGGATTTTGGTATTGCCACCGATTTTGAATGTTGATCTGATTGGCCAACGGGACGTCCAAAAAATCATCATCGTTCATATCCACCTCCACCGTACGTTGGTTGCCGTGTAGGTAAAGCCCCGTGCTCCATTTATCGGATAGTTTGTAATTAAAATGGGTATTTAACTCCAACCTCCCATTAAGGTTGGCATAGCCATTTACAAAGATGGGGGTATCTGTAAGGGGTTTGACCAACTCCGTATTGATTTGGCCGGAAATACTCTCAAACCCATTGACCACACTTCCCGCGCCTTTGGTAATTTGAATGCTCTCTATCCAAGTGCCTGGGGTAAACGTAAGCCCGTAGGTTTGGGAAGCCCCGCGGACCATGGGAATGTTCTCCTGGGTGATCAATAGATACGGACTTGTCAGGCCCAACATCTGGATTTGCTTGGTCCCGGTAAGGGCATCATTAAAATTTACATCAATGGCAGGATTGGTCTCAAAACTTTCAGAAAGATTGCAACAAGCAGCTTTTAGCAACTCGGCACTGTTTATGGTTACCACATTTTGAGAGGTAAAATAGATTTTTTGAACAGCTTCCCGTTCTTGTTGGACTACCACTTCGTCCAGTTGATTTGACGGTTTCAACCAATGGTGCACCATTTTTGGCCCATTGATTGTAAGGGTATCCGCTTGAAATCCAACATAACTTATCACAAGCTTGTTATATGAATTACTGAAGGGAATTGAAAAAAGCCCTTTTTCATCTGTTATGGTCCCAATGGGGGAGTTGAGCCAATAGACATTGGCACCTTGAAGGCCTATATGTTTACCAGCATCATTAGCTTCCATTACCATGCCTTCAACTTTTTCCTGGGCAATGGCGCAAAAAACACTTGTTAGTGTGATGATCAGTAAACCAAAATGTTTTTTCATTAAAATTTAATTTGAATTATGACATTACGAATACGTTCCTACGGTTACCAGAGTAACCCTAAAATGCCATTATCAAATTAAAAAGACCTCGTGCAGGATATATAAATCCTGTGTCGGTAAAGGGGGTGGGTAATCGGTATTCTTGACAACATCCTTGGAAGGAACCAAGAATAGTTCCAGGTACGATTGGGCGAAAGCCGTAAGAAAAACTTGTGAATCCAGGTCAAGTTCGTCCCAGGAAAACTTTAGGTTATCCTGGCCTTCCATGGTAAAGGATTCATCATCACAACAGTCCATATCGCCCATGGTTTCACCCATAAAGGCCATGGCTTCTTCCATCCCACAGCTGTCCGCATCATGAAAAAATGCAACATCCATAACACGGCCCATGCAAAGGTGTTTTTCAACCGACCACGAGATAGTGGAGAGAAGCACCAACATGGCCAGAAAAGGAGCAACTATTTTGCGAACCAAATTTTTCACTTTGCAAATTTACAAAATACGGAAACCCAAACCGATCTGTTAACCTACTTTTAAGAAGACCCGGATTGTAATTTATTGAAATTTCAACGACTTTTACCCTTTAATTATGTTACACATGTTTGATTCGTTAAAGGAAAAAGTTGAGGAAACCATAGCCAAATCGGAGCTCACGTCCACTGAGAAAATGCAACGGATTTGTGATGACCTGAAAGCAGCAATTGATCACTACGATTGGGTTGGGTTCTATTTCAAAAATGGCGACAAACGTGAATTGAAATTGGGTCCGTATGCAGGGCAACCTACCGACCACACCATTATTCCATTTGGAAAAGGTATCTGTGGACAGGTTGCAGAAAGCAATCAAAATTTTGTGGTGCCCGACGTTCATGCCCAGGACAATTATATTGCTTGTAGTCTCACGGTAAAGTCGGAAATCGTAGTTCCCCTTTTCAAAAATGGTGAGAATATCGGCCAAATTGATATTGATTCAAACACTCCTGACCCCTTTTCCGAGTCTGACGAACGCTTTCTGGAATTCGTGAATGAAAAAGTGGCCGAAATTCTTTAAAACTTTAGCCGTTTTGTTGATAAACGACTATTAATCATCCTTTTAAAAAAGGTATTTTTGAGGCTTTAATTTTCGCAGCTTAAATACCTATGAATACCACCAAAAAAGCTTCTTCGGCACTTGTTTCCGTCTTTCATAAAGACGGTTTGGAACCTATTGTAAAAAAGTTGGACGAACTGGGGGTCACCTTATATTCTACGGGAGGTACCGAAAAGTTTATCGCCGACCTTGGCATTGCCGTTGTCCCGGTCGAAGAGGTTACCAGCTATCCCTCCATATTGGGTGGGCGGGTGAAGACACTCCACCCAAAAGTATTTGGGGGCATTTTAAATAGACAGGACCATGATGGGGATATTGCCCAATTGGAGGAGTTTGGTATTCCGCAAATCGATATTGTCATAGTGGACCTTTATCCTTTTGAAAAAACAGTGGCCAGTGGGGCATCGGAACAGGATATTATCGAAAAAATTGACATAGGCGGCATCTCATTGATCCGGGCCGCGGCAAAGAATTATAAGGACGTGCTATGCCTTTCCTCCATGGAGGACTATGGAAAATTCCTTGAGGTGATTGCGGAAGGTAATGGGGAAACCTCCTTGGAACAACGAAAATGGTTTGCCACCAAGGCTTTTAATATTTCCTCACATTACGATTCCGCCATCTTCAACTATTTCAATGCCGATCATGACCAGGCAGCGCTAAAAATAAGTGAGACGAAAGGCAAGGTGCTGCGCTATGGGGAAAATCCACATCAAAAGGGGTTCTTTTTTGGTGATTTTGAAGCCATGTTCGACAAACTGCATGGCAAGGAACTCTCATACAACAATCTTTTGGATGTGGATGCTGCCGTTAACCTCATGCAAGAATTTAAAAACGACGAGCCTACCTTTGCCATTTTAAAGCACAATAACGCTTGTGGACTGGCAACGCGCCCAACCCTAAAGCAAGCTTACGTTGATGCCCTTGCCGGTGATCCGGTATCCGCTTTTGGGGGCATCCTGATTTCAAATACCGAAATTGATGTGCCCACAGCCGAGGAAATCCATAAATTGTTCTGTGAGGTCGTCATTGCCCCTTCCTTTTCCAAGGACGCTTTGGACATCCTTAAAGGAAAGAAAAACCGGATCATTCTTGTTCAAAAACCGGTTGAACTTCCGCAAATGCTGGTACGCACTTGTTTAAACGGGGCACTACTGCAGGAAAAGGACAACAAAACGGATGCGGTAACGGATTTGGATTATGTCACCGATAGCAAACCAACGGAGAAGGAACTGGATGATCTTATTTTTGCCTCAAAGCTGTGCAAGCATACCAAGAGCAACACTATTGTCCTGGCCAAGAACAAGCAACTTTGCGCAAGTGGCACCGGACAGACCTCACGGGTGGATGCCCTGAACCAAGCCATCCATAAGGCCAACCATTTCAAATTCGATTTGAAGGGAGCCGTAATGGCAAGTGATGCCTTCTTTCCCTTTCCCGATTGTGTGGAGATTGCGGATAAGGCAGGAATAAAAAGTGTCATTCAACCTGGAGGTTCCATAAAAGACCAATTGAGCATCGATTATTGCAATGCAAACGCAATATCCATGGTAATGACCGGCACTAGGCATTTTAAGCATTAATTTTTCTACTTTTGCCGAGAAAATTTACCTTTAATCCGATATTAAATACGCTTTATGGGATTCTTTGATTTCATGACCGAGGAAATTGCCATTGACCTCGGAACTGCAAACACCCTGATTATTCATTTGGATAAAGTGGTCGTGGACAGCCCTTCCATAGTGGCACGGGACCGTATTTCCGGAAAAATTATTGCTGTTGGTCGTGAGGCCAGTATGATGCAGGGGAAGACCCATGAAAACATCAAAACCATTCGCCCCTTAAAAGATGGGGTAATTGCGGATTTTGATGCTTCGGAAAAGATGATAAATATGTTCATCAAGAACATTCCCGCATTAAAGAAAAAATGGTTTCCCCCTGCCCTACGGATGGTCATCTGCATTCCTTCCGGGATTACGGAAGTGGAGATGAGGGCCGTTAGGGAATCCGCAGAACGGGTCAATGGCAAGGAAGTCTATCTTATTCATGAACCCATGGCAGCCGCAATAGGTATTGGTTTGGACATTATGCAACCGAAGGGGAACATGATTGTTGATATTGGTGGTGGTACTACGGAAATTGCGGTTATCGCCCTAGGTGGAATTGTATGTGATAAATCGGTAAAAATTGCAGGTGACGTCTTTACCAATGATATCATTTACTATATGCGGACCCAGCATAACCTTTATGTAGGGGAAACCACTGCCGAGGCCATAAAAATTGAAATCGGTTCTGCCACGGAAGACTTACAGACACCGCCGGACGATAAGCAAATTCAGGGTAGGGACCTCTTGACCGGTAAGCCAAAACAGGTGCAAGTATCCTATCGGGAAATTGCGAAGGCACTTGACAAAAGCATACTTCGTGTGGAGGACGCTGTAATGGAAACCTTATCGCAAACTCCTCCGGAACTGGCCGCCGACATCTACAATACCGGTATCTATTTGGCCGGTGGTGGTTCCATGCTTAGAGGTTTGGACAAAAGATTGTCGCAAAAAACGGATTTACCGGTGTACATAGCGGAAGACCCCTTGCGTGCAGTTGTTCGCGGTACCGGAATCGCTTTAAAAAACCTGGAACGGTACAAGAATATTTTAATAAAATAGTCTCCCTGCAGTGGAACTTTTGTAACATGACCAATCCAACGAAATGCAACGGATTTTTAATTTTATCCTTAATAACAAGAATGCATTTCTATATGTTGTTTTGCTCTTTTTTTGCCTGGTTGTAACCATACGTTCCCATTCGTACCACCAATCCCGGTTCTTCAATTCTTCAAAGTGGCTTACCGGAACTATTCTATCCGCCCAAACAGCAATTACGGATTATTTTCATTTGAGGGAGGAGAATCAAAGATTGGTCAAGGAAAATGAACAACTGCGGTTACAATTATTTAATGATGGCAACCTAAAAACACAAGACGAAGTCCCTAGCGGTGCCTTTGAGGTAATCAATGCCAGAATCATCAAAAACACCTATGCTTCCCCTAGGAACTATATTACCTTAAATAAGGGGGAAACAGATGGTATTGAACAGGATATGGGTGTTATTACCCCACTCGGGGTATTGGGTATTGTAGAGAATACCTCGGCGGGGTACGCCACTGTGCAAAGTGTTCTAAACACCAAGTCCAACATTAATGCAAAAATCAGGAATACCAACTACTTTGGGTCATTGATCTGGGATGGTATGGATTATGATGTTGTACAACTGGTGGATATCCCCAGATCGGCTTCCGTTACTGTTGGGGATACGATTACAACAGGGGCAATGTCCAGTATCTTCCCGGAAAACATTCCAATTGGTGTGATCAAAAAATATGATTTGAATCAAAATCAGAGTTCCTATACCATTCAGGTGGACCTTTTCAACGATATGGCCAATATTAAAAACGTCTATATCATAAGGAACAAGGACCGCCAAGAAATTCTGGAACTGCAAAACAGTACCAATGCTAACTAGCCCCATTGCCCTAAATACCATCAGGTTTGTTTTGCTGGTCCTGGCACAGGTGTTGATTTTTAATAGACTTAATTTTTTGGGTTCCATTAACCCTATGGTCTATGTGCTTTTCTTCTATTGGTACCCCATTCGTATCAATAGGCCTTTATTTCTTTTTCTGGGTTTTCTTTTAGGTTTTAGTATTGATATTTTTTTGGACACCATGGCCTTACATGCCATGGCCGCTTTAACCGTAGCCTTTAGCAGACCTGTTTTAATGCGTTTTTGTTTTGGTGCCAATTTTGAATTCCAGGGATTTACCTTCAAAAGTACCACCAAAGTGCAACGGGTTACCTTTTTAGCACTCTTGATATTGGTACAGCACATCGTTTTCTTCACTTTTGAGATGCTTTCTTTTTCCCATATCCTATTAATTTTGAAAAAAATAGTATTTACGGGTGTTTTAACGTTAGTACTCTGTGTATTGTTAAGTTCCCTATTTGCTACGGAAACTGATTAAGGTCAAGGATTATGAGAAAAGTATTGTTGTCGTCTTTTATTATTGTGATCGGGTTTACCTTCATTGGGAGGTTGTCCTATTTGCAGTTGTTCAGTTTTTCACCAGATCAAATTCTGGAAGACCCGGCCATTAAAACGGTCTATGATTATCCTGAAAGGGGATATATTTATGACCGGACCGGAGCACTCATGGTTGGCAACCAACCGGCATATGATGTGATGGTCATACCACGGGAAACCAAAACCTTGGATACCCTTGAATTTTGTTCCCTCCTAAGTATTTCAAAGGAAGATTTCATAAAAAGCATGAAAAAAGCCAGAAGGTATTCTCCCCGATTGCCTTCCGTTTTGGTTCCCCAATTATCCAAGGAAGACTACGCCAGTCTTCAGGAAAAAATGCGAAAATACCGAGGTTTTTATATTCAAAAGCGGTCACTTAGGGATTACAAAACCAATAGTGCTGCCAATGTTTTGGGTTACATTAGTGAAGTAAATGAAACCGACCTGCGAACCAATCCCTACTACCGAGCTGGGGAATTGAAGGGCAGAACGGGTATTGAAAAACAATATGAAGAAATATTAAGGGGTCAAAAGGGCGTAAAATATATCCAAAAAGATCGCTTTAACCGGGACATAGGGCCTTACAAGGACGGGAAATTGGATACCCTCTCCCAATTGGGAAAGGAAGTCCATGTGACCATAGACAAGGCCTTGCAGGAGTATGGGGAGCGATTAATGGTCGGCAAAAGGGGGGGGATTGTGGCGATTGAGCCCGCAACGGGGGAAATCCTTGCCATGATTTCAGGACCTACTTATGATCCCGCCCTATTGGTGGGCAGGGACCGTTCCAGAAATTATAGCAAACTCCATTATGACAGTATTTCACAGCCTACTTGGGACCGTTCCATACTGGCGGAACCTTCACCAGGTTCCCCATTCAAAACGTTAAATGCCTTGGTTGCCCTTGAAGAGGGCGTCATATCACCCGACACCAAGTTTACCTGCTACAATGGTTTTTATGTAGGGAAGCAAAAAAAAGGATGCCATTGTGGTGGCGGGGTACGTAATCTGAACTCAGGTATCTTTCGCTCTTGCAACGCCTATTTCGCCGGGACTTTTCGAAAAATATATGGAAAATTCAACACTACGGACGAAGGCATGGATGTTTGGGAAAAGCACATGAAAAGTTTTGGATTGGGCGGTTATCTGGGCGTTGATTTTCCAACGGGAAGACCTGGAAGAATCCCTGGAAAAGAGTTTTATGATAAATGGTACGGGGACAATGCATGGGCCTCATCCACCATAATTTCAAATTCCATAGGTCAGGGCGAAGTAAACGTAACGCCCATTCAACTGGCCAATATGACCGCTGCAATTGCCAATAGAGGTTATTTTTATACCCCCCACCTGATCAAACACATTGGAAATACCAGAAGTATAGACTCCAAGTATGCGGAAAGAAAATACACTACCATAAGCCCACAGCACTTTGGCCCGGTTATTCAGGCCATGACCAATGTCTATGAATATGGTACCGCCAAATGGATCAGAATTCCTGGTATCAAAATAGCGGGAAAGACGGGTACGGTAGAGAACTTTACCAAAATCAATGGTGAAAAAGTACAGCTTACGGACCATTCCATCTTTACGGCATTTGCCCCTGTTGATAAACCAAGAATTGCCATAGCCGTATATATTGAACATGGATATTACGGTGCCAGATATGCCGGCCATATTGCCTCCCTGATGATCGAAAAATACATTAAGGGTGAAATCACCAGAAAGGATTTGGAGAAGAAAATGTTGGAGAAAACATTGGAACATGAATACGCCAAGCCTTTTAGCGGGGAACCCTTCAAGATAAATGAGTATGTCTGGTAGTAGCGTACTACGTCGATTGGATTGGTTGACGGTTTTCCTTTTTGCCCTGTTGGTATTTTTTGGTTGGATAAATATCTACAGTACTACACTGACTGAAAATGCCAATTCCATTTTTGATTTTTCCACCTTACACGGGAAACAGTTATTTTTTATTGGACTATCCCTTGCATCCATAGTCATCATCATGGCCTTGGAGAATAGCTTTTTTGAACGATTCTCCAGTTTATTCTACATTATCTCCTTGATATTGTTGGCGGGGCTGTTCGTTTTCGGAAAAACGATTGCCGGGGCAACCTCTTGGTACGACTTTGGCTTCTTTAATTTTCAGCCTTCGGAATTGGGGAAGCTTACGGCTGCATTGGCCCTGGCAAAATACCTGAGCGATATCCAGACGGATTTACGAAAAATCAAACACCAATGGTATGCCGTCTTAATTTTATTGGTTCCCATTGTCCTTATCCTGCCCCAACCCGACCCTGGAAGTGCTTTGGTCTATTTCTCACTTTTCTTTGTATTGTTTCGAGAAGGTCTACCATTGCAATACCTGGGCTTTGCCATTCTTTTGATCTTACTTTTCGTCTCTACTTTAATGTTTGGCGTAATCTGGGTAGGTATTGGCCTGGGCATCATTACTTCCGTGTTCTTTTTGTTCAAAAAACCAACCTTAAAGGTCCCTACACTGCCTTTGGTGTTGTTCCTGATTTGCTGTATGGGCGTTTCCCTCTCGGTAAATTTTGTGTACAATAATGTCTTTGAACAGCGACATAGAGATCGCTTTAGTTTGTGGCTTGGATTGGAGAAGGACCCCATTCGATTGGAGCAAATCAAAAAAACCATAGGGTATAATACCTATCAGGCAGAAAAAGCCATAGAATCGGGCGGGTTTATTGGAAAAGGCTTTTTGGAGGGCACGCGTACCAAAGGGGATTTTGTCCCCGAACAGCATACAGATTATATCTTTAGTTCCGTAGGAGAGGAATGGGGCTTTATGGGTACCACTTTCATAGTACTTTTGTTCTCACTTTTCTTTCTTAGGTTGATTCATCTTGCGGAGCGGCAAAAAAGGAGCTTTAACCGAATGTACGGTTATGGGGTCATTTCCATCTTATTGATACACTATTTCGTGAATATTGGAATGGTTATCGGATTGTTACCTACCATTGGTATTCCCTTGCCTTTTTTTAGTTATGGCGGTTCCGGCCTGATCTTTTTTACAGCGATGCTCTTTATTTTTTTGAAGTTTGATGCCGCTCGATTGAGTGAAATCTAAAACGCCCCCTTCCACGAACCTACTTCTTCTTCAATAGTTTTTTCCTCCGCATCTTCAAGTTTATAAAAGAAATCCAACCCTGTAGCCTCTTCCACAGCATCAACGGAAACCAAAAAATGGGACAAGGGTTCGTCACTTTGCCGATTGGGCATCAAAAAAGCCAAAACGTGGTATGAATTCCCCTGCTTTTGAAAAACTATTTTATAAAACATCCTGGGAACGTCCACATCCTCCATCCCTATTTCCATTAATCCGTCCTCCAAAACACCACCGGTAATCACATACAGGGTACCGTACGCTTTGCACCACCGGCGAATCTGCATCTCCAACCTATTCCAGACCCCAGCATTAAAATCACGGTCCTGTGGACTTATATTACTGGTGTAGAACGTCTCATTATAGGCATGTTCCGAAAACCTGCGATCACCTGCCGGACAAAGATGTCCGCGATCATAACCGGAACCCTTGTAGTTTTTCCAGTCGGCGGACTTGGTCCTTACTTTTGGATCTTCAATAAAATAAGGACGGTCCCGGTCATCATAGGTCAGATGCTCTTTTTTTAACATATAGGCTAACCACTCCGCCTGCTCATGGGGTTCACTATAGGAAAGCACGTAATGATCGTGTACCACAATATGGTTATACGTTGAACTGGGGACCAATGCTTCATCAAAAGGAAAATCCACATTGGTCGTCAAAGGCTCTGGATATTGATTTGGAGTGTAGAAGTTTTCAAAAAGCCAAAATCCTATAATACAAGCCAACATTAAAATGGTATAGGTCCATCTGCTTCTACGTATTTTCATTTGTATTGCCCGTTCGATTTTGAATTCCAAAGTAATGGAATTTTGCCCATTACATACCTACCCGTACTTTTGCCAAAATTTAGGCCGTGGCGCAGATCACCAAAAAAATTGAACTTGCCAAAGCATTTTTGGATGCCGAAGAACTTGTGGCCATACCTACGGAAACAGTTTATGGTCTGGCCGCCAAGGGAGTCTCAACAAAGGCATTGAAAAAGATTTTCGAAGCCAAGGAGAGACCCATAAACAATCCCTTGATACTCCATTTCAAGGATATAAAGTCCATTGCCCCCTTTGTTTCTGAGCTTACTGAAGAAATCCACACCTTGGCGGAACACTTTTGGCCCGGTCCCCTAACCTTGCTTTTGCCCAAATCCTCACAGGTCCCAGAAATTGTTACGGCAGGATTGGAACGAGTGGCCGTGCGGATACCAAACCATTCCAAAACATTGGAATTATTGGCGTTGCTCGATTACCCCCTGGCTGCACCAAGCGCAAATCCTTCTGGATACATTAGTCCCACGCGTCCAAAACATGTGGAAAGACTCCTGGGGAACAAGATACCCTTAATTTTGGATGGAGGCCCTTGCGACAGTGGCATTGAGTCCACCATTTTAGGTTGGGAAGGAAACACTCCCGTAATCTACAGACAGGGAGGGATTCCTATGGAAGACATTGAAAAGGTATTGGGGCGTAAACCACGGATACATCAAAAGTCCGAGGTACTACATACGCCGGGAATGTCATTGTCCCATTATGCCCCCAATACGAAGACCATTGTGACCAAAGATATTTTGGAGCATTTACAACACTATCATGATCGTGACCAAAAGGTGGGATTGATTTCTTTTCAAAAGCATCCTATGGCCCAGAAATCCATTGCAAAGGAAATTGTACTGTCCAAAGACGGCGATTTGGAAGAGATGGCCAGAAAAATATACGACGCCATGCATCAACTGGATAGCTTAGGCTTGGATGTTTTGATCATTGAAACTGCGCCGGAGAAAGGAATTGGAAATGCAATCAACGACCGTTTATACCGATCTGCCTCCATAAACAAGGACAACTAAAAAACCCTCCACATACGGGAAGGTTTCCATTCTATTTCGTATTCTTAAAAATTATCCTTTTACGCTTGCCAATTTTGCGTTCTCCTTTTTTAGGGCATTCAACTTTAAGTCTTGAAGTACATTTATGGCTTCCTCCACATAAACGTCCTTGGCCAAATCCTGGTGCCAACGGTCACGTTTTTCCCTTAGGACGGGATCTTGAGTGAACAATTCGCGCTCATACCGCAACGACTCAAAAGTCAATTTTGAATCGTACTCTGATAAGGTCTTGAAATAATTGGATTTTTCCTTGTTCTTTTCTTGTCTTGAGGCATAAGTATCGTAGTTTAGGGAAACCACGGACTCATCCTGTTGTTCCTTTAACCATTTGGCATTTTCTTCAATAAGCTTTACCTGGGGGTTTTTGGCCAAGCGGGCCTGACTTTTTGCAATGGTCTCCTCATAATCAATATAACCATCCCAAGTTTGGTAGTCCGCAGGGGAAATTTTATCCCATCCCAAAGGATTTTCCTGATCCCGTTCCCCTAAATCAATATAGCTGTAACGGTCTGGCACCACAATGTCGCTCTTTACACCTTCCAATTGTGTGGAACCCCCATTGATCCTATAAAATTTTTGGGTCGTAATTTTTATAGCTCCCAGGTCACCGTGCTCATTGCTGCGAACAATATTATCCAATGGTATTACATTTTGGACAGTTCCCTTACCAAAGGTCTGTTTACTTCCCAAGACCACTGCCCTTTTGTAATCCTGCATGGCAGCTGCCAAAATTTCAGAGGCGGAAGCCGATAGTTCATTGACCAGAATCACCAGGGGACCATCCCATTGAATACGTTCGTCCTTGTCTTCATGAACCTCTTTTCCCTGTCCGGAAGAACGTACCTGGACGATAGGCCCATCTTTGATGAACAATCCTGCCATCTCAACAACTGTCTTCAATGAGCCGCCACCGTTGTCCCTTAGGTCCAATATGAGTCCTTCCATACCGGCCTGCTTTAATCGCTCAACTTCCCTGGCGACATCGGTAGCCGCGTTGCGTTCCGTATAGTCATCAAAATCCACATAGAATTTGGGCAAGTGGATCAAACCGAACTTTCTATCATCTTGACGTACTGTTGCTGATTTTGCATAAGACTCCTCCAATTCCACAACATCCCGGGTAATGGAGACCACATCTATGGTTCCATCCACCTTTCTGACCGTTAAATCCACAATGGTTCCCTTGGGGCCTTTGATCAGTTTAATGGCATCATCCAAACGCATTCCCACAATATTTATGGGTTCCTCGCCAGCTTGGCCTACTTTTAGGATTTCGTCCCCTACCTCCAAACTTTTGTCCCGCCAAACCGGTCCTCCAGAAATAACCTCAACAATTCTGGCACCTTCAGGCTTTTTCTGGAGACGCGCACCGATTCCCTCAAATTTACCGGACATGCTAATATCAAACCTATCTTTCTCTTCCGGGGCAAAGTAAAAGGTATGCGGGTCAAACTCATCCACAATGGTGTTGATGTACTGTACGAACCAATCCTTGCGCTCTAAATCGTTTACAAAATCAAAGAATTCGTCCAACGTATTTTTTGTGCTTTCCCTGGCTGCTTCCTCTACTTCGGCCAAGGTCATGTTCTTCAATTCCTCTTTGGCGGGGTCCTTAAACTTGGTATCCACTTCAACACTTACCATATCCGGACCGACCTCATCGTCCTTTCCGCCGGAAATTGCGCTTTTTCTAACCTTGATTTTATTGTCATAAATACCCAAGGCATTATATTTCAACTGCTTCCTCCATCGCTCTTTGAGCTCTTTTCTGTTCTTGGCATAGGGAACTTCAGCATAGTCTATATTGATGTCCTCATCCTTTTTGAAATCAAAGGGACTTTCCAATACTTCGGCATATATACCCTTGGCCTCATCCATACGCTTCATCAAACGTTGATGCACAAGATTGAAAAAGGTGATGTCGGTATTTTTTATTTGGTCATCGATTTGATACTTATACTTCTCAAATTCCTCAATATCACCTTTTAAGAAATAGCGCTTGGTAGGGTCAAGGATATCAATGAAATCAACAAAAACGTTTGCCGAGAACTTATCATTGATGTTTTTAGGTTCATAATGCCCCCTTTCCAGCACATAGGTGATCAAATCCAACAATAATCTGTCCTTATCATTGGTCTCAAAAGATTTATTGGTAAAACTGCAAGAGGCTACAGCTATAAGGATGACCAAAAAGCCAAGTACAAAATTCTTCTTCATAGGTATGGTTTTGGGACAATGATTTCATTAAAGTCTGGCACAATACCCAACTTACAATTGTTTCAATGTCTTATCAAACTTCTAAGATACTGAAAAAATCATGCCAGTTTCTGAGCCTTCGTTTAATTTTTTGTTAAACGGACGGGTCACCCCATCCTAGTGAAAAACGTATTTTTACCACTTAAATTATGTTTAATGGAAAAACCACTTATTTTGGTGACCAATGATGATGGCATTACGGCCCCTGGTCTACGAAATCTGATTCAGGTGATGAAGGAAATCGGAGAAGTGGTGGTCGTTGCCCCAGATAGTCCCCAATCCGGCATGGGCCATGCCATTACGGTGGACAACACCCTATATTCCTCCAAAGTGGTGGTGGATAAGGAAAAAGGTGCGCCCCTGGAGTATTCCTGCAGTGGAACTCCCGCCGATTGTGTGAAACTGGCTTTACAGGAGCTATTGGACAGGCGACCGAATATTGTGGTCAGTGGTATTAACCATGGTTCCAATTCTTCCATTAACGTTATTTACTCAGGCACCATGAGCGCTGCGATCGAAGCCGGTATCGAAGGGATTCCCGCCATTGGCTTTTCACTTTGTGATTACTCCTGGAATGCCGATTTCAGTGGATGCCACAAGGCCATAAAAAAAATAACCTGCGAAGCCCTGGAACAGGGATTGCCCAAAGGAACGGTGCTTAATGTGAATATTCCCAAAACGGATGGCAAATCCCCAAAGGGAATTAAGATCTGCCGACAGGCAAGGGCAAACTGGAAGGAGAAATTTGATAAACGTATCAGCCCCAATGGAAAGGAATACTATTGGCTCACAGGGGAATTTGAATTATTGGACAAGGGGGAGGATACCGATATCCATGCGTTGAGGAACGGCTTTGTTTCCGTTGTTCCCACCCAATTCGATTTAACCGCCCACCATACCATTCATCAATTAAACAACTGGAATTTAAATGAATAGCAGAAAAAAGGAAATTATCATCGGATTTTTGGTGGGTATTATTGCCAATACGTTTGGCACGCTTCTGTACATTCTTCTCTTCTCGGATTTGGGTATTGGCGAGACTTTTAAGGCAGCCTATGGACAAGGGCACCTGGGGAGTCTTCTTGCCTTGGGCGCCATTTTAAATTTGGTGGCTTTTTTTGGTTTTTTGCGAATTAAAAGGGATTTGAGGGCACGTGGTGTAATGATTGCGACTTTATTGACCGCATTGGTGATCCTTGTGTACAAATTCATTTAGCATGAAATATTACATCATTGCCGGCGAAGCTTCCGGAGACCTGCACGGTTCCAACCTGATCAAGGCCTTAAAGAAATACGATGAGGCTGCCGACATTCGCTGTTGGGGCGGTGACCTTATGCAGGAAGCTGGCGGGACCTTGGCAAAACACTACAAGGAAATGGCCTTTATGGGCTTTTTGGAAGTGTTGAAGAATATTTCCACCATCTTTAAGAACATTGCGTATTGTAAAGCCGATATCGATAAATTTAAGCCAGACGCCATTATTTTCATTGATTTTTCCGGTTTTAACTTAAGGATAGCAAAGTGGGCCAAGGAACGCAAGTACAAAACCAACTACTATATTTCCCCCCAAGTTTGGGCATCCCGTGAAGGAAGGGTAAAAAAAATTAAAAAATACATCGATGCCATGTACGTTATCCTTCCCTTTGAAAAAGCCTTTTATGCCAAACATGGTTTTGAGGTCAGCTTTGTAGGACATCCGCTCCTGGATGCCATATCCAATGCCAAGGTTGAAGCATTCGATACGTTCTGCCATGCCCACCAATTGAATGGTAACCAACCCATAATCGCACTTCTACCGGGAAGCCGTAAGCAGGAGGTTGAAAAAATGCTGAATGTCATGCTTTCCATTGTACCGGATTTTCCCAACCATCAGTTTGTGATTGCGGGCGCCCCAAGTCTGGAGGACCATTTTTATCAACGTTTTTTGGTCAAAAAAAATGTACGCTTCGTCTCCAAGCAAACCTATTCCCTATTGTCCCATTCCCATGCAGCACTTGTTACCAGTGGCACGGCCACCTTGGAAACGGCCCTTTTTAAGGTACCACAAGTGGTCTGTTATAAAGGGAATTGGATTTCTTACCAAATTGCAAAACGAATCATAACGCTGAACTATATCTCCTTGGTAAACTTAATTATGGATAAGGAAGTGGTGAAAGAACTGATTCAGGGTGATTTGACCACCAAAAACCTAAAAAAGGAGTTATCTCAAATCCTGGAAGTCCAAAAAAGGGAAGAAATACGTCAAGATTATGACGCTTTGATCAAAAAATTGGGAGGAACAGGCGCCAGCGAAAAGGTTGCCCAACTGATTGTTCAAAATATGTAATTTTACATTCCAAGAAGAAATCCCGTCTTGGATGCGTACCAAAACCCTTATTTCTGTATTTGCGTTCTTGATCCTTACCAGTTGTGTCGTAAGGAAAAAAACCACATATGGTAAAAAAAAGACCGTTACGGTGGAGGCAAAGGAGGGAGATACCATCACAAAACCTCCCACTAAAAAGAGAGTGGCCAAAAATAAAAAAGCGGATAGAGTGGTTGCCAAAGCCATGTCCTTTTCGGGAACACGCTATAAATTTGGAGGCACCACAAAAAAGGGGATGGACTGTTCCGGATTGGTTTATGTAACCCTAAAAGACAACAACATTAACTTTCCGAGGACGTCCCACCAAATGGCAGATGAGGGAAAAAGGATTCGGTTGAAAGATGTGGAAAAGGGGGATTTGCTTTTTTTCAAGACATCGAAAAGCGGAAAACGCATCAACCATGTAGGCCTTGTGGTGGATGTTGATGGAGATGATATTCGATTTATACATTCCACATCTTCCCGTGGGGTTATTGTATCTTCACTTCGGGAAGGATTTTGGAGCCATTCCTTTATAAAGGCCACCCGTATTCTATAATGCGTTTTTCTGAATTTGTTTCCGTTAAGCTTACCCTTTACCTAGTTCTGGGAATCATTTTGGGTTATTACATCCAACCTAAAATCGAATTCATAGCCGTTGCACTCATTGTTCTTATCGTACTTCTGGGATTCGTCCACAAACTTCAAAAAAGGGCCTCATTTCCTTTTTTTGGACCCATCGCCTTTCTAACTACTACCCTGATCGGGATGTTGATTATTGGCTTCTCCAGCCCCAAAAATCAGCCAAACCATTATCTGAAGGTATCCGGCTTTGAAAAGACACTCCAATTAAAAATTACACAGGCCTTAAAACCCAACACCTACTCCCATCGTTATTTTGCAAGGGTCGAATCCATTGATGGAAAAGGGGGCTCCGGTACCTTAATGCTCTATGTGACCAAGGATTCCCTAACAAAGGAGCTTCTAGTCGATGATGAAGTTTTGTCCCGGGCCGTGATACATCCGGTGCCGCCATCTTTAAATCCCTATCAGTTTGATTATAAAGACTATTTAAGAAAACAAGGGGTTTACGGTCAAATTCAAATTTCCAGCCATGAATTCCTCAAACTCAAAAATCCTTCACCCTCCCTAAGGGGAATTGCTGCCAATTTCCGATTGGATGTAATCACCAAACTACAAAAACAACCCTTTGGCAAAGAACAATTGGGTGTTATCCAGGCCTTACTATTGGGACAGCGCAATGATATTTCCGAAGAAACCTATGACAACTATAAAAATGCCGGAGCGGTCCACATCTTGGCGGTTTCTGGACTGCATGTAGGAATTCTGTTGGTATTGCTCCAGTTTTTGTTACAACCCTTGGAACGCTTGCAAAGGGGAAAAACGTTGAAACTGGTAATCGTTGTTGCCCTTTTATGGACCTATGCTTTTGTGGCCGGTCTTTCACCTTCCATCGTAAGGGCGGTTACCATGTTCTCCTTTTTGGCGTATGCGCTTTATTTAAATAGACCTACCAATACATTCAATATACTGGCGCTATCCATGTTCTTTATTCTTCTCATCAAGCCGCTCTTGCTCTTCCAAGTAGGTTTTCAAATGAGTTACGCCGCCGTTTTTGCCATTGTTTGGATGTATCCAAAACTGCAACAATTTTGGTTTCCAAATTGGTGGTTGGTGCGAAAAGGATGGCAACTACTTTCGGTAAGTATCGCAGCCCAACTAGGGGTACTGCCTTTGAGTTTGTTTTATTTTCATCAGTTTCCTGCCTTGTTTTTTGTCTCCAATCTTATTGTAGTGCCTTTTCTGGGGATTATCCTGGGTTTTGGAATACTGGTATTGGTATTGGTCCATTTCGACCTTTTACCGCCCTTTCTGGTGACGGTCTATGATGGGCTTATTGGCGGTATGAACGTAGTCATAGCATGGGTTGCACAACAGGAAGCCTTTCTTTTTAGGGATATTCCTTTTGATGCCGTACAAATGGTACTGACCTGCATTATGATCATAGGCCTTGTCCATGTTTTATCTTCCCCCAATTTCAAAAATCTTGCGGTTTTACTGACCGCCCTAATGATTTATTGTGGTTATCTATTTTTTGAGGTGTGGACATCCCACAATCAAGAAAAAGTATGGTTATGGCATCAAACCAAGAATTCGGTAGTGTTGCATCAGCAGGGCCAACGACTAAATGTACTGACCCGTGATTCGGACAAAACCAAAAGATTGGTGAGGGATTATACCATTGCCCAACGGATAAGGTCGGTACATTGGGACACGCTTCAAAACAACTATCAAGCCCGTGGTGAAAAAATCCTCATTTTGGATGGTACAGGGGTGTATACACACATTAAAATGCCCAGGTATGTGCTACTTACGCAATCCCCAAAAATCCATTTGGAACGATTTATTGATTCCGTACAACCTAAAATGATATTGGCCGATGGCAGTAATTATAAGCGTATCGTACGCAAATGGCAGCAAACCTGCAAAAAAAGAAAACTCCCTTTCCACTATACCGGCGAAAAGGGAGCCTATCCATTTATTTTCGAAGACTAGTGCACTTTGCCCATTAATCGTTTAATCAAAGGGGAAGCCGCCAACACCAAAATACCGGCGCCAAGGGAATATTTGGCAATGAGCATGAACCCATCCGTGTAAACACCAAGGGTATCCATACCTCCAACATTGGCGTCAGTACTTTCAATGGCCAATTGTTTTCCTATAAAACCTACCACTTGAAAAGCAAATGCCGAGGATAAAAACCAAACCCCCATCATAAAGGCAACAATTCGTTTTGGTGACAAGTCCGTAATCTTTGAAAGCCCAACCGGAGACATGAACAATTCCCCAACAGACAATAAAAAATACATCAACAGCAGATAAGCAAAGGGTACCAATCCATTTTCACTGGCACTGGCCCCACTAATGGCCAATACATAAAAACTGATTCCCGCAAAAACCAAACCCAAGCCAAATTTATAGGGGGTACGGGGATTTAGGTTTTTCTTTGAAAGAAATGTCCATAACAGCGAGATGGGTATGGCCAATAGAATAATGAACATTGGGTTTAGTGAATTGGTCTGGGAAGCGGACATAATTCCTTCCAAATCCACGTTTCTTGCCGAAAATAAGGTGATCACACTTCCAGAGAGTTCATGAAATCCCCAGAAAATGGTCATAAAAAAAGTGATTAATACCGCCACAAATAGCTTTTTACGCTCCTCCAAGGTTGCCTTGAACATAATGTATCCCAAATACAGCAAAATGGTTACGGCGATAAGTTTAAAAATTACATTGACAATATTTTGATCTCCAAAAAAACTTCCATCTGCACCCAATGGCTTGTAGGAGGACAATAAAAACGCAATAAATGGAACACTCAATACGCATAGAATGGGGACCACGGTACTTTGGGGCATGCCCAAAAGCCTTTTTTCATCTACTCTGGCCTTGGGCGCCATCCCTTTATCACCAAACACACCCCTTCTGATACCACTCCAGAAAAAAAGCAAGCCTGTTAACATTCCAATACCTGCCAAACCAAAGCCATAATGCCACCCGTACTTGGCTGCCAACCAACCGCACAGCAGGGGAGAGACCCACGCCCCAATATTAATGCCCATGTAAAAAATGGTAAAGCCCGAATCCTTTTTTGGATCGCCTTCTTTGTAGAGCGTACCGACAAATGTGGAAATATTGGGTTTAAAGAACCCATTGCCGACTATGATAAAGGAAAGTGCGAGAAAAAAGGCGATGTCATTTTCAATGGCCAGAACAAAGTGCCCAATGGACATAAATATACCTCCGAGAAAAATGGATTTTCGCATGCCCATAATGGTATCGGAAATTCTACCCCCAACTACGGTAGAAGCGTAAACCAAGGAACCGTAAGAGGCATAAACTGCGGCGGTGGCATAATCCCGCTCCATTAACTTTTCAAAAATAACATTGACCATATATAAGGTCAACAGCGCCCGCATCCCATAAAAACTGAAGCGTTCCCAAAGCTCTGCAAAGAAGAGGTAAAAAAGTCCTTGGGGGTGTCCTAATAGCTGCTTTTCACTCGCAGGTGTTATCTCATTTGACATATTTAGTTGGTTTAGTTAACAATTGGATTAAATTCGGTTTAACCCTTTATGGGTTGCTTTAAAAGTTGTGCGGGCTTCTTTGGCCTATCCCTGAGTTTTTCAATGACAAAGTCCGTCATTTTACGATAGAGGTGCTTCCTTGTATTGCCCCCATAGATGCCATGGTTTTTATCCGGGTAAATTGCCCATTCAAACTGCTTGTCGGCCTGGATCAGGGCTTCCGCCAT